>DBPR01000002.1:48635-95072 GCA_002305635.1 Anaerolineaceae bacterium UBA1415 | reverse complement strand
AGGGTTCAACTCCCTCTCAGCGCACACAAAAGAAGCAACTTTGGTTGCTTCTTTCATTTTAAGGAAAAGCCCGACGCAGCCAGGTCAGGGGATTGACGGGCGTGCCCTGAATATCGATCTCGAAGTGCAGATGCGGCCCGGTTGAGCGGCCGGTCGTGCCGATGATGCCGATCAACTGTCCAGGCGCGACAATATCGCCCACGTTGACGTTGAAGCTGTTCAAATGCATGTAGATCGAATAAACACCCAAACCATGGTCGATAACGAGCGTGTTGCCGCGTACGATCTGATCCGGTAAAACAGCCACCACCGTTCCGACTGCCGGAGCGTAAACATCCGTTCCCTTGCAATAGCCAAGGTCGAGGCCGGTATGGTAGTAGAGGGTGGGATCGTCGTTATAAGTACGGCGGCTGCCAAAAGAAGAGATGATGCAGTCGGCGTCCTGCGCCGGGGAATACCAAAGACCATCCCATTGTTGAACAGGGGTGATCGGGGCCACGATTTGTTTAAAAGCAGCATCTTCCCGCTTGACTTCTTCAGTGCCTACGGTGGACGGGTCCACATCCAGCGGTTGATCGGTGGCAAAATTACCACTGTTGATCATGACATACTGGTCAAAACGGTAGGTTTCGCCGTCGCTGTTGGTAAATTCCATGGTGAGCGGATATACACCAATCTCGGTCAGGGCGTGAATGGCGCCGTAAGCCATTTGCATCCCGTTACCCATATCCACAAAAACAGGTTCCTTGCCGTTGAGGCTGGCCTTGACGGTGACAGGGCTTTCACTGGTGACTTTGATCAGGTAAGTGTCACCCTGGATCATGGGAAGATTATCAATAACGATGGATTTCAAGCCTGGAATGGCGAGGTTGTTGGGAGAATCGACATCAGAAGGCTTGAAATAGGTGTCCATCGGCAGACCGTGCGAAGGATTCTCAAGACGGTTCATTTCTGCCAGCTGCCAGGTGTTTTGCCCGGCCAGGATCGAGGCTTCAAAAAAGCTTTGTCCGGTTTTAAGGGAATCCATCGTTTGCATGGCCGAACCATTCTCGGACCGGGTCATGACGATCTCACGGCCAATAAAGAGCTCTGAAGGGCTGGTAAGCTGGTTGGCTTTGATCAGATCGGCGGGTTCGGCCTGACTGCGTCTGCTCAGGCTGGTCAGACTCGAGCCGAGCGGCACGAATTCCGTGGTCAGAATGCCCTGCATGCCGGCCAAAGTTGGAATCTTCAGATGGTCACCAGGGTGAAGCCCGCTGGAGGCGTCCAGGCCATTCAGGCTTTGGAGGTCTTCAACGGTGGTATCAAAGCGAAGCGCGATCCACGAGAGCGTGTCGCCGTAGACAACGATGTACTCGGGATAGGTCGTTTGCGCCTGGCCTGGATCGCGGCTTAAATTGAGCAGTGATACGGCAATCAGCAGAACGAGGCCAAAACGCCAGAAAAAAGTAAACGAGGTCTTGGTATAATCTTTCATATTCAATCGATAAGTTTACCATTATTTGAAAGGATGCTTTCTAATGAGAATTACAACCTGGAACGTCAACGGCATCAGAGCAGTAGTTAAGAAAGATGGTTTCGACTGGCTTGACACAGTCCAACCGGATATTTTGGGCATGCAGGAAATCAAAGCCAAACCGGATAAGGTGCCGGAATTAATTCGTGATCATCCGGAATATCAAAGTTTCTGGCATTCCGCTGAGCGTCCCGGCTACAGCGGCACAGCTGTTTTGTACAAGCCGGAACCGCTCTCCATTCAGACCGGTTTGGGAGAGGAACGTTTTGATAACGAAGGTCGCACGATTCGCCTCGAGTATGAAGATTTCTTCCTGTACACCATTTATTTCCCAAACGGTGGGGAAGAGAATAAACGGGTTCCCTTTAAGTTGGATTTTTATGCCAAATTGCTTGAGATCTGTGATGGACATCACGCGAGAGGGGAGAAAGTGATCATCACCGGCGACTTTAACACAGCCCATAACGAAATTGACCTTGCCAACCCAAAAGCCAACGAGAAAAACACAGGCTTTTTGCCGGAAGAAAGGGTTTGGATCGATAAATACTTAGAGCATAACTTTGTTGATGCCTATCGCGCGCTTTACCCTGATAAGGTGGAATACACCTGGTGGACCTACCGGACTTTCGCCCGGCAACGGAACATCGGCTGGCGTCTGGATTATTTCCTGGTCAGTTCTGAATTAATGGATCGGGTCAAAGCGGTTGAAATTCACGGCGATATCATGGGTTCTGACCATTGCCCGGTCAGTCTCCTGCTGGAGGATTAGAGGCATTCTTGAAGATATTGCTGGTTGAGGATGATCGCGCCATTGTTGCTGGCCTGACTTACCTTTTGGAAGAAGAAGGGTTTGAAAGTCTGGTCTGTGCCAGTTTTGCCCAGGCGCTTGAGACGATCAGGACAGAAGATTTTGACCTGGCCCTGCTGGATGTCAGTCTGCCGGATGGAAGCGGCTACGACTTGTGCAAGATGATCAAAGCCAAAGGCGAAATTCCGGTGATCATGCTGACCGCCATGGATAGCGAAGTCAATGTGGTCATGGGGCTGGACCTTGGCGCGGACGACTATATCACCAAGCCATTTCGGGTCAGGGAGCTGATCTCGCGTATTAATTCAGCATTAAGACCTTATAAAAAACGCGGAACTGCGCATAGCCTGTTGATATTGGGCGATGTCGTGATCGATCAAAATAAGGCCAGGGTGACAAAGGGAGACGAAGATTTGCAGTTGACCGCCCTGGAATACAAGCTTTTGCTTGTCTTCGCCAATTATCCCGGCCGGGTCTTTTCGCGCAATCAACTTTTGGAGCAACTTTGGGATGTTGGTGGGGACTTTCTTAATGACAATACGATCACGGTCTATATCAAACGCCTGCGGGAGAAGATCGAAGACGACCCTCAGGATCCAAAGTTGATCCTGACTGTGAGGGGATTGGGATACAAGTCAGGTTGATGTGGTCCGCAATCGTGAAATCCTGATCTTTATTTCCGCAATTGTTTTGTTTTCCGGTATTGCCGTTTTTGCGGCTTTTAAACTTCCCGAATTTGCTACATGGATCAGCCTTATTCTGGCACTTGGATTGATCTTTTTGTTTTTGGTTTTTACCTTCTGGCGATACAGGAAAATTGAGGAACTTGCTCAGGTTCTCAAACGAATCGCGGTTGGAGAATATGGGCTGGACGTGCGCGATTCCAAAGAAGGTGAGCTGGATATTCTCAAATCCGAGATATACAAAGTGACTGTCATGCTGCGGGAGCAAGCTTCCTGTCTTTTGAAGGAAAAAGAATTTCTTGCCCAGGCGCTTTCGGATATTTCCCATCAGCTTAAGACGCCGCTAACTTCCATATCAGTGATGACTGAATTGCTGCAATCAGAAAGCATTTCCACTGAAAAACGGGTTGAGTTCACGCGCAGTATCCTGAGTCAGATCCAGCGGTTGGAATGGCTTGTGAGCGCGTTATTGCGCATGGCGCAGATGGATGCCGGTGCCCTGCAATTTACCTCGGTGGATATGAATGTTGAATCTCTGATTGAGCAGGCCATGCGTCATCTTTTGATCCCAGCAGAAGTGAAAAACCTGAAAATTGAAATGGAAATTCCCGTTGACATGAGGATTTACTGCGATCCAAACTGGACCAGCGAAGCGCTCACGAATGTAATTAAAAACGCGATCGAACACACCTCAGAGGGTGGAAAAGTCTCAATTCGGGCTGAAAAAAGCCCGTTGTTTGATCTCATCGAGGTTCAGGACAGCGGCGAAGGAATCTTAGCGCAGGACCTGCCCCACATTTTCGAACGTTTCTACAGGGCTCGCGATGCCTCCAAAGACAGCATTGGGATCGGTCTCGCGATGAGCAAATCTTTGCTCGAAAAGCAAAACGCGACCATCACCGCCCGCTCCCATCCGGGCAAAGGCAGTTTGTTCTCGATCAAATTCTACAAACAGGTCGTGTGACAAAACTGTCACCGTTTCTGTCACTTCTTTGTCATAGCCATCTCTTAGAATTATTTCATAAATCTTCAGATGGAGAAAAATATGGAAATTTTAAATGTTCAAAACCTAAGCAAACACTATGGAAGTGGTGAAACGATCGTTAAAGCATTGGATGAAGTTTCTTTTTCGGTTGAGAAAGGACAATTTATCGCTATTGTTGGGGCAAGTGGATCGGGTAAATCAACTTTGCTACATATTCTCGGCGGTGTGGACACGCCCACCTCGGGCAAGGTCTTTGTAGACAATGTCGATATCTTTAGCCTGGATGAAAGTAAACAGGCGATCTTCCGCCGACGACAGATCGGTCTGATCTATCAGTTTTACAATCTCATCCCGGTGCTGAATGTGGAAGAGAACATCACCTTACCTTTGCTGCTCGACGGTCGCAAGGTTGAGAAGGTCTATCTGGATGAAATTGTAAGTACGCTCGGACTGGGCGACCGACTTAATCATCTGCCTAATCAGCTTTCCGGTGGTCAACAACAGCGTGTTTCGATCGGCAGGGCGCTGATCAACAATCCGGCGCTATTGCTGGCAGATGAACCAACAGGCAATCTGGATTCCAAAAACAGCGCGGAAATTTTGCAACTATTGCGCTTGTCGAACAAAAAATTTCATCAAACGGTCATCATCGTCACCCATGATGAGAATATTGCCCTGCAGGCAGACCGAATTCTGGGCATGGAAGACGGCAGGATCGTGCGCGATGAGGTGATTCGAAAATGAACATCATTCGTAAACTAACGCAACGCTTCCTCAGGCTCAATCGAACGCGCACGCTGGTGACGATCATTGGCGTGATCATATCGACTGCCATGATCACAGCCGTCCCGACCCTGATGATGTCTTTTTTGCGAGCCAATCGGGAATTAATGATAAAGGATTACGGCAACTGGCATGTTCGCTACAACGACATCAGTTTAAAAGGTGTTGATATTCTGGCAAGGGATGCGAACACAGCCTGGGTATCCTTGTTTAGACTGGATGGGTTTTCGAAGCTGGAGGATTCCAAAGCGGCCTTCAAACCCTATCTGGTCTTAATGTCGATGGATAAAAACTGCATTGGAACCTATGGTCTGAAGCTCGCAGAGGGCCGATTCCCAGCCAATGAAAGTGAAGCGGCTATCTCGGTCGAAGCCATGAGGATGGGTGGGCTTGACATCAATATTGGCGATAAACTCACCCTGGAAGTTGGCAAGCGGTTCTCAATCGCAAGCGAAGAGCAGGAGTCCGTTGAACTTGGGTTGGATGACAATTACAACGAACCCTGGGAAGGGCAGCCTGAAACCGAAGAACTGCGGCTTGTATCAGCTGAAGAAGTGACTGTTGTTGGAATAATTAAGCAACCATCACAGGAAAATTATTTTATGCCTGGTTTCAGCCTGATCCGCTTTTTGGATCGTGCTGATTTAGCGGAGAACGATCAGGTTTCTGCCCTGGTGACGTGGAAAAATGTCACCAAGGCAGCCAATAAACACGCCAATCAGCTTGGGTATGCCTTCGGATTATCTGACATGGAGATCGAATACAACACGAATCTTGTCCGCACCTACGGAATTCTCTCGCAGGATAATCTGATCACAGTCTATCTTTTCGTGGGTGTTCTGTTACTGGTCATTCTGGTGGGTTCGGTTTTCCTGATCTCAAACGCTTTCAGTATTTCGGTCGTGGAACGCAGCAGGCAGCTTGGGATGTTGGCAAGCGTTGGCGCAACGAAGGAGCAAAAGAAGAAAGCCATTTATGGTGAGGCATTGATCATTGCTTTGGTGGCGATTCCGATCGGCATTTTGGCTGGAATTGTCGGCATTACCATGACCTTGCATCTGGTGGAGCCGATCATTAACTCGCTGACGAATGAGTCCACTGTCAATTTGAGTGTTATCGTTACTCCTGGCTTGATCGTGTTTTCTATATTATTTGCCCTGGTGACCATTTTTGTTTCCGCGATGGGGCCTGCCAGACGCGCTGCCAACGTTTCACCAATTGAGGCCATCCGGCAAACGCAGGATATCAAAATCAAAGGCGATAAAATACGAACGCCAAAATTGGTGCGGCGTATCTTCGGATTTGAAGCTGATCTGGCACTCAAGAACATCAAACGCAACAGCAAAGGTTATGTGATCACAATTTTGTCCCTGGTCGTGAGCATTATCCTGTTTTTGGGTGTCTATTCGATTGGACAATACGCCTTTGGCGCAGCTGACACCCAGGTGATCGATTTTGAATATCCGGTTGTGGTGCGGGTGCAATCCAACGCCAGCCCTGAAGAGATCGATGCTTTTTATCAAGCGATCGGCAACATTCCTGAAGTTGAAGACACCGTGGTAGTGCAAAGAGCCTATGGTGATGTTGTGATGCCTCAGAATAGTCTGCCAATCGAATTTCGTAGAGATGGAAGCTGGGTTTCTGATCAATTATCAGTTGGAGAAGGGGAACAGCCAGTTGGCATTCGCTTTGAAATTCTGAAAGAAGATGAATATGAAGAGATCCTGAAAGAAAACGATATCGTCGAAAAGAATTCGGAAGATGGTTCTTTACTAGTGATCCTGTTTAATCCGATGGTTACTCTTAATCAGAGTGGTAAACTGATCGAGAGACCATGGATCTCGGTTGAAACAGGCGAACAGTTCGATATTGAATTGGGAGTGTATGACTCAAACAATTCTTCAAAACGATTTGAAGTTTCAAGAATGACTGTATTTGCCATGCTTGAAAAAGGTCCTTTTGACATCGGTATTGGGCGAGTCAATCTTTTGACTGCCTTTGTCTCCGACAAGAACCTTTTACAATTCTTCGAAAGTCTTGGTCCCGGTTTACGCCCAGATGTTTTACATTCTGAACGAATATTGATAAAAACTGATCTTTCTGAAAAAGTGGTCAAAGAAATTCAGGATATTCAGCTTGCTCAACGGATCGGTGAAACCTACATTGAAAACCAGGACATGTACCAGTCTTCCACCATCAAGGTTCAGACGATCGTGTCTGTTTTCGTCTACGGGTTTGTGACGCTCATCGCGCTGATCGGCGTGACCAATATTCTGAATACGATCCTGACCGGCATCCGTTTGCGCAGCCGTGAATTTGCCATGCTGCGCAGTGTTGGGATGACTCCAGGCAGTTTTAATAAGATGCTGCAATTTGAGAGCCTCTATTTTGGCGTGGTGGCGCTGCTGTTTGGATTGCCCCTCGGCATGGGCCTGAATTATGTCTTCTTTGTCATCACCAAACGGGCTTTCAGCGTCAGGTTTATGGTACCCTGGCTTGCGATCGGGGTTGTGATCGTGGTGGTCTTGTTGATCACGATGATGGCGATGCAGTTCTCCAGCCGTCAGGCAAAGAAGGCGAATATCGTTGAGACTTTGAAAAAAGAAATGATCTAAAGACAGATCTAAAAAATCGGATTCCACTTTTTTGATAAAGAACAGGATAAAAGTGGAATCCGTTTCTATTTTTTTTGCGATCGTGTTTCAGATCGTTTATTCGTTTACTCCAGACCGGAGGAGCAGCAAAGCATCAGATCTCTGGCTGCCTTGAGCTCATCAGCACGTCGGATGGGCGTGTTGTGGGGTGCGTCTTTGAGCAGCTGTGGATTGGTGCGGGCTTCTTCGGCAATCTTAAGCATCACATCAACAAAGCGATCCAGAGTTTCCTTATTCTCGGTCTCGGTCGGTTCGATCATGAGCGCTTCGGGAACGATGAGCGGGAAGTAGTTTGTAGGCGGATGGAACTTGTAATCCATCAGTCGTTTGGCGATGTCCAGCGCGTGAATGTCGGGAACATCTTTCCAACGACCTTCGAGGACAAACTCATGCATGCAGACCCGATCATAGGGCAAGGTGTAGGTGCCTTTGAGCTTTTCCTGCAGATAGTTGGCGTTCAACACTGCCTTTTCGGCTGCGTCTCGCAATCCTTCCTGACCCAACATGGAAATGTAGGTGTAAGCACGGACGAGCACGCCAAAATGACCGTAAAAGGTTTTGACGCGGCCGATGCTCTTCTCGGGATGGATGAAGCCGTACAAAGGAGCTTCGTCGTCGTCGCCTTCGTTGATGATGCCGACCACTGGATCCGGCAGGAAGGGCAGAAGATGCTTTTGAACAGCAACGGGCCCGGAACCAGGACCACCACCGCCGTGTGGGGTGGAGAAGGTCTTGTGCAGGTTGAAGTGCAATACGTCGATGCCAACATCGCCGGGCCTAAAGACGCCCAGCAGCGCGTTCATGTTGGCGCCGTCGCCGTAGACCAGACCACCGGCTTCGTGGACGATCTTAATGACTTCCACAACGTTTTCGTCAAAGAGACCAAGTGTGTTGGGGTTGGTCAACATAAGACCAGCCAGGCGGTCATCGCAAAGCTCGCGCAGCGCGTCCAGATTGACGTTACCACGCTCATCCGAAGGCAGCGGAACGATATCCAGACCCAGCATGGCTGATGAGGCAGGATTGGTGCCGTGGGCAGAATCGGGAATGAGCATGCGCGTGCGTTGATGGTCCCCGCGGTCGGCATGGTACTTTTTGATGATCAGTGTGCCGGTCAATTCTCCCTGCGCGCCAGCAGCCGGCATGAGCGTCACGCCGGCGAACCCAGCAATTTCAGCCAGCATGTTCTGGAGTTCATACATCAAATACAGGCTGCCCTGAACACTTTCGATCGGTTGAAGGGGATGAACCGAGGCAAAACCAGGCAGACGACTGGTAACTTCGTTGACCTTGGGGTTGTACTTCATGGTACAGGAGCCAAGAGGGTAGAAGCCCAGGTCGATCGCGTAGTTTTTCTGTGAGAGGCTGCTGAAATGACGGACAGCGTCCATCTCAGACATTTCCGGGATGGGCAGGTCTTCACGCAGGAATGCTTCCGGCAAAGCGATTTCGGGAACGTCTGGTTCCGGGAAGGTCACGCCTTTGCGACCGGGAACTGAGAGATCAAAAATGGTCGGTTCAGTCATGATCCACCTCCCCGAGGACGTCACAAAGGTAGTCGATATCCTCGCGGCTAATTTTTTCAGTTACTGCCAGCATGAAGCAGTTTTGAAGTTCCGGATAGTCATTTTCGAGTTTGTATCCGCCGAAAATATCATGTTCCAGCAGGTGTTCGAGGAGCTCATCGACCGGCTGCTCACATTTGACCACAAATTCGTGGAAGAAGGGTGTTTCGGGGAACATGACTTCAAATCCGTCGATCGATGCGATCTGTTCCGCGGCATAGTGAGCTTTCTGATAACAGAGGTTTGAGACCTGCTTGAAGCCGTGTTTGCCCAAAACGCTCAGGTAAATTGTCGCTGCCAGCGTCATCAGACCCTGGTTGCTGCAGATGTTTGAGGAGGCTTTTTCGCGGCGGATGTGCTGCTCGCGGGCGGTAAGCGTGAGGACGTAGGCCAGTTTGCCTTCGACGTCCGTGGTTTCTCCGACCAAACGACCAGCGATCTTGCGCAAAAGCGCGTTTTTGACGGCAAAGAAGCCGAGCCAGGGGCCGCCGAAGGAGAGGGGAATGCCGAGGGGTTGGCCTTCACCCAGCGCGATATCAGCTCCGAGGTCGCCAGGGGGTGTTAACAGACCCAGGGCGGTCGGATTGACGGCCATGGCCACCAGCGCGCCGTGGGCATGCGCCGTTTCGATCAGTTCTTTATAGTCAATAATGCGCCCAAAGAAGTCCGGGTACTGGACCATGACCAGGGCGGTGTCATTGTCGATCTGAGCGATCAGGTTTTTGATATTGGTGCCGGTTTCAGCATCATCACCCAGGATTTGCAGAGTTTCGTCCGTCTGCATATAGGTGCGGATTGTCTGACGATATTGTGGGTTCAGCGCGCGGGAAAGCAGCACTTTTTTGCGCTTGTTGCGGAAATGACCGGTCGCCAGAATGACCGCTTCGGCGGCAGCTGTGGCGCCGTCGTAGTGCGAGGCGTTGCTAACGTCCATGCCGGTCAGGCGGCAGATCAGGCTCTGAAATTCAAAAATAGCCTGGAGTGTGCCCTGAGAAATTTCGGGCTGATAAGGGGTGTAAGCGGTATAGAATTCACCGCGCTGGAGCAAATTGTCAACCGCGGCGGGGATGTAGTGATCATAGGCACCTGCACCCAAAAAGCTTAGAAAGTCTTTGGTGGTGCCGTTGGCAGAGGCGATGTTTTCGAGTTCAGCGACTGCCTCCATTTCAGTGAGGCGCGGCGCCAAACTCAAATCGGGGTAACGAAATTGCTCGGGGATCACTTTAAAGAGATCCTCGATCTTTTCGGCCCCGATAGATTTAAGCATCACCTCCACATCGTTTTTCGTGTGGGGTGTGAACATGGTTTAGCGTTCCTTGCAATAGGCGTCGTAGGCTGCCGCGTCGAGCAAGCTGTCCATTTCGCTTTCGTCAGCAACCTGAACTTTGACCAGCCAGCCTTCTTCGTAGGGGCTGCTGTTAAGGGTCTCAGGGGTGTCGATGACTGTCTGATTGACTTCGAGCACCTTGCCGCTAACGGGGAAGACGACTTCGGCCGCGGCTTTGACGGATTCGATGGTGGCAAGGCTATCACCGGCGCTGACCTCATCATCGGGATCGATCGCGAATTCGACAAAAACGACGTCAGAAAGCGCGTCCTGAGCGTAATCGGTGATACCGATGGTGGCGACGCCATTGACGATCTTCACCCATTCATCTGTTTTTTGATATTTAATTTCTTGTGGTACTAACATTGCTTCTCCTTTTGCATGTACTGTCTTTCAAACCAGGCTTGAATCAAGCCTTTTATATATTACTATTCTATCAGGCATTCCACATTTTTATCAGAGTCATTTCAATCGCTTTCGATGATCGTTCCGCCGCCCAAAACCAGGTCTCTCTGATAAAAAACAGCTGCCTGACCGGGGGTGATATCGCGTAAAGGCTCGGCAAGTTTGACCAAAAGCTTGCCATCATTGGTCTGGGTCAGCTGAGCGTCTGCGAGTTTGGCCTGGTATCGGATCTTGACATCGCAATGGAGCGGGAAATCCGGCGCAGCGCCGCCGATCCAGTTCGGGTCTGCTACGTGAAAAGAAGTTTTGCCGAGTTCATTAGTGGTTCCAACGATAAGCGTGTTGGCGAGAGGGTCTTTTTCGATGACGTAGAGCGCCTGAGTGTAGGCGGGCAGCCCTTTGCGCTGCCCAATTGTATAGAAAGCCAGACCGTTGTGTTGTCCGAGAAGTTTACCTTCCCGTGTGCGAATTGCGCCTGATCGCATCAGGTCGCGCAGGTTTTCCTGTAGAAAAGTGTGATAATCCTGCCTGTTCACAAAACAGAGATCCTGACTGTCCTTACGCTCAGCGACATTGAGGTGAATTTCCCGCGCGATCTGGCGCACCTGTTCCTTGGTCAGATCTCCCAGTGGGTAGATCGTCCTTGACAGTTCGTTTTGGCCCAGTTGACTGAGCATGTAACTTTGGTCTTTTTCGAGGTCTTTGGCACGATAAAGCTGAAACAAGCCATCGGCTGATTGCTGCACGCGCGCGTAATGGCCCGTGGCGACGAATTTGGCATCTTGTTCATCAGCAAAAGCAAGGATTTTGTTCCATTTCAGGGCTTTGTTGCATAGGACACAGGGGTTTGGGGTCAGGCAATTCTGATGACTGGTCAGGAAGGCTTGAACGATCTCCCTCCTGAAATCTTCCCTGGCGTCAAGAACCGTTAGTTGTATGCCGATTTTATCCGCCACCTCTTTGGCTGCCTGGATGCCATCCTGTTCCGCGCTGCTGTAATGCCAGAGGCGCAGGGTCAGGCCTTGTACCTGATAGCCCTGTCTCTGCAGCAAAACCGCCGCGACGGCACTGTCAACGCCGCCGCTCATCGCTATGATGACCTTATTATTTTCCGTCATGGCTCAATTATAGAGGTTTTTGATTTTCTTGGGCGGTCAAGCCGTTTTCTTCAGCAATTCACCGGCTTCTTCAACGTATTGCAGAGACTGGTGCCGGAAGTAGGTGTTGTAGAGGCTGGCATAGTGACCGCTGGTTGCCATGAGCTGCTCATGCGTGCCTTCCTCCAGTATCTTGCCGTGATCGAGCACAATGATGCGGTCGGCGGATTTGACGGTCGAAAGACGATGCGCGATCAGGATGCTGGTGGACCGCTTGAGGATCAGGTTAAGCGCCTGTTGGATCTGTTGTTCGGTGAAGGGGTCAATGCTGGCGGTGGCTTCATCAAGGATGAAAATTGCCGGTTGGTGTACCAAAACGCGCATCAAGGCGACCAGTTGACGCTGCCCCATGGAAATGTGAGCGCCGCGCTCCCCGACCTGAGTGTCGAGCCCATGGGAGAAGGTTTCCAGCCAATCGCCGTTTCCGATCGTGCTGGCGAGGCGTAAGATATCTTCCCGGCTGATATCTGGTTGGGCAAAACGAATGTTTTCCTCAATCGTGCCCTCAAAGAGGAAGGGCACCTGGTTGACGATGCCCATCTGCATGCGCAGCTCGGTCAGGTCGTAGCGGCGAATGTCAATGTCATCGATCAGAAGTTCGCCTTCCTGGAATTCATAGAACCGGGTGACCAGTCTTGCCAGGGAGGATTTTCCAGCTCCGGTGTGGCCAACAATGGCAACGTTTTCGCCCGGTTTGATATGCAGGTCGAAGCCATCCAGGATGGGTACGCCAGGGATATAGCTGAAATGGAGATCGTTGAAGTCAATTTTCCCTGTGATCTTTGGGGTTTGGGTCGTTTCTTTCTGCACGACGCTGTGTTCGCTGTCGATCAGGGCAAAAATACGCTCAGCGGCTGAAAGACCGGTCTGTACCTGCGTCCAGTAGGAGGTGATGCTCAAAATGGGCATCAGGAAGCGGTCACTGGACAAGAGGAACATATACCACGCGCCCGCGGTGATGAGACCCTGATTGACCGTCAACGCGCCAAAATAGACCAGTAAAGCAATCGCGATACCGCTTAACGTACGCATGGTCGGAAAAACGATCGAGAGCACGAAGCCGCGTCTTACATTAACGTTAAACGAACCGTGGTTTGATTCCAGAAATTCTTTGTAGATGGCTTCTTCCTGACGGAAGTTTTTGGCGATGGAGATGCCGCTGATGGTTTCCTTGATGGTGGCGTTCACGTTTGCCATTGCCCTCATGCCGGTGGTGGTCACTCTGCGGGCGAGCTTGCGGTAGCTGGCGACCACCAGAACAACAATGGGAATGAAAGCCAAAAGGACAGAAGCCAGGCGCCATTCGGTGCGTAGCAGAATGATCGCGACTACGATCGATTGAACGGCACTGGAAACGACATCGGTCGTCAAGCGAATGAGCATGGCGAAATCGTCGCTGTCGGTGGTGATGCGGGAAACAATGCGGCCGGAGGCGAATTTGTCGTGAAAGGACAAGTCCTGACGGACCGAAGCGCTGAAAGCGTCCACAGTCAGGTCGCGAATGGTGTTCCCCACCACCCGAACCATCATCCGTTTGAGGAGATAATAGGAGACGTAGCCAAGTAATTCGATCAGGATCACAGCCCCAACCAGCAGCAGGAAACTGCTGAAAGGCGCTTCAAGACCGGCGTTGGAGTCCAAAATGCGCGAGACCAGAACCGGTGGTACCGCGCCAATAGCGGCACTGATCAGGACGATCAGAATGATGCGGGTAAGCACCTTTTTATAAGGTTTAGCATAATCCCAGATGCGCTGCAAGAGCGCCTTGTTGCTGTATTTGCGGTCATAAGACTCGCCCGAAAGACCTTGATGAAATCCCATCAGACCTCTCCAAAAATTGCCTGGTAGGCGGGTGATGTTCGCATCAGCTCCTCATGGGTGCCAATGGCGGAAATGCGCCCTTTGCGCATAACGATGATGAGATCTGCCCAGCGGATCTGTGAAAGGCGGTGGGTGATGATGAAGGTCGTGCGCCCGGCGGAAGCGGTTTTGATGGCGCGTTGGATCTCGTCCTCGGTTTTGCTGTCGATCGCGCTGGTCGAGTCGTCCAGGATAAGGATGCGGGGGTCGGTCAAAAAAGCGCGCGCAAGCGCAAGGCGTTGGCGCTGCCCGCCGGAGAGCGTGGCGCCGCGTTCGCCGATGACGGTTTCGTAGCCATCTTCAAGTTCTGCAATAAAATTGCTTGCCTGAGCTTTGTCTGCTGCCAGTCGAATCTCATCCCGACTGGCCTGAGGCTTGCCAAAAGCAATGTTCTCGGCGACTGTTTTGGAGAAGAGGAAGATATCCTGTTCAATGATGGAAATCTGCGAACGCAGGCTGTCAAGCTTCCACTCGCGCAGGTCAACACCATCGATCAGAACCTGCCCCTGCATTGGGTCGTAGGTGCGGTTAATCAGACGGATGAGGCTGGTCTTTCCGGAACCGGTCTGGCCAACGATTGCTACTGTTTGTCCGGCTTTGACCTTGAAATTGATGTTTTCAAGCGTTGCATTGCCTTCCTCGTAGCTAAAGTTGACATTTCTGAATTCAACATCGCCGGATATTTCTGAGGCGTGGCCATCGTTGTTCTCATCCAGATTGTTTTCGGAATTCATGATATTGAGCAAGCGGCGAGCGCCAGCCAGGCCTGAAGAGATCATGGAATAGGAACGAATGGACGTGTTGGTCGGAAAACCGAGCATCGCCAAGGCGCTGAAATAAGAGATGACAGAGCTGAGCTCGATCGCACCCTGGCGGGCCAGGATCAGGGCGTGCAGAAGCCCAAAACCCATGGCAAGCGCGAGCAGGAGGATGGGCAGGAAGCGCGCTTCGACATCGCCCTGTTTGATGGTCGCGTCACGGTAAGCTTTGGTGTTTTCCCGAAAGAGCTCGATCTCTTTCTCTTCCTGAGCAGCGGCTTTGACGGTCTCGATGCCGTCGATATCTTCCGCCAGACGGCTGTTCATTTTGCCGAAGGTGGCGCGGACCTCAGTCGTGATGGGCTTAAGGATGCGCAAATAATGCCAGATGGAAAGGAAATAGGCGATGATGAAGATCACCGGCGTCAGCAGCAAAGCCGGATGAATGGCAGCGCCAATTGTCAGCGGGATAAAGAGGAAATTGACCGAGCCAAAGACCATGTTGATGCCCGGGCTGAAAATGTAATTGACTTCGCGAATGTCATTGGTGGCGCGCGCCATCAGATCGCCAATCGATTGCAGACTGTGGAAGGTCATGCTTTTGCCAAGCAGGCTGATGTAAAACTCTTCGCGCACGTCGCGTTCGACCATCTGGGCCATGACCTCAAAGCCAAAATTGCGCATGAATTGCATCAGACCGCGAATGGTTTGCGAAATGCAGACAATGGCAGCGCCTCTCAGGAAGACTTCAACCAACGGTTGACCGGAGGTCAGATTCTCAAAAACCTTGCCAAACTCAATGGCGGGAACCGAAGCCAGGGCGGCATTCCCGATAGCGCCCAGCGCGGCCAGCAAAAAGATGGGCCAATGGTGGAGGGCATGACTGGCCACCCAACGAATTGGACTTGAGCGCCAGGTTTTGTATTTAAAAGGAATTGAAAATTCACTGATCGTCATAGTTTTAGTTGTCGTTATGGTGCGTATTGTACCGTAAGGGCTGTTCCTGGGATGAAATTTTACAAAAAGAGCCTTTTTTGCGTGCAATTGTTATTGTCTCATAGATTTTTTTGATCAGATTACTTAGGACAGTGGTGGCTCCAATTCATTTAATCCCGACTTGTACAATGAATCTGTTACCGCATTTCTGTTCATCGAATGTCGAATTGAAATTGCCCCCTTTTGGGCAATTTCAATTTCGACCTATTATTCAGAGCAGTGTGGGATTAGAATCCATTGAAAGTATTACGGTTTTTTCATTCGCATATTTCATTCGCGTATTGCTTGACCTTTACACCTCGCGGGCGTATAATCAGGACGATCTGATTAATATTATTAATCAGATTAATACTATTATGAAACCTGCAAAGTCTGCGCTCCTTGCTTATCTGGCAAAAACTGTCAATGAGGAAAAAAGTATCCCCAGCATTGCCCAATTGGCCAAGGATCTGGGCCTGAGCAATGCCGCCGTTCGGGAACAACTGGAAGTCGCGCGGCAGCTTCAACTGGTTGAAGTAAAGACCAAAACCGGCATTCAGGTTTCTTCCTTTTCCATCAGCCCTGCAATATGTCTGGCAAGCAAATTTGGCATAGAGATCAATCCTGAGATGATCTGGGATCTTTTGTCAGTTCGTCAGCATCTGGAGTTGGCCTACTGGCAGGAAGCTGTTGTCAGGTTAAACAGTGAGGATGTGGAGCTGCTTGGAAACATTGTGGAAAGCGCGATGGCCAAAATTGGCAAACGGCCGCTTGTCGCGCCTGTTCAGGAGCATCGTGATTTTCACCTTGCCATTTATCGCCCTTTGAATAATGTTTATTTGAATGGCATCCTGGAATCCTATTGGGATCTGTTCCACGATTCTGAGATCAGGTTGTACAATGATCAGACGAGTTTGGAGAATGTCTGGAATTATCACCAAAAGATCTATCAGGCAATCGTATCCAAACAATACGAAGTGGGTTATCAGGCATTAGTAACGCATTTTGAAATTGTTAGAAGTAATAGTAAAGCGACACTAAAACAAAGATTTGAATAAAGGAGAGAATCTTAATGTTTGATTTGAACAAGATAACTTATGAAGGAGAAGGGCCGATCGTTAACGAGTTTTGTATCTCGATCTGTACCGTTAATGGTTCGGGCAGTGCGACTGCAAACAACATTCTTTATCAGACGCTTTTTCATATGGGCATCCCCACAGCCGGGAAAAATATTTTCCCCTCAAATATCAAGGGTTTGCCAACCTGGTTTGTGATCCGGGCCTCTCAAAAGGGTTATACCGGACGGCTTCCTTACGATGATATCGTTGTGGCCATGAATCAGGTTACCTTTGAAAAGGATATGACCTATCTTCCTTCCGGCGGCGTAGTCTTTTATGCCGATAATCTCAATCTGCCGGAAAATCTCAATCCGAATCTGACCTATTATCCAATGCCGATCAAGGAATTGATCAAAAAGACCGATGTTCCCCGCAAGTTGGTCACCTTCATGGAAAACATGCTTTATGTCGGCATCGTTAGCCAGGTTTTGAGAATTCCCCTGGATGACCTGCATTTTACAATTTATAACCATTTTTCCAATAACCCAAAGATCGCTGAATCAAACTTCAATATGGTCAAGCTGGGCTATGAATACGCGGCCGAGAATATTGAAAAGAAAGACCGTTTTGAAACCAAAAAATTACCTCCTTTGGAGGATTACATCATTACCGATGGCAATAATGCTGGTGGTCTGGGAGCCTTGTTTGGCGGCGCTCAGTACTGTTCCTGGTATCCGATCACACCTGCCACAAGTCTGGTGGAAGCCATGATCGGTCAGGTTGACCGTTTGCGCCGCGATCCTGTGACCGGTAAGACAACCTGCGTCATTCTTCAGGTCGAGGACGAGCTGGCAGCTGTTGGCGCGGCTGTTGGCGCTGGTTGGGGTGGTTTGCGATCGTTGACTGCGACCTCTGGCCCTGGCATCAGCCTGATGACCGAGAATATCGGTCTGGCTTATTTTGCCGAAATTCCCCTGGTGGTTTGGGATGTCCAAAGGGTGGGCCCCAGTACGGGTTTGCCGACCCGCACCGCCCAGGGCGACCTTTCCATGCTCTATTCCCTTGGCCATGGCGACACCAGCCACATCATCCTGATCCCTGGCACCGTCACAGAATGCTTCGAATTTGGATGGAGATCGCTTGACCTGGCAGACCGCTATCAGACGCCGATTTTCGTGCTGAGCGATCTTGATCTGGGTATGAACCAGTGGGTCACCAAAAAGTTTGAATATCCGAACAAACCGATCGACCGCGGACGCGTCATTTGGGAAAAAGAACTGGAAGAGCTTGAAGTCTGGGGACGCTACATGGATATCGATGGCGATGGTATTCCGCGCCGAACCGTGATGGGGAATCAGAGCCCTCGCGCGGCATACTTCACCCGCGGAACCGGGCACGACGTTTATGGCAATTACAATGAAGACCCCAGGAACTGGTCTGACATGTTAGGTCGCATCGGCAAAAAATTGCAACTTGCCATCCCGTATTTGCCGGGTCCGATCATCAGAAAAGCCAGAGAAGATGCTGATATCGGCATTATTGGCATGGGTTCGACCGACGACGCCATCCGCGAAACACAGGATAAGCTGGCGGAGATGGGCATCCACGCCGATTACATGCGCATCAGGTCCCTGCCGAGCAACACGACCGAGCGCGAGTTTATCGCCAGCCACAGCCGCTGTTACGTTCTGGAACTGAACCGTGATGGTCAACTGTGTGACGTTTTGTCGTCTGAGGTCTCAGAATATTCTGAAAAACTAATCTCAATTTCCGATATTGGTGGTATGCCCATGACAGCCATTTGGGCGATCGAGGAAATTGTCAAACGAGAACGGAAAGTAGGTGGAAGTGGAAACTAAAACTGCTGAACTAAACCTGTGTGGACTTGCCTTGTCCGATTACAAAGGCAAACCTTCGACGCTTTGCCCCGGTTGCGGTCACAACTCGATCTCAGCCCAGGTCCAAAACGCGGTTTGGGAACTTGGTTTGCCCCCGGAAAGATACGTCAAACTAAGCGGCATCGGTTGTTCGAGCAAGAGCCCGAACTACTTCCTTGATCGTTCTTTTGGTTTTAACGGTTTGCACGGTCGAATGCCTACTCTGGCAAGCGGCGCCTGCTTTGCTGATGCCTCGATTCACATTATCGGTTTTTCAGGCGATGGTGATACTGCCAGCATTGGCATGGGTCATTTCAAACATGTTATTCGCCGAAATGTTCCAATGACCTATATTATCGAGAACAATGGCTGCTATGGCCTGACCAAGGGCCAGTTCTCAGCCACCTCTGACCAGGGTCTGGTGCTGAAACATCAGGGCGTGAACATGCTGCCGCCACTGGATATGTGCATGGAAGCGTTGATCAGCGGCGCGACTTTTGTGGCTCGCGCTTATTCCGGTGATACCAAGCAGCTTAAGGAATTGATCAAGGCTGCCATTTCCCAGCGCGGTATCGCGATCATCGATGTGATCAGCCCCTGTGTTACTTTCAACAACCAGGACGAGGCTTTGCAATCTTACACCTGGGGACGTGAAAATGAGGCCCCCCTGCATGATTTCAAACATTACAATACCCGCGAAGAGCTTGAAGGGGAAGAGTTTGCTCCCGGCACCTTCCGTGAGATCAAGATGGATAACGGTACGTATATCGTCATGAAGAAGCTTGAAAAGGATTATGACCCGACGGACCGCAATGCCGCCCTTGACCTGCTGACCGAATCGTATAAGAACAAATACTTCGCGACCGGTTTGATCTATTTCTCGGAAGCTCAGGAAACAATTCAGGACCTCTATAATCTTCCTGATGAGCCCATGAACCGCATGGCCAGCGAACGCCTGCGCCCGACCAAGGCGATGTTGGACGAGATCAACCGCTCTTTGTATTAGGATCGTTTAGAAATATTTGATTGACGAAAAAGACCGTGAGAAAAATCACGGTCTTTTTTTTATGCAAATTTCCGCACTTATTTATCCACGAAGTGTATATAAAAGCGCCAGATTGGGGGCGGAGAACTTGCCGACCGGGAAGCCGCTGATGACGATGACCTGATCGCCCTTTTGCATGTCAGTGGCAGCGGTGATGGCTGTTTCGACGTGGGTGATCATGGTCTCAAGCGTGTCAGCATGCGGCACGCGCAAAGCGGTCACACCGCGGCAGATGCCAAGCCACTGGTAGGTGCGAATTTCAGGTGTAAAAGCATAGATTGGCACGGAAGGCTTGGTTTTGCTCATCCAAAGGGCGGACATGCCAGAGAGGGTAAAGACCACAATTGCTTTCACTTCGTGGTCTTCCACCATGACTTTGGCCGCCCGGGAAATGGTGACAACATCATCGTTGAAAATGCGGCTGTCGAGCGTTTCGATATGACCCCATTCGTCCAAATGGCGTTCCGCCTGGCTGATAATGGTATCCATCATGCGGATGGCATGTACAGGGTACTTGCCGACTGCGGATTCAGCGGAGAGCATAACGGCATCGCTGCCGTCAAAAATCGCGTTGGCAACATCAGCAGCTTCGGCTCGGGTCGGGCGGGGATTGTTGATCATGGATTCGAGCATTTGCGTGGCAGTGATGACGAATTTTCCGTATTGATTGGCGGTTTTAATGATCGACTTCTGAACCGCCGGAACGATCGCGGGGGACATTTCAACGCCCAGGTCACCGCGCGCTACCATGACGCCATCGGTGATCTTAATGATCTCTTCAAGGTTTTCAACTGCTTCGGGTCGTTCCAGTTTAGCCACAATAGGGGGCAGCCATTTGCTGGTGGACATCGACCTCATCGTTTCCTTGACCATGCGGATGTCATCGGCAGATTTCACAAAGGAAACGGCCACAAGGTCGACGCCGTGATCAAGACCAAACTGGAGATCACGCAGGTCTTTCTCGGTCAGGATGGGGATTTCAAGCCTGGAACCAGGCAAATTAACCCCTTTATGAGATTTAAGCAGCCCACCCAAGATGACTTTGGCGAAAATATTGGTGCCGTCCAATTTAGTGACTTCAAATTCGAGTTGCCCATCATCCAGCAGGATGTGATTACCAGGTACAAGCGCTTCGTGCAGTTTTGGAACATCAAAGGGGATAAAAGTGATATCGTCTGGCAGGTCTTCCGGATTTTCCATGGAGCTCAAGGCAACTTCCTGGCCGGAGATCAGCTCGATCGGGCCGTTAACCAAATTCCCGATGCGGAGTTTTGGGCCTTGCAGGTCCTGGAGAATGGTGACAGGTTTGCCAACTTTTTGGGAGATGCGGCGGATCAGATCGATCATGGCGGCATGGCCATCATAATCGCCATGGGAGAAGTTGAGTCGGGCAACATCCAAACCGGCATTGACCATTTCGGTCAGGATGCCTTCTTCAGAACTGGCTGGTCCCAGTGTAGCAACAATCTTGGCAAACCTTGTCATTATTTCACCTGTTAAATTCAAATAGTCTTGTCACGCCTTAATTCTTCATTAAGGTGTATAAAACAGCCTTTTGTGCGTGTAGCCGATTGTGAGCTTCCTGGAAAAGACGGGAATGAGGCCCATCGGCGACTTCGTCAGTAATTTCCTGACCGCGGTGTGCAGGCAGACAATGGAGCACAATGGCGTCTTTGTCAGCTTCTTTCACCAGGGCGTCGTTGATCTGATAGGGCGGGAAGACGCGTTCGCGTTTGGCGGATTCTTCTTCCTGACCCATGCTGGTCCAGGTGTCGGTATAAATTACATGGGCATTCTTAACTGCTTCGTGGGGATCACGCAGGAAGGTGAGCTTGCTGCCGTTTTCTTCGGCGATCGGTTTGCAGGTCTCGATCGCTTCGGCGGGCATGTCGTAGTCTTGCGGGTTGGCGATGGTGAAATTGGCGCCCAGTTTGGCAGCAATTTGCATCAGGGAAACCGCGACGTTGTTGCCGTCACCGACGTAGGTGATGTTGATGTCTTTGATTTTGCCAAATTCTTCGTAGATGGTCAGCACATCAGCCAGCGCCTGGCAGGGATGAGAATAATCGCTCAGGCCGTTGATCACAGGAATGGTGGTCCATTGAGCCAGCTGAATGAGGTGGTCATGATCGAAGACGCGTGCCATGATGCCGTGCACCATGCCATCCAGGACACGGGCGACATCAGCGATCGATTCACGTTTTCCCAGGCCGATCTCATTGGGGGAAAGATAAAGCGCGTCGCCTCCGAGGTGGCGCATGCCAACGTCAAAACTGACGCGTGTGCGCAGGGAAGGTTTTTGGAAGATCATTGCCAGAACCTTGCCCTTGAGGACAGGTTCATTTCCACCCGCTTTATATTCTTTCTTCAGGCGAATGGCCAGGTCCAGCAGGTCCTGAATCTCTTTCGGTGAATAATCGATGATGTCCAGAAAATCTTTGTGCATTTTGAGTAAATCTCTCCTTTATTATTTATTATTAGGCACAATTTCATCGCACGGATCTTCTTGATCCGCGCGATCTTGTTCAATAGAGATTCTACCAGAGACTGGCGTCAATCCGGCAAAGTAGTTTATACCAAGGTTGAAGAGCCACAGGAGAATGAGCAGAATAAGGATGATCAGAAGGATGGTCAGGTTTCGCTGCGTATTTGAGACTGTTTGTCTGAGGTTTGTTTCCAGGGTATCGAGTCTAAGACGCAGATCGCTGGTGAGCGACCTTAGGCCGGTTATTTTATTCTGAATATTTCCCAGGGAGGAGTTAATTCCTTGCATAAATTCTGAGAAGGATTCAAGGTTTTTCGTGGCAGATTGTAACTCCTGTTCGATCTGTTCCAAACCAGGCGGGATGGCTGAAAAGTTATCAGCCAACTGCCGCAGGCCTTGTTCAAGCGTTTGTTTTGGATTGTAATTAACGTTCAGAAAGGGGATCCGACTCAGAAATGAAAGGGTATCATCTATGATTCTGGCCCCTGAAGCGGCACTTTCAAGCGATTTTTTGCCATCAACCGCGATGGAGACAAAATCATTGCCGAGAAAACTGCCAACGTTGTCGAGTAATTGAGGAAGTTTCCCGCTGGAAGTTTGCAGGCCGTCCAGCGTGTTGTAAAAACTGGTAAAAGTGGTCTCCAGATCGGGAATAGATTCTTCAAAGCGGGTGAGCGAGCTTCTGCCCTGGTCGATCAGATTGAGGAGCGCGCTTTCAATATTGCGGATCTGATTGCCAAGGTTGACTCTGCCAATTATCAGCAGGATGATCAGGGTCAGGCCGAGTATGACAGAAAAAGCAAAACGGATGCTTTTGGTTTTCTCATCCAGGTTTTTCGCGATCTGGATCAGCTTGTCACGCATCGTGTTGAATGCTTCCTCTCAGAGGATTTTTGATCTTCTTCAAAATTTCATCCTGAAGCGTGCTCATTTGCTCCCAGTTTGATCTGTTGTCATGGTCGTGACCGGCCAGATGCAATAAACCATGGACAAGCAGCATTTCGATTTCATCCTGAACCGCATGGCCGCTTTGTTTGGATTGTTGACGGGCTTTTTCAAATGAGATCAGAATATCCCCAAGATATTGCTCCCCGGTTTCCGGGTCGGTATACGCGTTTTCAAATGAAAGCACATCAGTGGGTGCGTCAACCCCCAGCCACTCGCGGTTAAATTGCCGGATCAGGCGGTTATTGGTCACCCGTAAGGTGATGGAAGCGTCATGATCAATTTTCAAGGCTTTGAGTGATTCGAGATAAGCCAGACCAAGGCGTGACTGATCGATCTCTTTGGCATAAGAGGATGGAACGATAAGATTAAGCATATTGGAACCTCATTGGTGTTTAGGGCGTGTCCTCTTCTTCAGGGGAAGGGGTTTGGACAACAGATCTGGCTTTTGGATACTGAATACGAGGGTGATAAGATTGCTTGAGCGTGTTAAAGAACGAATTTTTGATGGTTTGCAGATCTTTCAAGGTCAGATCGGTATTGTCAAGCTGACCGGAAGTTTGGGAGGCGTTGATCGCGTCTTCAACCACGGCCATAATCTCTTCATCAGTACGGGGTGAATTTGAGCGGGCTCTGGCTTCAGTGCCATCCGCCAGCATCACCAGCGCGGTTTCCCTGGAACGGGGAGATGGGCCAGGATAGGTGAAATCGGCGATATTGATCGAATCTGGATCATCAGCTTCACTAAGCGCCTTGTTGTATTGGTAGCGTGTCACGCCGGTACCGTGGTGCTCACGAATAAAATCGATCACACGTGAGGGCAGACGGTATTTTTTGGCCAGGGCAACCCCATCGGTGACATGTTTGATGACTGTAGCTGAGGCGACTTTGTGATCCACATCGTCGTGCGAATTGATCTTGTCCCTGACCTGGTTTTCAATGAAAAAACTGGGGTTCTCCGCCTTGCCGGCATCGTGATAAAGCGTTCCAACACGAACCAAAAGGCGGTCAGCGCCGATGGCGTCGGCGGCTTGTTCTGCCAGATTGGAAACCTGAAGGGAGTGTTGGTAGGTGCCGGGCGCGTTGGTCAGGATCAGCTGCAACAAGGGGTGGTCCGGACGCGAGATGTCCATTAATTGCAGGGCGGTGGGGACATCAAGCACAGAAGCAAAAACGTTTTGTAGAAGCAAGGCAAGCGTGCCAGAAGCAAAGCCATTGAACAGGCTTGCTCCGATCAAGGTAAACAAACCGATCCAATCGGTGAATCCATCCCCAAAACGGAACGCGGCCACTACAGCTGCCGCAATTACTGTGATAACCAAACTGGTCGCAAAGAAAGCGCTGACGCGGCGGGCTTTGCCGACTACCAGCATCCCAGCCACGGTTGGAAGCAAAAAGTAAAGCGCCAGTTCATTCCCGCGGGGATGACCATGAACGGTAAGGGCCACCAGGATCAGGGTCATGAAAAAGCCAAATTCAAGGTTGAAGACGATCGAAAGTGTCAGACCAAAAGCTGCCATCGGGAAGAGATAGGGCAGGACGGTATGATCCATGACGAAAAATTTCGCAAGTACAAGGAAGAGCAGGAAAGAAAAAGCGACCAGAGCCAGCGAATTGAGTTGACTGAAGACCTGTTTGCGGTTTCGTTGGTAGAAAATGAGGACAAGGATCGCAGTCACGGAAATGATGGCCAGGCTTGAGATCAAAAGCGAGGTCTGGTCGCTTGGTTCGCCGAGCCCATAGGTGTTCAGCGCTTCCAGATCGGCAGCGGTGACCACCTCGCCGCGTCTGACGATCACTTCTCCGGCAATGATCTGGCGGGTAATTGGAACAACGGCAGATCGGGCCTGATCGCGGCTAAGTTCGGTTTGTTCTTCGCTGAAAAGGCTGGTGGGAACAATGTAGGAGGAGGTCAGCGCGATGATCAGCTTGGTCTGGTCGCTCTTGAAAGAGAAATCAATGATCGCGGGCAGGTTGTTGCGGACGGAGCCGAGCTGATTGTTGCGGATACTTTCACGCAAAACGACTTCAAGCACGCGGCTGGCTTCGCCGCGTATGGCCATCCAATCGGCTTCTTCCAGTTCCAGCAGGGATAAATAATCGATATCACTCATTTGAAGGTCGTCCAGTGCCTTGAGATCCTGAACTTTTTGTGACTCGCTTGCGTAAATATCGCTGCGCACGGTTGAGATGAAATAGACTGCGTTCTCAAGTTTTTCAAGTTGTGAACGGGCGATGTTGGGGTCAGGCGGCAAAAAGACAGACGGCACTCCGGCGGCAGCCTTTTCACGTTCGATGTCGGTGAAGACGCGCGATTCAAAGGTTACCGAATATGGAGCCAAAATCTCCTGCGGCGCAACTTCACCTATTTCAACCATTTGGGTTTGTTGGTTGAGCAGATGAGGACCGACCAACGCGCCATACGCAACCGCGCAGGTAAGGATTAGGACGATCACCTTTAGAATGCGGGTGGTGAAAAAACCGGGTTGTGTGGATTCGCCTTTTTCTGCCATGCCGATATTATACCTAAAAGCTGAACGGTTCTGTCTCAAGGTGCAACGCTGATCAGGTCTTTGAATTGTTCAAAGGTGGATTGACCGATCCCATTGACTTTGAGGAGGTCTTCGATGCTAAGGAAGTAGCCGTGTTCGTTCCGATAAGCGATGATCGCCATAGCTTTCACCGAGCCAATGCCTGGCAGGCTCTCCAACTCGCTTTGAGTTGCCGTATTGATGTTGATGAGGGTTGGAATCTCTATTACGGACGATCGTTGCGGATCAGGGTTTTTGGATTCTCCGGGAATGTAAATCCGCTGCCCGTCCTGCAGTTCAGTAAGCAGATTGAGCAAATCTGTTTGCGCTTGCGCGGTCGCGCCGCCCGCAATCAGGATGGCATCGTTCACAGTAGTCCCTTTTGGAACGGTGTAAACCCCAGGATTGACAACAGCGCCAGAAACCTGGATCTGGATCTTTTCCACGGTCGGGGTTGGCTCGGGTGTCAGATCGGGTGTGAGCGTCACGATTGTTAAAGGCGAACCTGGTTTTGGAAGCAAGAGCATGTGCAGCAATCCACCCAGCAAAAGGCCAATCAGGATGCCAGCCAGCACTTGCTTCCAGTGTTTCATGTTCAGATGCCTGTACCCTCGGCTTCGATCATGGTGTTGAAGGCTTCGATCGAGACTTCAAGCATGGTCAGATCAGGCTCGCGTGTGGTCAGCTTTTGCAGCCAAAGGTTGGGTCGGATGAGAAAGCGAACCAGCGCGGATTTATCCATCATATTGGCAGCAAAGCGTATGTATTCATAAGCGATTCCCGAGACAATCGGGATCATCAATACGCGTGAGATCAGGCGCCAGTGCAGGGGTAATGGCCCGACCAGCGTGAAAATGATCACTGAGATTAAGACCAGGGTTAGCATGAAGGAAGTTCCGCAGCGAGGGTGAACCAGGCTTTGCTTGCTGACTTCTTCCGGCGTCAGCTCGACGCCAGCTTCAAAGGCGTTGATGGTCTTATGCTCGGCGCCGTGATAGGCAAAAACGCGCCCAATTTCAGGGATCCTTCCGATATAGGCCATGTAGCCGATCAGGATCAACAGACGAAATCCACCTTCGATCAGGTTGCTCCACCAGGCGCTCAGGCTGAAATGCTTTTCGATCAGTCCGGCCAGAAACGCGGGCAGCAAAAAGAAGAGCGCGACCGCGATCAGGATCGAGACCAGCACCGCGAAGGTCAATTCCTTGCCTTCAATTTTCTGGTCTTCGCCGGATGCTATATTGGCGGATCTGGTCAAAAAGCGCATGCCCAGCCCCATGGCATCCCAGAGGTTGAAAATCCCTCTAACGAAGGGAATGGTCGTCCATTTGGAGCGATAGAGATCGGGCAGGGCTTCCTGATAGGTCACGATCTCGCCATTCGGCGCGCGAACAGCCATGGCAGCGTGATTTTTGCCTCGCATCATCACGCCTTCCATCAATGCCTGCCCGCCATAGGAAGGCAGTTTCAGTGCGTTATCACCCGGCATTAATTTTCTCCAAAGCTCAGGTAGAAGTGGATCAATGCCTGAATGCCTTTGAGCCAGTTGGGGTAATGGAGGTGTTCGTTGGGTGAATGGATGGCATCATCCGGCAGACCAAAACCGGTCAGGATCGATTTTACGCCCAACTCACGCTGCATGACGGTAGCGACGGGAATGCTGCCGCCTTCGCGCTTGTAGGTGATGGGTTGATCCCAGATCGCTGTGAGGGCGTTGGCAAGGTTTTCCGCGCCTGGCGCGTCATCAGCCAGATAGGCGGGACCGGCGCTGTGCAAAAAGACTTTGGTTTTGACGGTTGGCGGCGCGATGGAAAGGATGTAATCCCTGGCAAGTTCGTAAATTCCCATGGGGTCCATATCCGGTACCAGGCGGCAGGAGATCTTGGCCTTCGCGTAAGCGGGTATGATCGTTTTGGCACCGTCTCCGATAAAACCGGAATAGAAACCGTTGACATCCAGTGTTGGGCGCGCGCCCTGACGCTCAAGCGTGGTGTAGCCAGCTTCTCCGTACAGTTGAGGGGCGCCGGTTATTTCCAACATTTTCTCATCATCACTGTTACATGAAGCGATGCGCTCGCGTTCTTCAGGAGAAAGCACGCGAACATTGTCATAAAAACCAGGGATCGCGACAGAACCATCTTCATTGTGCAGCTTCGCGATGATCTGAGCGAGCACATTGGCGGGATTGGCGACGTTTCCACCCCATAAACCGGAGTGAAGGTCAACCCGCGGGCCGTCAACGCGCACTTCGAAATAAGCCAGACCGCGCAGACCATAAACGATGGTGGGTTTGTCTTTGGCAACCATGCCGGCATCAGGATTGAGGATCATATCGCAGGCCAGCAGTTCCTTGTGCTCCTTGATAAAGGGTTCCAGCGAGGGAGAGCCAATTTCCTCTTCACCTTCGAGGATGAATTTAACATTGATGGGTAGGTCGCCGCTTGTCAGGGCTGATTCGAGCGCGAAGATGCTTGCCATAACCTGGCCCTTCATGTCCGAAGCGCCGCGCGCGTAAAGGTAGTCGCCGCGAAAGGTCGGGTCGAAGGGAGCGCTTTGCCATTCATCGAGCGGGTCTTCGGGCTGAACATCGTAATGACCATAGATCAGGAGCGTTTTCGCATCGGGATTGCTGGATTTTTTCTCAGCAAAAAGGATCGGGTGAAGTGGGGTTTTGAATATCTCAACATGTTCCACGCTAATTTTGCGCAGGTAATCAGCCAGAAATTCAGCGGTCTTTTGCATATCCGCAGCATGTTCAGGACTGGTTGAAACAGAAGGGATCTTCAGCACATCAATGTAAGCATCGGTCATGCGTTCTTTGTTGTTTTCAAAATATTGCAGGGATTGTTCGACAGGGTTCATTTTGACATCCTTTGTGTGATATTGTTGAAATGATTATATGCTAAAAACGATGAATTCATGTTAGGATGTTTATCATACAAAACATAAAAAGAAGTAAGGCAGGTGGATGATGGAATTTGTTGAACACAGGCAGGTGATGGTTCTTGGTGGTGGTCCGGCAGGTTTTACAGCGGCGCTTTATACCGCCAGGGCAGATCTAAAGCCTTTGTTGGTGACCGGCATGACTTTGTACGGACAGGCTTCCCAAACTCATTTGATCGAGAATTTTCCAGGTTTTCCCAAAGGGGTTGGTGGAACGGAACTGGGACAGCTTATCGAAGAGCAAGCCCGCCATTTTGGCGCGGAAGTGGTCTTTGATGTTGTCACCAGCGTCAATTTGGAACAGCGGCCTTTTGAAGTCTGTTTGTCTTCAGGCAAATATACAGCTGACTGCCTGATCATTTGTATGGGCGCTGATTCACGCAGGTTGGACGTGCCAGGAGAACGGGAATTTACCGGTAAAGGCGTTTCGTTTTGCGCCACCTGTGACGGTTGGTTTTTCAAGGATAAAGATATTCATATCGTTGGTGGCGGCGATAGCGCCCTGGAAGAGGCTTTATTTTTAACGCGTTTTGCGCGTAGCGTTACGATCATCCATCGTCGGGATGCCCTGCGGGCAGGCGCGATTTTGGAAAACCGAGCCAGAAATAACCCAAAAGTTAAATTCTTATGGAACGCTGTAGTTAAAGAAATACTTGGATCGGAAAAAATAGAAGAGCTATTGGTCGAAGATACGGTTACAGGCGAACAAAAGCGCATCTCAACTGAGGGAGTTTTTGTCTCGATCGGGCATAACCCCAACACAACGCTCTTTGAAGGCCAGCTCAAAATAACCCCAGCAGGCACGCTGGATGTGGACCGGCAGTTGCAAACGAGCGTTGAAGGCGTGTTTGCGGCTGGCGAGATCGCCGACCCCTATTTCAAACAGGTCGTGACCTCAGCTGGAATGGGCGCCGCGGCAGCAATTTCGGCTACAAAGTATCTGGAAAATTTAGAAAAATAAGGGAAGCTGGTTCTGGAGAAATATAGGCCGGATTCAAACGTAGAGTCCGGCTTTTCGTTGGTCTTTGCGCGGGAATTAGATAGAAATTAAATAGTATTGTGCGTGTTGTCTTCTGTCCACGAAAGAAAGTCGAATATAGAGCTTATTTAATGATTTTTCACTCTCTTGCGCTAAAATAAAAATAATCTCTTTTTTAAGGAAGGTGTATATGGATAAAAATAATGAAAATGATTTACTATCACCTAAACATCGTAAACTGCTCAATTCCGCATTTTTATTGAAGTTATTTGCCTGGTTCACTTTAATGCTAGGGATTTTAAGATTTGTTGTACATTTTTATGACAATATAATCCAATCGGGTTTTTTGTTATACATTCATACTCTTCCGAGCATGAATTTTGATTTTGTTGTAATGATATTGAAACAATTCTTAGATGCCTTAGCCATCGTTGTTACCTCAATTATCATGTGGTGTATCATGCATGGGATCGCTACCGCCTTGAAATTGGTGGTAGAAACCGATCTGAACTACCAATCTGCGAAGGCTGGCAACGACGAGAGTTTAGAATCGATTGAGCTTGAAGAAACAGCCCAGGTAGATGGAGTGGAAACAATCAACGATGACCCAACAGTTGATGTGGAAGATGCTGAATTTTATAAGCCCAGTGAGGTGCTAAAACTTACACGATGGTTGGACAAAGGCATGTGGCTGGCAATTTGTATAACACTTGGCCTGGAACTGTTTTCCATACCATCTTTTTATAGAATAGTTAATAACCTCTTAGCAAGTAAACTTAGCCAGCCGCTGGTTATTCTTATTACGATCATAGCAACTATCTTTTTTGTTCTGACGACTGCTCTTGTTCAATATCTGCCGATCAAAGCCTTTAACCGGTTTCTTCCAATCCTGATGGAGATCGAGCATAACAGTAGGAAAAATTAATTTTATTTGCATTTTTCATCTGTCAATTCGGAGAGAAAAGGCGACGATGAGCCTGGAATGACAACCAGGACAAATAAAAAAACTGATGTAAAAAAGCACCCCTTAGAAAAAACAGGGGTGCTTTTGATTTTAATTTGTGAATACATTAAGGATTTGGCGTGGTCGAGACTCCGCTCCCGATCCAGGTGAAGACCCTGAAAGCGCTGACCGCACCGGCTTCTTCGTAAATTGGATTATTTGGATCCTGATTGATCTGTCTGGCGACCGAAACGCTCCACTGAATGACATGAGGGGTGTTGTCGGTTGGGCGGAAGCTGGACGGCAGGATGAATTTTGTGTCCGTGACGTATTGGGTCAGGATCCGTTCCTCGGATGAGGTAAGGTCCTGAATGACAACACGGTAAACTTCGTTCGGGAAGAGCGAGGCGACGGACGCCCACTGCAGCGTTACGGCCTCATTTGTCGCCGAAAAGGCTTCCCCGGAACGGGGCAAAAGCAGATTTGGCGCCGGATAAGGAGGCAGAGGGGTAGGCGTTAATGTCGGACCAGCCGTAGGAAGGCGATCGCACAGGGGAATGACGAGTTTGTCTCCCTGACGGACGATATCACTGCTCAGATTATTGTAGATTTTGATGTCCATCATCGAAACATTATAGTTGGCTGCGATGCCGCTCAGGGTCATGTTGGCATCGACAATGATCGTATCGGTGTGGGTGCAAAGCTCCAGGTCGGATGCCACGGCTTCCGGTGTGGCCGTGGGAACCGGCGAAGCGGTTGGAGTTGGCTGCGGAATTTTGAGCGCCATTCCTTCGGCGATGACGCACTCCTGCAAGAGGTTGTTGGCATCGATGATACTCTGGACGGATACATTAAATTTCAAACCCAGGTCAAGACAGGTTTCACCAGCTTTGACAACATAGTCAAGCGGTGGTAGCGGCGTCCAGGTTGGCAAGGGCGTCATCGTTGCAGTGTTGGCAGGGGTGTTGGTCAGGGTTGGGGTTGCGGTGATCGTTTCGAGAGCTTCCTGCGTTTCGTCGCCAGTGCTCTTGCCGCGGGTGACGATGAAAAAGACCAGAACTGCGATAAGGACCAGAAAAGCGACAATGATCGCGATCAGTGCCACGAGGTTTAGCCGGACTTCCGGGATTCGCTGGGAGTCGATCTTGCTCGCCTTTTTCTCTTTGGGGCTGGGTTCGCCAGCCAGATCGGTGCCGCACACCAGGCAGCGTTTTGAATTTTCGGAAAGCTTTGTGCCACAAACCGGACAAATTTTGGTTTTTGTTGGCGTAGTTTCGATTTTTGGTTTTCTCATATTCAAGCTCTTTATAAGACAATATACTGATGATTGCTTTGGTAAAATTATTGCAATGTCAGCCGTCTACATTCATATTCCGTTCTGTATTAAACGTTGTTACTACTGTGATTTTATCACGTATGCCGGTCAAGGTGATTTGATTGGGAAATACGTTGAAACTTTGCTTGATGAGATTGAAGCGTACCGGGGGCGGATCACTGATCCAATTGATACGGTTTACTTTGGCGGTGGTACCCCATCGGTATTGCCGGCAAAGACAATTGCCTCAATAATTACTGCATTAAAAGGACATTTTATTCTGAATGAGGATGCGGAGATCACGCTCGAGGGAAACCCTGGTACGCTCAGCTTACCCTTTCTGCAAGCGCTTCGGCAGGCTGGGGTCAACCGTCTGAGTCTGGGGATTCAATCCTTTGACAACGAAGATCTAAAGGTATTAGGACGCATTCACAATGCTGAGCAGGCTCAGGAAGCGATCGATTTTTCACGCCAGGCCGGTTTTGAGAACCTGAGTCTTGATCTTATTTTTGGCCTGCCCGGGCAGTCGCTGGAAAGATGGCAGGAAAATCTGAAAAGAGCCTGCGATCTGGGCGTTGAGCACCTTTCGCTCTATTCCCTGATCCTCGAAGAAAACACGGAATTTGCCAGAATGCTTGCCGCTGGTGAACTCGTTCTGCCTGATGAAGACCTTGTAGCGGATATGTTTGAATTGGCGATCGATCATTTGCCAACGCGGGGATACCAGCATTATGAGATATCCAACTGGGCTCGAAATGTAGACCTTGAATCCCGGCATAACAAGGTCTACTGGCACAATCTGGATTATCTGGGGCTTGGCGCTGGGGCGCATGGCCGCCTGGGTGAGAGGCGTTATCATAATTATGATAATTTACAGGATTACATCGGGTGTGTTGATCGTGAGGATCAGGCAGGATCTCCTTACGTCATGGAACAAATCCCCATCTCCAGAAGAGACGCCATGCAGGAGCAAATGATGCTGGGGCTGCGTTTGACCCGAGAAGGGGTTTCCGATGCCGTCTTTAGAAACAGATTCGGGTTTGCGATTCAAGAGGCCTTTCCGACCGAAATTAAAAAATTACTGGGCGCTCAGTTCGTGGAATGGGCGCCATTTGAGGACGGGCCACACCTGCGCCTGACCAGGCAAGGGATCATGCTTGGAAATCAGGTTTTTCAGGAATTCGTCGACTAAGTGTGCACGTTGATAATTGTGCCCCAGCCGTGCGTCGCCCAGTTTTCCGGCGGCGTGACCGGATAAGTCCAGCGGAAGACCCATTTGGCATCACTATTGCGCATATTGATGCAACCCGCGCTCATGGGCGTGCCGAAATTGCTGTGCCAGAAGGTGCCGTGCGTGGCCAAACCGATATTCAGTTCAAAGAAGCAGGTCCAGGGTACACCCATCCAGATCCGTTGTCGGATATCGCTGGTGAGGACTGCGTCGCCCATGTGCTTGGAGGGCATTTTGGTTTTGATGGCATATTTTCCTGAACCGGTGGGGAAGCCGGTTGAGACTTTGGTCTCGAAAACGATCTCCTCGCCTTCATAGGCGCGCATGCGTTGGTGCGGGATGGAAACATCGATGTATTTGGCTTCAGGGGGCACATCCGGACTGATCGGGTCGAACTCAGCGTCATCAATGAAACGCAGATGTTCATAAGGAATGGCCGTTTTGGTGCGTCCGAGCTGGTCTTCAACCTGATACCAGGGCCGTCCATCCGGGCCTTCTATAACATCGGTGACCCAGTGCGTGCTGCCGAAAATATACATCCAAAGTGGCTCCCAACCCGATGTGGATTGATAGTACATTGAGCGGGAATAGGGAACGGTCAGTTCTGCCAGCTGGCCGGTAGTGCGGCTCGGTTTTGAAAGCGGATTGTATTCGTAGCGAACTTCATGCAGGTAGCCGCTGAAGACATAGCCGCCCCAACAACGATACCAGATCGGGTTCCAGGCCGGGCCATTGGGCCCGATCACTTCTTCGTAGACGTTAATGATCTCATTGTACTGGCGTTGATAAAGGATGGCGCTTCGTTCGTCTGGTTCTTTGTAGATGCTGACGCCTTGTTTGTTGCCAACCAACATCAAACGAGGATGGGTGGAATTGACTTTGTCTTCCTCCTGGAAGGGGCTAAAAGCACTCAAGCCCAGACCAAGAAGAGAGAATTTTAAAAAGTCACGACGGCTGAATTTCATAGCGATATCTACTTAAACTCGTTCAGGTCAATATGGGCAACCGATTTACGAATGTGCATCGGGCGATAGGGGTAGCGGTCAATATCTTTCTCGTTGGTAGAACCGGTCAGGACGAGGATCGTATCCATCCCGGCAGAAATACCGGAAAGAACATCCGTATCCATTCGATCACCCACCATGTAGGTATTTTCTGAATGCATGTCAAAATGATTCAGGGCGGTGCGCATCATGAGCGGGTTGGGTTTGCCAACAAAAAAGGCATGTTTGCCGGTTGCTTTTTCGATGAGCGCTGCCATCGCGCCTGTCGCAGGCACTGTTCCACTTTCGCTGGGCCCTGACGGATCGGGATTTGTGGCGATGAAACGGGCGCCCTTTTCGATCAATCGGATCGCGATTGTGATCTGATCGAGGCTATAAGTGCCAGTTTCACCCAAAACAACAAAGTCTGGATTGAGTTCAGTTTGAATGTAGCCGTGGCTGTGGATCGCCTCGGTCAGGCCGAGCTCTCCGATGACGTAAGCGGTGCCATTGGGGTTTTGCCTTTGCAGGAATTTTGCGGTTGCCAGAGCAGAGGTAAAAATGTCGGTTTCACCTACTTCAAGGCCGGCTTCATTCAGCCGATGCGCCAGGTCACGGGTGGTATATTTGGAATTGTTGGTCAGGATGGCAAATTTTCGTTTTTGATCTTTGAGTGTTTGCAAAAACTTATCAGCCCCCGGTATCGCACGGGCTCCATGCACCAGGACTCCATCCATATCGATCAAAAAGTTTTTCTTCATTTTTTGCTTTCCTTTCATACTAATAAATAAAAAGCCACTGTTGATTTTACCAACAGTGGCCTGATTGTGTGTTTCGCTGTTTAAGCTTACTTTTTGGTCAGGATGATACGAGCGTCAACAACTGCGACACCCTTGCCGTCTTCGTAAACGATGACGGGGTTAGCGTCCGATTCAGCAATTTCGTCCTTGAGATCGTAGATCATGTAGGAATAGTGCGCCAGGACGTTCGCGAGTGCTTTCTGGTCGCGCGGGGTCTCACCACGGGCACCCTTGAGTATCTTGGAGGCTTTGATCTCGGACTGCATGTTCAACGCGGTATTTTCGTCAATTGGAGCAACCTTGAAGGTGACGTCTTTCATGACTTCCACAAAGATGCCGCCCAGACCGAACATCAGGGTCGGGCCGAAGGTGGAATCGTTGACAGAACCAACGATCACTTCCGTGGACCAGGGAGCCATCTGCTGGACAGCCATGCCATCGATCTCAGCGTCGGCTTTGTATTTGAGGGAGTTTTCCATGATGACTTTCCAGGCGTTGCGAACGTCATCATCGCTCTTGAGGTTGACTTTGACCGCGCCGGCATCGGATTTGTGCAGGATGTCAGGGGAGACGATCTTCATAACCACTGGATAACCGATCTGATTGGCGAGTTGGATCGCTTCTTCTTCGGTCTTTGCCAGTTCGGTCGGGGTGACGGGCAGATTGTAGGCGGCAAATACATGCTTGGCTTCAACTTCTATCAGGGCATCACGGCCTTTGGCACGGGCAGCGGCAATGATCTCGCGGGCTTTGGCGCCGTCGACATCGGTGGGTTTGTAGGGAGCATTGTGTGAAGTTGCCAACATTTCGTTCTGTTTGCGTAAGGAGGCCAGGGCTTTGACAGCCAGGTCTGGAGCGTTATAAGTGGGGATATCGTGCTCGATCAGCCATTTCATGGCCGCTTCACAACGTTCACCACCGATGAAGGATACTGCGACGGGTTTGCCGGTCGCGCCGGATTCCTGGATCGAGTTGTAGATGGCTTCAGCAATTTCCTGAGGATTGGTGACGGAAGTCTCGCAGTAGAGCACAGCCAGACCATCAACCCAGGGGTGGGCATAGGCATATTTGACGCCTTCGTAATAACCTTCCAGACCCGCACCACCGGTAATATCGACCGGGTTTTTGGCAGAACCAAAGGAAGGCATGTGCTTGCGCAGTTCAGCCTGGACTTCTTCAGGGGCGAATTTGAGCGGCAGGCCGTATTTTTCAGCCGCGTCAGTGGCCAACACGCCAACGCCGCCACCGTTGGTAACGATGAGGAGGTTGTCACCCTTCATGGTTGGCTGCAGGGCCAGGGCGAGGGTGGTATCGAACATATCGTTCAGATCTTCAGCCTGGGATACGCCAGCCTGCTGGAAAGCGGCTTCGTAAACCTTGGCGGAACCAGCCAGGGAGCCGGTGTGGGAAGCGGCAGCCGCGGCACCATGAGCAGAGGTGCCAGCCTTGAGGGCAATGATCGGTTTGGTGCATTTGCGGGCTTCTTCCATAAAGCGCGCGCCGTTTTTGATGCCTTCGATGTAGAGGGTGATACAGGTTGTGTTCTCATCTTCATTGAGATAAGCGATCAAATCAGCAAAATCGAGGTCAGCCTGGTTACCGATCGAGATCATCTTGTCAAAACCGACACGGCGGGTGTAGGTGGCCGCGTCCATGGCGATCAGGAGAGCGCCACTTTGAGAAACCAGCGCAGCTTTTCCATCCAGAGGGAGGAAATTGGTGAACGAGGCGTTCATATTGTCACTGTTGGAGAGCACACCGATGATGTTCGGGCCAATAATGCGCATGCCGTATTCATGAGCGATGCTCACGACTTCATTTTCAAGGGCAACATCGCCAACTTCACTGAAACCTGAGGTAATAATGCTCAGGCCCTTGACTCCTTTTTCTCCAGCATCGCGAACGACTTCTGGAACGAACTTTGCCGGCACAGTGATAACGGCTGCGTCGATAACGTAAGGAACATCCTTAATGTTAGGGTAACATTTGTAACCAAGAATTTCTTCAGCACCAGGATTGATGGGGTAGACCGGATTCTGGTAGCCACAATTTTTGAGATTTTCGACAACTTTATAGCCGATCTTCTCAGGGTTGGTTGAAGCACCGATAACGGCAATACTCTTTGGTTTCAGAACTGCATTGATGATTGGATCCACTTTTTTCCTCCGATAATGGTTTGAATTTGTTCCAACTGCTTAGTATACCTCAATTACGTGTTTGCATAAGGTTAAAATTGGGTTAGCAGGAGGCAATTTTGCCGAAATGTCTTTTGGGAGTGAGCGGTTGGACTGGATGCTACGCGCGATCAAAGCAGGGAGAATTTAACAAAAATGGTAGCTTTTCTTTACACTGAATATATGCTGGTTAGAAGTACTATAATTACATCAAAAGGAGGCTGAAATGAATGGAATGCGGGTTGGTTGTATCGGATTGGGCACAATGGGCGCGCCAATGGCGGAGAATTTGTTAAAAGCGGGTTTCGACCTGACTGTTTACAATCGCACTCTCTCGAAAGCTGAGCGATTAGTTTCTCAGGGCGCTTTTTTGGCGCATAGCCCTGCAGAGCTGGCAGGAAAATCGGATGTCGTTTTTGTCAACGTTTCCGATTCTGCTGATGTGATCAGGGTGGTTCTGGGTGAAGGTGGGGTCATTGAAGGCGCTCATTCAGGCATGATATTGGTTGACAACTCAACGATCAAACCAGCCGCAAGTCGAATGATCTATGAGACCATGCGTGAAAAGGGTGTCAGCTGCCTGGACGCGCCAGTAAGCGGCGGCGAGATCGGCGCGATCAACGGCACGCTGACCATCATGGTTGGTGGGGATGAAGATGCTTTGGAACGCGTGAGACCGATGCTGGAAGCGATCGGCTCGAAGATCACCTACATTGGTGGCCCTGGCTGTGGGCAGATCGCCAAAGCTGCCAATCAGATCATGGTCGCGGCCCAGATGGTCGCAGAAGCGGAGCTGCTGATCTTTGCGCAAAAAGCGGGCGCTGATTCCCAACGCGTGATCGAGGCGATCAAAAGCGGCGCTGCCCAATGCTGGACGCTTGATAATAAACCGCAAAGACTCTTCGCTGGCAACCGGGCTCCAGGCTTCAAATCCAGTTTGCAGGCCAAGGATCTGAATATCGTCATGGATACTGTCAAGGAATTTGGGATGAGCCTGCCAGGCACAGCAATCAATACCCAATTGTTCAACGGCATGGTCGCCAATGGAAAGGGCGATCAGGATAATTCTGCCGTTATTCATATGATCGAGCTTTTAAATAACGAGTATTTAGGTGAGAGTTGAGATGAAAGAAGCAATTTTTTGGGAGTCCATTGGGAATGACACCATAGTTTGCGATCTTTGCAGCCATCATTGCCGGATCTACAAGGATAGAGTCGGTATTTGCGGCGTGCGTAAAAATGTTGACGGGAAGCTTTATAGCCTGAATTATGGGAAACTGGTCTCGTCCAATCTTGATCCGATCGAGAAGAAGCCTCTGTACCACTTCCTGCCGGGCAGCCGCAGTTATTCCATTGCGGCGACGGGTTGTAATTTAAGCTGCAAGTGGTGCCAGAATTGGTCAATTTCGCAGACCAGGGATCGAAATCATCCTGATCGTTTTGCTTATGTTGAGCCTGATAAAGTGGTCTCGGCTGCCAGGCGTGCTGGCGCGAAAAGCATTTCATACACCTACACGGAGCCGAGTGTATTTTATGAATACGCGCGCGATGTGTCCGATCTGGCAAAAGAAGCTGGGATTCGCAATGTGTGGGTGAGCAACGGCTACATGAGTGAGGTGATGTTGAATGCATACCTGCCGCTTTTGGATGCCATCAATATCGATATTAAGGCTTTTGACGAGAAGGTCCATCGCAGCTATACAGGCGCGCGCCTGGAACCAATTTTGGAGAATTGTAAAAGGGTCAAAGAGGCCGGGGTCTGGCTTGAGGTAACGACTTTACTTGTGCCTGGCGTGAATGACGATGAAGCGCAAATTAACGGCTTGGCGGGTTTTATTGCCGAAAGCTTGGGCACGGATACGCCCTGGCATGTCAGCCGTTATTTTCCACAGGAGCAATTTCGTGAGGTCGCGCCCACTGATCCGAGGTCGATCGCGCATGTCCTTGAAGTGGGCAGGAAATCCGGGCTGAAATTTGTTTACGCTGGCAATCTGGGAAGCGGAGAGGACACAAATTGTCCCAAATGTGGGTCAATTCTCCTCAGACGCGACACTGTCTGGCTGCTTGAGAATAAGCTGCGGGACGGCCAATGCCCGCATTGTGGAAGCGAAATAGCGGGCGTGTGGAGTTAAAAACAACTCCTCTGATTGAATATGGTCTGCCATTAACTAAAAATGGATGCATGGATTCAATTAACTACTAAACCGTGTGCAGGTAATTTGTCGTTTTGAATTTACATGGATAAAGCTGAAAGGAAAAGATCGTTTAACTTTTTCCAATCATTTTCCTTCTTCTCATCCAACCCACTTAATTTTGCTTTGATATTTGCCATTTCTGAGTCCAGAAAATCATTTAAAACAGTGATTTTCGGTATTTCCTTGATCTCGGGGAAATTGATCTTTAGATCGAGCAGCTTGTTGACTTCCTCTTTCAATGATAAAGGAAGTTCCGCTTCTGCTAAGTCAGCAAATAACATGGGAGGAGGGGTCTCTTTCGCCAGAACCCAGCGACAGGCAAGAACTGGTCTAAGAACGTAGAAATATTTCTTGGCTCTTACCATTTCACCTTTTTGGATTGCATGAGAATTACCTTGTGCCATGCTAAGATAGTGGTACAGGCTCCTTTTTACGGAAAAGAAATTCATCATTTCCTTCCGTATTGTCTCGGCAAAGGAAGTTTCCATATAGATGATCGGAGATGATAACCACTCGAATAAGGTCGGATTGGAGTTATATAAAAGGCGCAAAGTTTTAGGAAGATCCCATCCGTTGATATCGAGCTCATCACTGATGGGAAGTTCAATGACATCACTGATTGCGTCCAGGCGGAGATAATCATTTCTTTCTCTGATGTAGATAAACCTGACATCATAATCACTGTCTGGCGAAGCAAAGCCCCAGGCGCGACTACCAGATTCCACTGCCAGCAGGACTCTGACCTTATTCACTTTTTCAATCTCATTCAGTTTCTGAATAATCAGTGATTTCATAAGAGCTATCCTTGTTTTTGGAAGATGCTTGTTTGATCAACTGTTTTTTATAATAAAGGAAACTGCATAACTAACAATCCTTTTTATACAGTTTCCTTTTTGTTTAGATCAAAATTTTATATTCTTCAACACTACTCGTTTGTCTCTTTGATGAGCGTTAGTTGACGTTGGGGCAAAATTCACCCGCGCGCAATGCGCTGACAAGATCGGTAAGAGCGGGTTGGAAAAAGTCGTCTTCAGGGAAGAACGGCACGATTTGCCGTATCTTGCGCATAGCTTCCGTAGTTCCCTTCCCTTGCTTCAGATCTGGCTGCTCCAAAAGACGGAAATCGATCGCCTGAGCTGCGGACATCATCTCGATCGCGACGATGGTGCTGACGTTATCGAGCACCCAGGCGCAATGCAGGGCGGCGTTGGCGCCCATGCTGACGTGGTCTTCAACGTTCCCGGAAGAGGGGATCGAATCCAGGCTGGACGGGTGCGCGAGCGTTTTATTCTCAGAGGCAAGCGCGGCGGCAGTGTATTGCAGCAGCATGAAACCCGAATTGAGCCCGCCTTTGGCTGCCAGGAATGATGGGTAAAGCTCGGTTTTGTTGTCGATCAGTTTGGCAATGCGGCGTTCTGACATGTTGCCAAGATCAGCGATCGCGATGGCAAGGTAATCCAGCGCCAGCGCGAGCGGTTCGCCGTGGAAGTTACCGCCGGAAATGATCTCAACGCTTCCGTCTTCTTCAAAGAACATCAATGGATTATCCGTGACCGAATTAAGCTCGGTTTGAATGACAGATTTGACAAAATCGATCGTGTTCGCGACCGCGCCGTGCACCTGAGGGATGCAGCGCAAGGTGTAGGCGTCCTGAACGTTGAGGGAATTATCAGGGCGTGTAAACTGGCTGCCCTGCAGGAGATCACGCATGGTGGCGGCTGTTTCAGCCTGGCAATTTTGTGGCCGGGAACGATGAACCTGTGGCATAAAAGCGCGCATGGTGCCGTTTTGAGCTTCGAGTGTCAGGGCTCCGGCGCAGTTTGCCGATTGCATCAAAATTTCCGCGCGATGAACATTCAATGCTCCGAGCGCGGTCATCAATGTGGTGCCGTTGGTGAGGGCGAGGCCTTCTTTGGCTGCCAGTTTGATCGGCTCAAGGCCAACTTTGCGCATGGCTTCCTTCGCGTCCATGATTTGACCCTGGAATTTGACCTTACCAACACCGAGCAGGGGCAGGGACATGTGCGCCAGGGGGGCAAGGTCTCCGCTGGCTCCGAGAGAGCCTTTGGATGGAATGATGGGCAAAATGTTGTGGTTGAGCAACGCGAGCAGGAGTTCGATGGTTTTGACGCGGATGCCGCTGTGCCCGTGCGCGAGCGTGTTGGCGCGGATCAACATCATCGCGCGCACAACCTGATCGTCGAATTCAGGCCCAACGCCGACAGAGTGGCTGAGAATGATGTTTTCCTGCAGTTTTTCGACATCGTCGACCGAGATCAGCTTATCCTTAAAAGCGCCAAAACCCGTTGTAATGCCATAAGCAATGCGACCTTCCTGGATAAAACGTTGAACCGCGTCGGCAGCTTTTTGGATATTGGGAATCGCTTTTGGATCAATTCGGACTTTTATGTTTGGGTCTTGAGATACTTTGACGACTTGTTCGATGGTCAGACTGGTGCCGTTGATCAACAATTCTGTCATACAGCCCTCTCTTATTCTTCTGTGATTTCGATAGTATGCAATTTGACGGCAGGGGAGCCAAACAATCTTGGATCGCGTTCGGGGATTGCCATGAGCACGTCGAGACCATCAATGATCTGACCGAAAACAGCGTGTTTACCATCCAACCAGGGGGTGGGAACGTGGGTCAGGAAGAATTGTGAACCGTTGGTGTTAGGTCCGGCATTTGCCATGGAAAGAATGCCTGGTTTGTCGTGTTTGAGTGAGCTGTCAAACTCGTCGCGGAATGTATAGCCGGGGCCGCCTCGGCCAGTGCCAGTCGGGTCGCCGCCCTGGGCCATGAAATCGTTGATCACACGGTGGAAGATCGTATCGTCGTAAAAGCCTTCGCGGGCAAGAAAAACGAAGTTGTTAACTGTGTTGGGAACTTTGGCTGCGAATAATTCCACTTTGATATCGCCTTTATCGGTTTTGAAAGTGGCAATATACTTTTTCTTCAGGTCGAGCTTAAATTCAGGGGCTTTTGTCCATTGTTTTTGTGTCATTTTTATCTCCTTAAGAACGATTTTATCAGAGTTAAAGGTATATGACATGCAATCAGGGGAGACCTTCGTCTTATCTCCAAGGGTGGGATTTGTACCAGGTTATTTATTTCTCCTGAGGGTAATTTAATGAAAAGATCGAAAGAATTCTGATCAGTTTGAATTGTGTTTAGCCTTTGATCGCTCCGCCAAGCATGCCGCGAATGAAAAAGCGTTGGAAGAGGATGTAGATCAGAATGGTTGGCAGAGCAACGATGATCGCCCCGGCAGCCATCAGGGAGATGTTGGAGCTGAAACGCCCCTGGAAGAATGCCAGACCAACAGGGAGTGTGCGCATACTCTCGGATTGCACCATCACCAGCGCGAGCAGGAATTCGTTCCAGGTCCACATGAAAATGAGGACGATCAGCGTAGTGGTGGCGGGTCTGGAGAGCGGGAATAGGATGCCCCAAAGCGTTTGCCAGCGTGTCGCGCCGTCGATGGTTGCGGCATCAACCAGCTCCTGAGGCGCGTTCTCGAAGAAAGAGCTCATCCAAAGCGTGCCGAAAGAGACGCTTAGACCGATCTGCGGCAGGATGAGCGCCCAGTAGGTGTTGCGCAGCCCGAGCGCTCCCATCCAGTGGTAGAGGGGGATGATGACTGCCTCAAAAGGCACCATATAGCCGATCAGCATCAACGGAAAGAGCAGATTTTTGCCTGGCAAGGGCAATTGCCCGAACGCGAAGCCGCTTAATATTGACAAAAAAACACTTGCAATGACGACAACTGTTGTGACGATGACGCTGTTTTTGAAAAACTGGCTAAATCTGCCAACGGTCCAGGCTTCTTTGAAGTTTTCCAGCGTCCAGGTTTGCGGTGGGCTGAAGGGTGAGCTGAGCAATTCGGAATCGGCTTTGAAGGCGCTCATCAGGGCGCCCCAGATCGGGATGCAGACGATCAGCATGAACACTGTCAGAATTAAATAGCGGGGGAAGAGTTTGTTCCAGCGCAGCTTCATACCACCTCGTTACGGTCGGATAATATTCTGCGGATCAGGAAAGAGAGGGAAAGAATCACAACTGTAAGCAAGGTGGCGATCGCTGCTCCGTAGCCAATTTGATTGTTCAGAATGGCGGAGCGATAGATTAAATAGCCAGTGACGAGCGTACTTTCGCCAGGGCCTCCCTTTGTAGTTGAATAAACCAGATCAAAAACGCGCAAAGCAGAAACGATCGTTGTGATGAGCGCGACGGCAATTTCAGCTTTGAGCCCTGGGATGGTAATGAGGAAGAACTGATGAAAAGCGCTGGCGCCATCCAGGCTTGAGGCTTCGTAATATTCCTCGGGAATGCGCTGCATGCCCGCCAGGAAAAGCACCATACAAAAACCGTATTGTACCCAGGACGCGATCGACCCTACGGCTGGCAAAGCCCATTGAAAGCTGCCCAGCCAGGCTTGTTGAAGATGTCCCAAACCGATAGCTGAAAGAAAAAGGTTAATGGGTCCGTTGGTTGGGTTGAACATCCAGCGCCAGATGACACCAACCACAACCATGCTGATCACCTGTGGAAGGAAAAGAACAGTGCGGAATACGGTAAAGCCAGGAATTGGATATCTACTGAGCAGACTCGCCAAAAGGAGGCCTAATAAGATCGGAATGATGCTATAAAAAGTGATGAAAATCAGATTGTTGGAGAATGCTTTCAGGAAACTACCATCCTGAAAAAGGTCGAGATAGTTTTGCAATCCGACCCACTGGCTGGTTCGTCCCAGATCGCTCCATTCAAAAAAGCTGCTTCGAAAGGTTTCGATGATTGGGATCAGCGTGAAAAGCGCGTAGATCAAAAAGGCTGGCAAAAGATAGAGCAAGCCAAGCCATTTGCTTTCTCCAGGATAACGGTTTGCTTTTCGCATGAGAAAAAGAGAGCGGTTTCAAACCTGAAACCGCTCCTGAAATTATTGTCCTATTTGTTTTGTTCTTTAAGGAACTGAGCGTAATCGCGTTCCACCGCTGCCGTAAAATCAGCAGGAGTGGCAATGCTGCCAAGCAACTTTTGCAGCTCCGCGACCAGGGTGTCGTAAAAAGTTGGGGTCGCCCAGTCGATATAATGACCAACCGCGTTGTTCTTGTTGATCGTTTCCCAGGCATAAAGCGTTTCACCGAAGAGATTGTCCGTTTTGACTTTTGAATTTTCAGGCAGCGACATTGCCGGCAGCATACCTGCTTTCGCCCAAAGCTCGGCAGCGCGCGGGCTGATCATCCAGTTCAGGTATTCAGCCGCGAGGTCTGGATGTTGGGTGGTTTTGCGGATGGCGTAGGGAACGCCGACGCCGCCAATGGCCATGGTCTGCTTGCCGCTCAGACCAGGCAGGAGGAAGAATCCGAATTCCTGATCGGTGCCGATCATCAGTTCGGGGGCAAACCAGGAACCTGTGATGGTCATCGCGCCTTCACCGGCTTTGAAGTTATTGTTGGAATCATCGTATCCGATGCCGGGGTAGCCTTCAGTAAAATATCCGGCCTGAGCCCAATCGAGCAGGATCTGGGCTGCTTCCTGGTTTTCAGGTGTGTCAAACGAGACGTTGTTGACGCCGTAGGTCAGGCTGTTGATGTAGGCAGGGGTGACCAGCAGGTGTTGGATCGCGCTGAACTCGTGGATCGCGTTCCAGCCGTCCAAAGAACCAAAAGAAATTGGCGTGATACCGGCTTTTTTGATCTTGGCCAGGAGTTCCTGAAATTCTTCAAAAGTGGTCGGGACAGACCAGCGGTTTTTCTTGAAAATGCCTTTGTTGTAAAAAACGCCAACAACTTCAGCGGTCGGGCTAACGCCGTAAAGATTGCCATGACCAAACGATTTGCCATCAGGCGTGAAGCTGTTGCGGCTGGCGACACTGGTTGAGAAGACATTTCCCCATCCATATTTGGCGAGGTAATCATTGAGCGGCAGGAGCAGGTCGGCTTCGATCAGGGCGCCCATATCACTGCGCCCCTGGTTCACCTGGGCGACGTCCGGCCCATCGGCTTCAGCAAGCGCCAGTTTGACAGTCATTTTGAGATCATCAAGCACCTTAACTTCGCGCTGAATCTTGACACCGGGGTGAGCTTTTTCGAATTCAGCGTTCAGCTTTTCGATCACAGCGCTTTCTTCGGGGCGGTAGAACTGGTCCCAGACAACGAGGGTGATCTCATCAGAATCTGTGACTTCGGGGTTGTCGGTGGTTGGTTTGGAGCAAGCACTCAAAACCAGGATAAGAACAAGCATTAACACAACGATCTTGTGAATCTTTTTCATTGCATCTCCTTTGGTAAGCGGTTTTATAAAGAACTAACAAAATTATAACCGACAAGAGGCATTTTCTAAGAATGAGGTATACTATCTTCTCATTAATGAAAATGAGGTGAAGGATGAAAGTAGCTGTTATTACTGGAATTACGGGACAAGATGGATCCTATCTGGCAGAATATTTGCTGAGTATGGGATATGAAGTTCATGGAGTGATTCGACGCGCGAGCACATTCAACACCAAACGAATTGACCACCTTTATCACGATCCCCATGTAAAAAACGGTTCCGCTCGATTATTTTTACACTATGGCGACATGGGCGCCAGCGGCGTTTTGGGCGATATCATTTATGACACTAAACCGGATGAGGTCTATCACCTGGCCGCGCAAAGCCATGTGCGGGTTTCCTTCGATATGCCCGAATATACCGGTGACGTGACCGGTCTGGGCACGACCCGTATGCTGGAAGCGATCAAGCGTCTGAATCGCGGAACGCGTTTCTATCAGGCTTCAACCAGTGAGCTCTTTGGTTCGGCCAAACCTCCTCAGAACGAAGACACGCCATTCCACCCCCAAAGCCCTTACGCGGTGGCTAAGCTGTACGCTTACTGGATGGTGGAAAACTATCGCGACGGCTATAACATGTTCACCGTTAATGGCATTCTGTTCAACCACGAGAGCCCTCGCCGTGGTGAAACTTTTGTCACCCGAAAGATCACCCGTGCTGTTGCCGCCATTATGGCCAAAAAACAGGACAAGCTCTTTTTAGGTAATCTTGACTCCAAGCGTGACTGGGGATACGCGCCGGAATACGTTGAGGCGATGCATAAACTTTTGCAGCAGGAAACACCGACCAATTACGTATTTGGAACCGGCGAATCCCATTCCGTACGCGACTTTTTGGATGCCGCTTTTGGCTATGTGGACCTGGATTGGAATAAATATGTCGAAATTGATCCCCGCTATTTCCGCCCAACAGAAGTTGATTACCTTTTGGCTGATCCGAAAAAAGCCACCGAAAAGCTGGGTTGGAAACCCAAGGTGAAGTTTAATGAACTGGTCAGGATCATGGTGGATGCCGATCTGGAGTTAATGGGACTGAAATCTCCTGGTGAAGGCAGAAAGATCATCCAGGAAAAATTTGATGGCTGGCACCGTTGGCAAGACCAGGTCATCACAATGGATAAATA
>DBPR01000002.1:0-48596 GCA_002305635.1 Anaerolineaceae bacterium UBA1415 | reverse complement strand
TAGCTGAGAAGCCCGCGGAAAGCGCAAAGCCAGGTCGCCGTGAAAGACGGAAGAAGAAATCGCGAGAGAGTAGAACTTCCCGGGAGAGCCCGATATCGCTCAAGCCAAGTGCGGTCTGCGGACCGAATTGAGGTGGTACCACGGAAGATACTTTCGCCCTCTGTTTGAGCGAAAGTTTTTTTATTAATAAATTGGAGGTCAGGATGACAGAACTGCCAAAGGCATACGATTTTAGGGAGTACGAAGAAGATATTTATAAGGTATGGGAAGTGAGAGGTTATTTCAAACCGACGAATGACCCAAATGAGCCTGGTCATGACCCAGACATAGAGCCTTTTGTCATTGTTATCCCACCCCCAAACGTGACCGGTTCTTTGCATCTGGGGCACCCTTTGTTCGTGACGCTTGAAGACATTATGATCCGCTATCACCGCATGAAGGGTGAGCCAACTTTGTGGGTGCCGGGAACAGACCATGCCGGCATCGCCACTCAATTGCAGGTGGAGAACCTCTTGCGTTCTGAAGGAACTTCGCGGGAAGCTTTGGGTCGTGAAGCTTTTGAAGCCCGTGTCTGGGAATGGAAACATAAGTATGGTGGACAGATCACAACCCAACTGCGGCGTTTGGGCGCTTCGTGCGATTGGGAACGGGAACGTTTTACGCTCGATGAAGGATTAGCCAGAGCAGTACGCGAAGCTTTCATTCGCCTTTATGAAGATGGGTTGGTTTATCAGGGACCACGCATGATCAACTGGTCGCCCGGTCTGCAAACGGCTGTTTCTGATCTGGAGGTTGAGTATTCAGAAGAACAGGGCAAGCTTTATTATTTCAAATATATGCTCGCGGATGGTTCCGGGGATTACTTGCCGGTTGCCACAACCCGACCGGAAACCATTCCTGGCGATACAGGCGTGGCAGTGCATCCGGATGATGAACGCTATCAAAAGTTTGTGGGTAAAAAGGTTTTGGTGCCAGTTTTGGGTAGAAAAATCCCTGTGATCGCGGATGATTACGTCAGCAAGGAGTTTGGTACCGGCGCGCTGAAGATCACCCCAGGACATGATCCGCATGACTATGAAATTGGCGAACGCCATCACCTTGAATTGATCAATATTATGAACAAGGATGCCACCCTAAACGAAAATGCAGGCAAATATGCCGGGATGGAACGCTTCGCGGCTCGCAAAGCGATATGGGCTGATATGGCAGAGGCTGGCCTTGTTATCAAAGAAGAGCCCTATTTAATGAACGTGCCCCGATCCCAGCGCGGCGGTGAGATCGTGGAACCGCTGGTTTCAAGCCAGTGGTTTGTCAAGATGGATAGTCTGGCAGCCGCGGCGGCTGAATCGGTGCGAAAAGGTGAGATCACTTTTGTCCCGGAACGTTTTACAAAGGTCTTCCTGAACTGGATGGATAACATTCAGGATTGGTGTATCAGCCGTCAACTCTGGTGGGGGCATCGCATTCCGGTCTGGACCTGTCAGAATTGTCATGAGGTGATCGTTCCAAGGGAAGACCCCAGCGAATGTCCGAAATGCGGTTCCCATGATCTGGTGCAGGACCCGGATGTGCTGGATACCTGGTTCTCGTCAGGATTATGGCCTTTTTCAGTCTTTGGCTGGCCTGATGAAACCCCGGATCTCAAATATTTCTATCCAACCAGTGTGATGGAGACTGGCTATGACATCATTTTCTTCTGGGTGGCGAGAATGGTAATGGATGCTTTGTACTTTACGAAGCAAGCACCATTCCACACTGTATATCTGCACGGCCTGGTGCGTGATGACAAGGGTCAGAAGATGAGCAAGACCAAGGGCAATGTCATTGACCCATTGGTCTTGATGAATGAATACGGCACTGATGCTTTGCGATTTACACTGGTTGTCGGATCGAGCGCTGGCAACGACCAGAATGTGGGTGTAAAGAAGGTGGAGGCGAATCGTAACTTTGCCAACAAGGTTTGGAATATCGGCCGCTTTGTGATCAATGCCATCAATCGAATTGAGAAGCAACAGGAAAATGAAGCGAAGCTGACGCTGGCGGACGCCTGGATCTGGGCCAAAACCAGACAAACCGTTAATAATGTCAACAGCCTTTTTGAAAATTACCAGTTTGGCGAGGCTGGCAAGCAGGTATATGAATTTTTGTGGAACGATTTCGCCGATTGGTATCTGGAAGCTTCCAAGCGCCAGTTGAATGAGGATGATGACAGGGCTGCCAGTACCGCCAGAATTCTGGCAGAAGTGCTGGATCTGATGCTGCGCTTGTTGCATCCCTTTACCCCCTTTGTGACCGAAGCGATGTGGGGGCATTTGAAAAATGCCTGCCAAAGCAATGATAAGGTTTATACCCCGGAAAATGGTTGGGAAGAGCATCTGATGGTCGCGAAATGGCCGGAAAGAATACAAAACGTAAGCTGGGAAGACTCTGCGATCAAGGATTTCGATCTGGTGCAGGAACTTGTGCGCTCGATTCGTAATTTGCGTTCAGAGTTCAAGGTTGAACCCAATAAGAAGGTTGACGCGATCCTTGTCAGCGCCGCAAGAGTTGATTTCCTGGAAGAAAACAAGAATCTCCTGGTTGACCTTGCTGGTTTGAACGAAGAAAGCCTGGTTGTTTATGCTGAAAAGCCTGATACGGAAGGTTTGACCGTGCTGGTGGTGGAAGACATTGAGGTTTATCTCAATCTGACTGCTGGTGCGGAGAGCGAACTTGATCGGGAAAGGCTGGAAAAAGAGTTAGCTGAGGCAGAAAGCCATATTGCCAGACTTGAGAAATTGCTCAGTTCACCCTTCGCGCAAAAAGCTCCCGCGAATGTTGTAGAAGCAGAACGCGAGAAGCTGGCTGGATATAAGAGCAGCGCGGAAAAATTAAGAGAGAGGTTAAGCTAAGCGCCTTTTTTGGCGAGCCTTTCTTTTTCAAGCTGCAAAATGCGTTTCAGGATGGTAATGGAAACCGCGTAGGTGGAATCCATTCCAAAATAAGACAAGCCCCCGGCGCCGAGGTTCTTCCCCTTGGTGTTGGGGGTATCAGATACATAATGCATGATGCCCAGGTCAAAGGAAAGTTTGTTCAGATTGACGATCTGATTGATCGGGTAGCGCTGCGGACGGGAAAGCTCGTAAACAGCTGAAAGATAGGGTCCGGCTTCCATCTCAATATCAGTATAGCCCTCACGATAGACGACATCCAAAATATTCTTGTTCTGCAAATAGGTGCCAAGAACGGTGACCGCTTTTTGGTTATCAAGCACGGTTCCATAGCTTAGATGGGGAGAAACATCTGTGGCTGAAAACTTATTGGAAAAGATATAGGTGTTCTGGGAATGCTCGTCATAAACAACTTCTGGAATGATCACATCGCCTTTGACCGCGTTGAGACTGGCAGCTTTGCCCATGACATAAATGCCGAGGATCTCGTTTACGTTCTCTGAAATTTTGGTCAGGAGGTTGTAAGCTGCCACGCCAAGTGGGTAATCGATATTTAAGATCACCGCGTTGCTTCTTTTGAGGAAATTGAGCGTATTGTCCCCATTGGCAGGCGCAAGACGTCGGTCGATCGTTTCTGGATCAAGCCTGGAGAGGTCAATGATATTGGCTTCGATATCAAAGGAGTGTTTGCTGGGAACGCGGAAAATGCCACGTTCGCGCTCAAACTTTAATTGCTCTTCTACCAACTGGTCATTTTTATGAGAGCCAAGGTAGGTTTTCATCGCGTAATAGTAGAAATTCTCAAGGTTAGACAATGAATCCTGTCGATTTATTTCTTCCCACTCTGCTTCGAGAGCGGGTTCGTTTTCGCGAATATGAGAGAGTAAGATTTCTTTCTTTCCCAGGGCATAACCAGAAAGCAGGTTGGTCAGGCTGTGAGTATTGGAAGAAACGAAGTAGATCGGACGCTTAGTGATCTCTGGAAAATTGTTCTCAATGTTTCTCCACCAGTCTACGGTAGCGCGTCTATAGTCATTTAGAGATCCACTTAGCAGCTGGATCGAGAAATCAGCTTGTCGGGAACCAAACAAGCGCATTGTGCTGGTGAAGTCTTCTCCGAGGATCGTGAAAAGGCGAGCCAGATCATCAATTGAGAGGTGTAATAATTGTCCTAATTGGTAGAAAGCTTTGCGTTTTGATGGCAGGGCTTTTTCGAGCAAGCCTTCTGGCAAAGTATTGATCAAAAAGTGCAGTTTGTTCCATTCGATCTGAAGGGCTGTTAGAACAGGGACCACGTCGTCTATATCTGAACGGGAGGCAATAAAACACGCCAGGATATCATCGCCATTGTAATAACATTTGCGGCGGCGCGCGCGTGCCGAAACTTCCTGCCAGGATTCGATGTCCTGATAGCCTCGTTCGATGAAACTGGACGAAGACTGCCCCAAAATCACCTTTTGGACGTGGATGATCTCTTTTGGCAGACGCTGCAAAGAATATAGCAAAGCGGAAGTATCCGGCTTGTTTTCTTTGGCGTACATGTGTAAGGAAGAGTCTGTACCGGCATGGACTCCTTCGAGCGTGCGGATGCGCACTTCTTCGCTTGAGCGCAAAAGCGAATAGATCGTGCGTAAATAGAGATCAATTTCTTCAGAGGATCGGATGGGTACAGTTCTTTCCATATTGTTTGCCTTTTTTCATTTTGAAAATTTTATCATGTCTATTAAGATGGAAACTCGCCGTATAATTGCATGAGGAGAAAATATGCTTTATTTGGTCGCAACACCCATTGGAAACCTTGGCGATATCACTTATCGGGCTGTAGAGGTTTTGAAGCAGGTAGATCTGATCGCCAGTGAAGATTCAAGAAAAACCAGCATTCTTTTGAAGCATTATGAGATCAGCAAACCGCAACTGGCCTTTAACAACTTCAATGAAAGAAAAGTTGTGCCGAAGATCATTGAACGTTTGGTAAAGGGGGAAAAGGTCGCGATCGTGACCGATGCAGGAACGCCCGGAATTTCTGACCCCGGTTATCTGATCGCCCACGCCGCGCTGGAGGCGGGTATTGAGGTAGTTTCAATCCCTGGCCCTTCGGCAGTGATCATGGCGTTGACACTGGCTGATCTGCCTTTGCACAGCTTTACCTTTAAGGGTTTCCCTCCCAATAAGGAAGGCCCGCGCAAACGTTTTATCGCCATGGAAGCGGAGTCGCCGCATACACTCGTGTTTTATGAGAGTCCATATCGGATTTTAGCCTTTCTGAAGAACTGTCTTGAGATCCTGGGTGATCGCCGGGCGGTGGTTGCCAACGATCTGACCAAAAAGTTTGAAACGCATTACCGCGGGACAATTTCTGAGATCATTGCAAAGCTTGAAGAAGACAAAATCAGGGGAGAATTTGTCGTCAGCATTGAGGGCTTGCGGAAAGAAAAAGCTAAAACGAGAGAGGATTCAGATCTGTAAGGTCTGAATAGACATCAATTCCTTCGGCTTTCTTCAACCTGTTTGTCACAAGATAGGTCAGAGGCGTCGAGAGCATTTCAATGGCGACCTTGAAAATATAATTGGTCAGGGTCAGGCTCCAGAATAAGTCCCAAGGGAAGACGCCTGTCAGCGAGGCTATGGCGATAAAAATGGCCGAGTCAAGAAACTCGCCCACCAGCGTGCTGCCAATGGTGCGCATCCAAAGATGTTTGCCATGGCTCAGGCGCTTCATCACTGCCATGATGATCGAGTTGGAGAAGGAACCGATCAGGTAGCCGACAACGCTGGCAAGAACGATCCCGCCAAAGCTGATCCCTCCCAGAACGGAGTCGAAGGCTTCCTGTCCAACGGTTTCGAGCCAATAGGTTTCGCCTGGCAGGACGCGAATCAGCCAAAACATCAGGAAGGTGAAAAGCAAAGCCGCGAAACCGATCCAGATCACCCGGCGTGCCCGCGAGTATCCATAAACTTCGGTCAGGATGTCGCCAAAAATGTAGGCGAATGGGAAGAAGACCGTTCCGGCATCAAATGCCAGAGGAATTTTGCCGATGGAGACGCCCCAGTTGATGATCTTGGCAGAAGAAGCAAAGTTGCTTAAGATCAGGATCACGGTAAAAGCGACCATGACGAGGTCGAGATATTTAAAGCGCAGGCTTGCTTGTTCTGTTGGATTTGTCTCATTCGGTTGCATGGTTGATATATATACTACAATTTACAGAATTATGTTCAGGAAACAAGTTTTAAGTTCCAGCCTATACGTATGGTGTTTGTATTTCATTTTTTAGGTTAAAATCTCGTTATGCATAGATTCTTTCTTAATCAAGAACAGATTAATGAGGGCCTGGTCGTTTTCCCGGACGCCATCTCAAAACAAATCCGAAAGGTATTACGCATGGACGTCAGGAAAGACCCTGTTGTTGTTTTGGATAACAGCGGCTGGGAGTATCTTGTGCAGCTGGATGGTCTAAAAGGCAATCTGGTGCTTGGGCATGTCGTCAGCAAACAGCAGGGCCGCCCACAGCCTGCGCTGGAGATCACGCTATGCTTCAGCCAGTCCAAACGGGAAAAAGTTGAGTTCGTTTTACAGAAATGCACCGAGATCGGTGTGGCAAGGTTTTTACCCTTCGTTTCCTCGCGAACTTTGGTCCAGGACAGGCAAGGCGGTAATAATAGCGCCCGGCGCGACCGGTATGAGGCGATCATCCGCGAAGCCGCAGAGCAAAGCCGACGTTCCCGCTTGCCCGAATTGCTTTCCCCATTGGCTTTTGAGGATATGTTGAAGGAAACTAAAGAGGCAGGGCTGCGCCTGATCGCCTGGGAGGGAACACCTTTAGTAAGACACTTATGTTCTGATACTTTGAAGGGTTTGCGAGACCTGGAAAAAAAGACGGTCGCGCTTTTGATCGGTCCTGAAGGTGGTTTTAGTGCCGAAGAAGTTGCCCTGGCGGAAAGTTATGGTTACCAGCAATTTTCACTGGGGATCAACATTCTGCGCATGGAAACAGCCTGTATGGCGGCAAGCGTTATCCTGACCAACATGGCTCTGGACCTGAAAGATTAGCGGATCAGATGACGATTGGGCAAGAGATTGCGTAATCGTTCTTTGGAATACTTCCCTGCGCCTAAATTGTTGCCTTGAGCATCCCGAATTTGTAAAAAATCACCCGTTTTTTTACCGGGAATAATGATTCCGCGAATGTCATAACCCTTCATCCAGATCTCTTTTTCTTCCTCAGGAATAACCCAATAGCCTTGTTCAAAATGCTGACCGTAGGTCATGATGAAATCCGGGTTGGGTTCAAAATTCTGACGAATAAATTGACCGATCTGGATGCCAAGCAAATGAACTGGTAATCCTGGAAAGACATCAAAAAAGGTTTTTGGTTGGATCCAGATCTTTTCTCCCCACCAGTACAAAGCGAGATCCTTCTCATCGAGAAGACCTTCGAGGTCAAAGCCAAAGTTTTGATCGAAATATTGTTGAAGCATATCCTGAATACTGTTGGAAAGTTCTTTGGGAACTGCTGTTCTTGATGGCGGCTTTGAGCCTGCGGCCTGGTCTTTTGGAAGTGACGCGGTTTTTGTAAGTTTCACCGCAAAAAAGCCGTTGGTTTGGAAAATGAAAGGCCAGATCCTGAGGCTGTTTTTGAGCGTTGGATCGTAGAGATCGCCATCGAATCCGGTCAGGCCGTGTGCCTGATAGAGATCGGCATGGTAAGGATCGATCCTGAAAATCCCAGGCCAGGACTCAAGCAAAGCTGAAACCACCGCTTCGTCTTCTTCAGGCGAGAGCGTGCAGGTGGAATAGACCAGTTCTCCACCGGGCTTGAGCGCCTTCGCGGCAGAGAAAAGCAGTGCGAGCTGGCGGGTAGACAAACGGCTGCGTTCATCAGCGGTGATGGGTCGATGGGGATGACTGGCGGAAACGCGCAGGCTTTGCATGCTGCAGGGCGCGTCGAGGAGAATGCGGTCAAAAGTCTCTGGATACCATTCGCCCCAACTCTCACCCGGAAAATTGGTAACGGCAAAGTTGTTCGCGCCCCAGGTTTGCAGCACGGTTCGCAAGGCAGGGATGCGCGACGCGGCGGAGTCGTTCGCGATCACCAGGTCGCGATCCAGGCCCATATCTATGAGTTGCGTAGTCTTTCCGCCAGGAGAGGCAGCCATGTCAAGAACAAGTAGATTTTGGTCTGTGTGTGTGAAAAGTGAAACAGGCAAGATCGAGGCGGCATCCTGAATGTAGAACTGCCCCAGTTTATGTTCAATAGCCTGGCTGGGGCTCACCTGAGCGTTTTCAACCTGAATTGCTTCAGACGAGAAGGGGATGGGTTTTGTCTCCCAGCCATAATTTGCTGTCAGAGCATTAAGGCGGTCGCCAGGATGGTCTGATTTGAGTTTGTTAATTCGTACTGCGGATGATGCTTCGATTTCAGCATCCCTGAGCAGGGTTGCGAATTGAGCCTCGCTTAGATAAGGACGGTATCGTTCAAGTTCCATCATGAAAGGGTCGTATGTGGTCATTTGCAGGAGCCTTTACTTATGAAAAAGAGGAGTTCATCGCCAATTCTGATCTTTTCAAAGTGGTAATCCTGCCCCTGAATGGCTTTTTCCACCAGTTGCGTGTGATAGCTTTCAAGCGAATGATGGCGCGCAAGATCAGTGGCTGGCAAGGTGAGGACAATGACGTCAACATTAAGTTGTTGAAGTAATAAAGCGGTGGCGCCGGGCTGCCGCTTTTCGAGCCGATGAGCTTCCTTGAAGAAGAAGGCACAATCCGCTTTTTCGCATGGTGGGTTGACGAATATATCCTGCTGAATGGCTTTGGCAAAAGGGAAAGCGGCTGCGAAAAGCTGGTTCAAATAGCTGACGCGGGAGCCATTGACGTCGAAGGCAAGAAATGTTGGCTCTGGTGCAAGTTTTAGCCAGGGCAGGCTAAGAGGATCAAGCGCGCAGGCCAGATCGAGTACACATTTAGGACGGCCGATCTGCTCTTCAATTACGGCAAAAAAAACGCCAAGCCAGGGAATCCGCTCCCGGGTTGAGGCGTGCTTTTTCATGACAGAAAGACAGTAAGCTGGCAGGTCATTGAGAATTTCCAATTCCTTGATCAATCTCAAGGTTTCCTGCGGGTAATCAATATTCTCAAGATAAGGCGCGATCACATTGTGCAGGTTTTTTCGGAAAATGGTTTTGATCTCTGCAGACGAAGGAGCGTTTTTTGCTGCTTGTTTAGCAAGATCATACAGAAAATCGTCAGGCAAGTCCATCTCGCGATACTTTCTTGAGTTTCTGCTTGCTTCTATTAATTCAGTCAGGTCGGGTTTTTGCTCTTTTTTCATTTTGTCAACAGAAAAGCGATCTCGTTTGGAAAGTCAAAACGTTGAACCTGAAAACTGAAATCCTGAATCAGTTCATCAAATGAATCGCTGTAGGTCTTTGCCATTCCTTTTGAACGTCCTCCCAGGCTTTTGGTAGGGTAGGAGATCAGGATGTGTTTGCTGTTAAGCTTGCGAAGCAGGTTTCTGGAAAAGTCAGGGTCAACCTGATCGAGGATTGGCAATGTTTTGAGCACCAGGGTAAGGTCGACTTCCTGCTGCGGAATTTTCACCAGCAGGTCGCAAAGAAAAGCTCTGCCATCGATCTTTTCAATCTGAAACCACTGTTGAAGAAATTCTATTTCTGGTGCGATCACATCACAGGCAAAGTAGCGAGGCGTTGACTGAAAAGGCATGAATGGAATCGCGAGCGGGTTGAGCCCACAGGCAAGATCAAGGATGGTTTGCGGTTGTGGAATGGAAGCAAGTGTTTCCTGATAAAAGCGCTCCAGAAAAGGCAAACGCTCCTGGGTCGAGGCGTGCGATTGCATGATCTGTTTCAGGGCTGATTTTCTGGCTCCTAAATCCGATTCGGGGATAGCCTTATAATTATCAAGAAACTGCGCGTAGCCTAACTTAGGCTGGAGAAACGCGCCTGTCAAACGATGGAGGCGCATGCGAACTTTCTTTGTCGCGGTTTTCAGATCCTTATGTTTTGGATGCTCTTCGGCTGCAATTCGGTAGACAAGGCTTTTGCAAACCTGATCATATTTTTTGTTCGAGAGAATTGCCTGAAGAAGGTCTTCCAGGGAAAATGGAGGTTCAGGCATTCGCGCTCCGCAGATCGGTAATAAGCCGCGTCATGAAACGCAGGTTGTGCATGGTTGCAAGGCGGTAATAAGAAGAATCACGCATGCGGTATAGGTGGTAGAGATAACCCATGCTGTAATTCTGGCAGGTAGGGCAATCGCAACCCTCTTCGATCGGCTTATCATCGCGGATATGAGTTTCAGTGTTGATGTATTCGAACTTCAGCCAGCCAGGCCGCGTATCGGGCGTGATCCTTGAAACATTTCGACTATAAAGGCGGCCGTGTCTGGCATCACGGGTTGGCAAAGCGCAATCGAACATCTCGTATCCGATCTTGTAAGCGGTAACGACACTTTCGGGATGACCAATGCCAAGGGCATGGATCGGAAACTCTTCCGGAATCAGAGACCTCACTAATTCGAGAATATCTGTGATCAGGTTGGAGTCGTCATCAAGCGGCCAGCCGCCAAAACCAAAACCGTCGAAACCGATCTCCAGGAGCGCTTCAGCACAGCGTTTGCGTAGTTCTGGCTCTCCTCCGCCCTGGATCACGCCGAAAATGAGCGGGCGATTTTCTGGCTCAACTTTTCTGGAAGAAAGCTGATCCAAATAAGTCTTTTTGGCTTTCTTTGCCCATTCGATGGTGCGTTCGACTGAAAGCTTTTGTTCTTCGTAACCCGCGTTGATATGGGTGCAGTCGTCGAGGCAGATGAGCACATCCGAGCCATAGGAAAACTGGAGTTGGATGCTTTTTTCTGGCGTAAGGTTGATCTTCCTCTCAGAGTGTTCTGGCCGAAAGAGGATCCCCTTTGGGCCCAAACTTCCGAATTTCGCGTTTTGACGGATGAGCGAATAGGCCTGGAAGCCGCCTGAATCGGTCATGATCAGGCCAGGCCAGTCTGACATCTTATGCAAGCCGCCAAGCGCCTGGATGGTGGTGGAACCTGGTTTTTGCATAAGATGAAATGCGTTCATCATTAAAGCTAGTAAACCAACGGCTCTCAGATCGTCGCTGCTAAGGCTGCGCACATAGCCGTAGGTCGCGTCTGGCATGAAGACGGGCAATTTGATCTCTTTATCCCGAACGTACAGAGAGCGAAGTGGGATCACGAAACTCTCCGATTGCGTTTTTCGATGATCAGAATAAATTCAGCTTTTCGGTTCTGAACCTTGTTTTGAATTTCCTGAACAGGCCCGAGGTAGATCTTTTCAGATGGCAGGGTCAGGTCTGTTGCAAGGAAGATATTTTGGTTCTTTCCAAATGCGTTGGCAACTTCTTCGAGCAACTTTGCCATACGATAGGGAGTATCCATGAGGACGAGGGCGTTTTCGTTATTGTTATGTCGTTGAAGCGCGTATTTGCGTTGTTCCGTTTTGGGAGGCAAAAAGCCGAGGAACTGAAATTGTCGCAGATCGAATGGGCAGATCGAGATGGCCGCGACCAAAGAAGAGGCACCTGGAACTGGAGTTACTTCGATCTCAGCTCCATAAAGCATTTCAAGTAAGATCCTGCCTGGGTCAGAAAAAACCGGGGTGCCGCAATCGGAGATCAGAGCCATATTTTGGCCCTGCGCAAGCTTGAGCAAAACCTCGTGAACCATTTGTTCTTCGTTATGTTCGTTGAGTTCGATCAGCGGCTTTTTGACCTCAAGCTGTTTAAGCAGACGCGCCGCCACCTTTCTCTCTTCACATAAAATGGCATCGACCTGGTTGAGGGTATCGAGGGCACGTTGGGTGATATCGCCCGTGTTGCCGATCGGGGTTGCTACAATGTATAGTTTTCCTGATTGATTCATATTGGAGTGATTATAAACCAAGCGCCTGGTAATGCCTAAGAGCTCCCTAAAAACGGATTTGCTGGATTGTGGCATAATTAGCGCGATTAACCTGGAGAACTATGAAAAAACTGAGTCGACTTTCAAAAGTTACATTACTACTTGCCGTACTCTTCGGCATTGATAAGATTTTGGGCGTAGCCCGGCAAATGCTGATCTCGCGTCAGTTTGGCCTTTCAGCTGAATTGGATGTTTTCAACGCTGCCAACAACCTGCCTGATATGCTATTTATGCTCATCTCTGGCGGCGCTCTGGCGATTGCCTTTATCCCCGTTCTAACCGAGGTTCTCACCAAAAAAGGTCAGGAACAAGCCTGGAATCTGTTTTCCAACATTCTCAATATCGCCTTTATCACAACCGCAGTTCTGGCGGTCATCGTGGCGATCTTTGCGCGACCGTTGATCACCAACCAACTTGGTATCGCTCCAGGCTTTACTGCCGCGCAGACGGACGCAACTGTAAGGCTGCTGCGTTTGAATCTCATCTCCACCTTGATCTTCTCGTTGAGCGGTTTGGTCATGGCTGGTTTACAGGCCAATCAGCACTTTTTATTACCAGCCCTGGCCCCGATCCTTTATGATATCGGGCAGATCTTCGGCGTCGTGATCCTTGCTCCCAGTGAGGGTTACCAAATCGCAGGATTAACACTGCCGGCCTTTGGCCTGCGCACTGATGGCATGGTCTATGGTGTGATCCTTGGCGCTTTATTGCACCTATTGATCCAGGTCCCCGGTCTGATCAAGTATCACTTCAAATGGCAGCCAAAGATCGACTTCAAAGACCCCGAAACGCGCAAAGTGCTGCGGATGATGGCGCCGCGTCTGATCAGCATGTTTTGTGTCCAAATGATCTTCCTGGCACAGGATAATTTTGCTTCAAGGCTCGAAGCGGGATCGGTCACCGCGCTTACCTACGGCTGGTGGATCATGCAGGTTCCGCAAACCTTGCTTGGCACATCGATCGCGACGGCAATTTTGCCAACACTTTCAGAATTGTTCAGCAACGATTGTTTTGACGCTCTTAAGATCAAAATTGAACGGACTACCCAGGTCATGCTTGCGCTTACCATTCCGGTGGCCATCATCGCTGGAGTGGTGCTTTTCCCTGCCATCAGTGCGTTTTTGGGATTGAATGAGCTCGAGACGATGCGTGTAGTTGATGTCTCGCGTATTTTCCTGCTTGGAATTGTGGGACACTCTGTTGTTGAGCTTTTTGTGCGCAGTTTTTATTCAGTGCAACAGCCGCGTTATCCTTTGACTGGCGCGGTATTGACCTTGGTACTGTTCATCATTCTTGGGATCGCGCTTTCCCCTGCTTTGCAGGCACGGGGGATCGCGTGGGCGAATACCCTGGCTTATACCATCCAGGCAATTTTCCTTTTGATCATGTTAAATGGCAGGTTGCCAGCGAAATTAGACCTATTGGTGCCTTTCCTGCGCGCACTTGGTGCGGCTTTGCTGGGTGGGGCAGTCGCTTTCGTTGTTTTGAATTATCTGCCGCGTTTTGCCCAGACACTTATTGGAGCGGTTCTGGCAGCTGTGATAGGATTAGCTATTGCAACTGTCGTTATCCGTAAGGAATTAATTGAACTACGTCAGCTTTAGGATTGCGTTATGGAAGAAAACGAAAAGATTTTTGAAGAAGCCGAAAATAGCTTTGAAGATAGTAACAAAAGCTTAGTGGAATCTGTGGAAGTTCCTGAAAGTGATTGGATTGAGGACGATCAATCGGAAAAAAAGACCCTGTCTGAAGAACCACCTTTAATTGGCAAACCAGAGAAAAAACGAAAGAGCAAGTGGACATGGATCGTTTTGCTCCTTGCCATCGTCATCATGGGCCTTTCTGTTTTTCTTGGATATCGGAATGGCGTACAGCGCCGTATTCAAAACGAACGAAACATGCTCATGGATCAGATCGCCGTTCAGCTGGACTGGGTCTACAAGGACATGGACGCGCAGCGTTATGAAAATGCCAAGACCCGCCTTGAATACATCATTGATAAATATCCGGGTTTCCCTGGCGCCGCGGAGTTGCTGGTGGAAGTGATGATGAAGCTCGAAGTGCCTACGCCAATGCCGACCATTCCGGTCATGGCGATCGAAGAAACGGATGAACCTGAGATCACGCCGACGCCTGACACCAGGGCTTCTGAAGAAATTTTTGTTCAGATCGGTCAGCTGATCGCGGCAGAAGATTGGAACCAGGCACTGGATAACATCCAAAAGCTTAAAGAAACCAATTATGGCTATAAAACCGTGGAAGTGGATGGATACTATTTCATCGCGCTTCGCAACCGCGGCATCCAACGTATTTGGGCGGGTGAGATCGAACAAGGCATGTATGATCTCTCCGTTGCGGAACAGCTTGGCGCTATCGATAGCGCGGCTGCCGGTGCGAAATCATGGGGCTCACTCTACCTGACCGGCGCCAGTTACTGGGATGTCAACTGGGCTGGGGCAGTGGATATCTTTAGTCAGCTATACGCACAAATGCCGTTTTTCACAGACTCATCCGGCATGAATGTGACCGAGCGATATCGGGTTGCGCTTTATAAATTGGGCGATCAATTCGCTGTCAACGGTGATTATTGTACTGCTGCCAGCTATTACAAAAAGAGCCTTGAAGTTGGCGTCAATCTTGATATTCAGGTGACAGCCACCTGGCTGGAACAAACCTGTGCCAATCCGCCAGGTGAGACCACGCCGGAACCAACTGTGGATCCGAATGCTACGCCGGTTGCACCAACGGAAGAACCAACGCCCGCGCCATAAAAATGATGGGAAAAACCTGAGCTCAAGACTCAGGTTTTTTTCTTAAAGTTGTTTGCCGAAAAGGTCATAGGGTCCAGAGCTTTCAACCCTGATCCTGGTCATTTCACCTACCTGGGCAGAGCCTTGCGCGACGATCAGGCCGTCAATTTCGGGGGCATCGCGATAACTGCGACCGACAAGAATGTTTTGTTCTTCATCGATGCCCTCAACCAACATGTCGAGGCTGCGGCCGATCAGGGCCTGGTTCTTATGTGTGGAAATTGAGCTTTGCAATTCCATTACCTGGTTCATGCGTTCTTTCTTTTCCTCTTCAGGGATGGCATCTTCCATCAGATAAGCAGATGTTTCTTCCTCGGGAGAATAGGTGAAGACTCCCAGATGGTCAAAGCGCATTTCCTCAATGAAATCAAGCAGGTTTCTGAAGTGGTCTTCGCTTTCGTTTGGAAAGCCGACAATAAAGGTTGAGCGAACTACGAGATTCGGGATCTTTGCCCGCATTTTCTTTATGGTTTGACGAACCCAGTCGATATCCGACGGACGCCGCATGGCCTTAAGCACTTGTGGATCGGCATGCTGTAAGGGAATGTCAAGATAAGGCAAGAGCTGATTTTCGCTTGCCATCAGGTCGATCAGGGCCTCGGAAACCATACCCGGGTAGGTGTATAGTAAGCGCAGCCAGGGAACCTCGGGAATCTGAGGAAGCAGCTTCGCAAGCAGCTTAGCCAATCTATCGTTTTCTCCGCGGTCATGCCCGTAAGCGGTCACATCCTGGGCGATCATATTGATCTCCTTTACACCTTCCGATTGAAGGAAAAGCGCGTCCTCAATCACATCATCAACATCACGGCTGACCAGGCTGCCTTTGATGCCGGGAATGGCGCAAAAGGCACAGGCACGGTGGCAGCCGTCGGCGATCTTCAGATAACTGCTTCCGCCTTGGATGGCGGTATAGGAAGCTCCCTGTGGGTAGTGCAGAATTGGATAGAGAGGATAGGGGTAAAGTTTGGATTTTTGATCCTTATCACGAAGGCTTTGAACCAGCGGAACGATATCTTCCAGGCTGCGCGTGCCGATCAAGCCGTTCAGTCCAGGATGAGTTTTGATGAGCTTTTCGCGCCAACGTTCCGCCAGGCAGCCGGTGGCGATGATCTTTTGTTCAGGTTTTTTGCTTTTGAGAAGCTCTTTGATCGTTGTCAGGGATTCTTCGCGCGCGTCATGGATGAAGCCGCAGGTGTTGACCAAAACAAACTCAGCCTGTCGGGCTGAACGGGCGTAAATCAGGTCTTGTTCTTCGAGCAATTGCGCCAGCACATTGGAATCCACCAGATTCTTAGCGCAGCCTAAACTAATGATGTGAAAAGTGTTCTTTTTCATAGTATTCCGAAAATGTCACGGTTTTTGAGTTGCTTCCAACTCAATAATTGGTAATTCTGAAACGCCTTCATCAGAAAACCAAAGGCGGGCAGGCGTTCCGAGCGCTTGTTCGCCGTAGTCATAAGGGCTTTGGTTGAAAATGATCTCAAGCCCTGCGATGTTACCGGTTTGCAGCTCGATGGATTCGTCTGCCGCATAGGTTAGGACGTTCCCCGGTGCCTGACGACCCTGGTAGACAACTTCGCCATCACAGAGGATGCGCAGCCAGGTGTTCTGACGGGTGAGGATGACAAGCTCAAGCGCAGAACTTTGCTCGGAAACCGAGAAAAAAGGTGTTGGGGTTGGCACTTCCATTACTTCCAGCGTCAGTTCGGGAGTTTCACTCCTCTCCACCGTTTCTTGTGTCGTTTCAGCCAGCAGAATATCCGCAACCGCTGGCAGCGTAGCCGGAATTTCCGGGGAATCATTGCCAAAAGACATGCGCGAAATGCCCCAGATCAAAAAACCAACGATTCCGAGGATCATCAAGGTTCCGAAAAAGAGGTCCAGGGTGAAAAACCTTCTTAAATTGAGGAGAAACGGCGGCAAAACCCTGATGCTTTGCAGAGGCTTCCTTTTCGTAAGGTTCTTTTCGAGACGACGTTTCTGGATCGCGTCAGCGTAACGGATCATGATCGCTGTGACGTCAAGGTTTAAAAAGCGAGTATAAGACAGTAAAACACTCTTAAACTTCGTCGGACTGAAAAACGAATCAAGATCGCCCCGTTCGACACTGCGCAATTGATCTTTTGGAATCCGGGTCTCCTGCTCGATCAGGTCCCATGAAATATTGAGATAGTGACGCCGCGCGACCAGTTCGCGCCCGATGGCTTCCAGCTCCTTTTGCGATTCAGGGATGACGGATTCGGTCGCGGGCGTGACGGGATCAGCTGGAGGTGATGTTTGGTCTGGCATTGTTTCTGGGATCGGGTCAGGAATCCTGGCGGTTTCAACGATCTCAGCTGGTTTTACGGCTTCTGACTCAAAGGTAGATGAAATATCTGAAACTTCAGGACCTTGACCTGTTTCTGCTGCTTCCTGAGAAGCCAGGACTTCAGGATCGTCAGGCAAATCAAGAAATTTGGCGTAGAGACGCAAAAACCCTTTGGCCTGAGTCGAGGAACTCAATTCCGAATATTCTTCATCTTCAAGATCCTGCAAAATTGCCATGCGGATGCGGGTAGCCGAGGCAACCTGTTCGAGAGGGATGTTGCGCTCAAGCCGAATCTTTTTTAGTTGCGAACCTGAATAATCCATACCACTTGATTCTAACAAAAAATTAGCCTGCTGTTTAATGCAGCAGGCTTTTTACCCTTTTTATTGAAAAAATGCGCTCAGACTAATTTTCTTCAGCCGGAGCTTCTTCTTCAACGACGACTTCTTCCACAACGGCGGTCTTGAAGACTTCGCCTTCGCGGTGAATGATGACGTGGATCTCAGGAACGAGATCAAGCGTCAGGCTGACAGGGATCGTGTATTCGCCAAGGGTACGAATTGGTTCGGTGACCAATTGATGGCGGTCGATCTCGATACCTTTTTCTTCCTTGATGCGGTCAACTATGTTTTGAGGAGAAACTGAACCGTAGAGTTTGCCGGTTTCGCCAGCTTTGACCGGGAAGTAGAGTTCCAGGGCGGATAAGACTTCAGCAACGCTCTTGAGCTCTTCGTTGAGCGCGGCACGCTTTTCAGTTGCCTTTTTGGCGATCGCTTCGGCGACCTTGGCTGAGTTTTCAGTTGCGGGAATCGCGAAACCCTGGGGGATGAGGTAGTTGCGGCCATAGCCATTGGCGACTTTCTTAATATCGCCAGCGCGGCCCAATTTGTAAACGTCTTTAATCAGTAAAACTTTCATTTCTAGCCCTTTCTGTGCTAATTAATTTCTGTCGTGTGAAGGGTACAACACGCGAGCCCGAAAATATTACCATAAATAACAGAAAAATGGGTACGAATTTTATAAGGCAAGTAAATAATTGAACCTGACTTGTATTTCGGATGGAACAAATCCAGGAATAAGCGGCGGAAAATCGGTTTATTCGGGTATACTTAGTTTGTTAACCATTAACCATTCAATGAGGAAAGGTATGACAGAAAAAACACAATTCGAAACCTGGCAAGAAAAGGTCTATCAGCCCGCCATCAAAAGATTCCCTGAACGAAAAGAAGAATTCAATACCTCAGCAAATATCCCTATCCCTGCGGTTGTTCCACCCGACAAGATCAATCCGAACAATTTTGAGGAGATCGGATTACCGGCGTCTTACCCCTACACGCGCGGGGTGCAGCCGACCATGTATCGCGGCAGACTCTGGACAATGCGCCAGTACGCTGGCTTTTCGAGCGCGGCTGAATCGAACAAGCGCTACCGTTTTTTGCTCGAACAAGGGCAAACTGGTCTGAGCGTTGCTTTCGACCTGCCTACCCAAATTGGCTACGACGCTGATGATCCCATCGCGATGGGCGAAGTCGGCAAAGTGGGTGTTTCGATCTCCTCAATTGAGGACATGGAAACTTTGTTTGATCAGATACCACTTGATAAAGTGTCTACCAGTATGACCATCAACGCTCCCGCGGCTGTTCTGTTGGCGATGTATATCGCGGTGGCCAAAAAACAGGGTGTTGATTCAAAAGCCTTGCGCGGCACGATCCAGAACGATATTCTCAAAGAATATATTGCTCGTGGAACTTATATTTTCCCGCCCAAGAGCAGTATGCGCCTGATCACCGATATCTTCCAGTTCTGCAAGACAGACGTGCCCAACTGGAATACGATCAGCATTTCGGGTTACCACATCCGCGAAGCTGGTTCCACCGCTGTTCAGGAAGTCGCCTTCACTTTGGCAAACGCGATCGCCTATATCGAAGCTGCCATCAAAGCTGGTATGGATGTTGATGAATTTGCTGATCAGCTATCGTTCTTCTTCAACGCCCATAATAACTTCCTGGAAGAAATTGCCAAGTTCCGAGCGGCACGGCGTTTGTACGCGAAGATCATGCGCGAACGTTTTGGCGCGAAAAGCAGCAAATCGGAACGGCTGCGCTTCCATACGCAAACGGCTGGTTCAACCCTGACCGCCCAACAACCGGAGAACAATGTGATCCGTGTGACCTTGCAGGCGCTGGCAGCTGTGTTGGGCGGAACCCAATCCCTGCATACCAACAGTATGGACGAAGCGCTTTGGCTGCCGACCGTCAAGTCGGTTCAGGTCGCCCTGCGCACCCAACAGATCATCGGTTTTGAATCCGGCGTTGCCGATTCCATTGATCCAATGGCTGGCTCTTATCTTGTCGAGTATTTGACCGATGAGATCGAAAAGCAAGCTGCTGAGTACATCGCCAAAATAGATGACATTGGCGGAGCGCTGAGCGCCATCGAGAGCGGTTTCGTTCAGAGTGAAATTCAGGAAGCGGCTTTCCAGGCGCAACGACGACTTGAGAACAAGGCAGACATCGTCGTTGGTGTGAATAAGTTCCAGGTTCAGGAAGAACTGACACTGGAAGCTCTGAAGATCGACCCGAGCATCGAACAGGAGCAGCACGCGCGGCTGGCTGCGCTGCGCGCTTCCCGCGATCCTGAACGTGTCGAAGCTTTGTTGAACCAACTCGAAGCTGCCGCCTTGAGCGATACGAATATGATGCCGGTCATCATCGAGTGCGTCGAAAACAAGCTGACTCTGGGCGAGATCTGTGGAAGGTTAAGAAAAGTCTGGGGTGAATATGTTGCCCCGAACTATATTTAAAAAAGGAGAATTATGACCACCATTAAAAAAATAAACCACGTCGCGATCGTTGTTCGTGATATTGAGGAATCTTTGAAATTCTGGGAAGAACAATTGGGCCTGAAGCTCGACCATATCGAGGTCGTTCCAACCCAACACTCCCGGGTAGCATTTATCCCCGTTGGCGACAGCGAAGTTGAGCTTGTTCAACCGACCAGCAGCGATTCAGGCCTGGCAGCCTATCTCGAGAAACGCGGTGAAGGCATGCACCATATTTGTTTCGAGGTTGATGATATTGATGCCAAACTGGCTGAGCTAAAAGAAAAAGGTGTACGTTTGATCAATGAGACCGCTGAAGTTTTGCCTGGTCGGAAAATGGCTTTCATCCATCCCAAAGCGGGCAACGGCGTATTGATCGAACTCTATCAATTAACTGATTAATTCATCAGGGAAAGAGGCTGAAATGATCATTCGAAATGGCCCGATCGTTACCTGGGGCGACCCCAACCAAATTCTGGAGAATCATGAGATCCTGGTTCAGGATGGCATTATCAAAGATATTGCTGCTGCCGGTGTGCTGAGCAAGCAATGTCCTGATGAAGAGGTTCTGGACGCGCAGGGACAGTTGATCATGCCCGGGAATATTTGCGCGCATACTCATTTTTACGGCGCATTTTCACGCGGCATGGCCATCCCTGGAGAACCTTCCAGAAATTTTTCACAAATTCTGGCAAATCTATGGTGGAAGCTGGATAAGGCGCTGGATGAAGATGGTGTGCGTTATTCGGCTTTAACACTTTTGATCGATGCCATAAAATACGGTACGACAACGATCATTGATCATCACGCCTCTCCCAATTTCATCGATGGTTCTCTGGATGTCGTTTACAATGCGGTTTTAAAGTCTGGTTTACGTGCCGCGCTGTGTTACGAAGTGACAGATCGCGATGGAGAAGAACGTGCTCTGGCTGGAATTCGCGAGAACGCACGCTTTATCGAACGGGTGCAGGCAGGAGAGATCGACCCAATGGTCAAGGCTCATTTTGGCTTGCATGCCAGCCTGAGCGTTTCGGACAAGACTTTGGATCGCTGTATCGAGGCCAATCAGGATCGGGCTGGTTTTCATACCCATGTTGCTGAAGGGATCGTTGACCAGGAAGATTCTTTGGCGAAATACGGCAAAAGAGTGGTGGAACGGTTTTGGGAAAAAGGAATTCTCAATGACAAGAGCATTTTAGCGCACGGTATCCACCTGAACGATCGTGAAATAGCGCTGTTGGTCCAATCCGGCAGCTGGCTTACGCATCAACCGCGTTCGAACATGAACAACGCTGTTGGCGTGGCGGAAGTTGAAAAAATGCTAAACGCGGGCGTTCCTGTTTGTTTGGGAAACGACGGATTTTCCAACGCCATGTGGCAGGAATGGTTCGTCGCCTATCTGATCCAAAAAGACCACAAAGCCGACCCCAGAGCGATGAACGGGTATGACGTCATCAAGATGGCAGTGACGAACAATTCCAGACTGGTCACTCAAATTTATGACGGTTTGCGCGTAGGCGTTATTGAAAAGGGCGCGGCTGCAGACATTATTTTTGTCGATTATCACCCGATCACTCCGATGCATGCTGGAAATTTGCCCTGGCACATCCTCTTTGGCTTCCGTGACGGCATGGTGACGATGACGATGGCCAATGGCAAGGTTTTGATGCGGGATCGCAAACTGCTCTTCCTGGACGAGCATCAAATTGCCGCCAGATCCCGGGAAGTTGCCGCTCAGACCTGGGCGCGTGTACAGGAAATGTAGAGGTATCAATGACATACAAGATTGCAATTATTGGTGGAACCGGCAGAGAAGGCAGCGGACTTGGCTTCCGTTGGGCTTTGGCTGCCCATGAGGTTTTAATTGGTTCCCGAAATGTAGATAAAGCAATTAAGGCGGTTGAAGATCTCATGCCGCGGTTCGAGGGCAAAGAGGTCAGGATCAGTGCCTGGACGAATGAAGAAGCTGTGGAACAATGCGATATTGCTGTTTTGACGGTTCCTTTCAACGCGCACGCTGCCACTTTGGAAGGTTTGAAGGAACAATTGCAGGGCAAGATCCTTATCGATGTTTGTGTTCCGCTTGTACCACCCAAAGTTACCAAAGTGCAGATGCCGCCAGAAGGCAGCGCCGCTCTTCAGGCTAAGGCAATCCTCGGGCCCGATGTGCAGGTCGTGGATGCCTTCCAGACAATTTCCTTTGAACATTTACTTTCAGGTGAAGAAATTGACTGTGATGTTTTGGTTGCAGGAGGCAATAAGGATGCCCGCGAAGTTGTGATCGGTCTGGCAGAAGACATCGGTCTGAAAGCCTGGGACGCAGGTGTGATCGAAAACACGGTTGTGCTTGAAGGTCTCACCTCGATCCTGATCGGGTTGAACATCAAATACAAAGTTCCCTCCGCTGGGATTCGACTTACCGGGATTGAATGAAGCAAGCAAAACGATTAGAACTGACCGCATTAATTAACTTCCCAATGATCCAGCCAGGTGATGACCTGGCTGCTTGCATTTTGGAATCGGCCAAATTGAGCGAGGTTGAGATTCAGGATGGGGATGTTTTTGTCCTGGCGCAAAAGGTCGTCTCCAAGGCTGAAAACAGATTGGTTAATCTCACTACAGTTGAACCTTCCGCTGAAGCGTTCGAACTGGCAGGATATCTTGAAAAAAGGCCTGAACTGGTTGAACTGATCCTGCAGGAGAGTAATGAAGTACTGCGGACGCGACCAGGGACGATCATTGTTGAGCAAAAGAATGGTTTTGTGTGTGCCAATGCTGGCATTGACCACTCCAATGTTACCAGGCCTTGGGGCGATCCTGAGGATTGGGTTTTGCTTTTGCCGGAAGATTCGGACCTTTCCGCGGTAAAAATCCGGGAAGCACTGGAAGAAAGAACCGGGAGAAGACTTGCAGTTTTGATCATCGACTCCCACGGCAGAGCCTGGCGTAATGGTGTTCTGGGAACAACGATCGGCTTGTCCGGCATGCCAGGTTTGGTTGATATGCGTGGGGAAGAGGATATGAATGCCTATAAGCTGCGGGTCACGACTATCGCGGCTGCTGACGAGCTGGCAGCGGCGGCCTCGCTTTTGATGGGGCAAGCCAGTGAGGGAACACCGGTTATTCATGCCCGTGGGTTTCCTTATCCGCTGCGTGAGGGCCATTCTTCGGAGTTGTTACGCGATAAAGAAAAAGACCTGTTCAGGTGAAATTGATGACGAATATTCAAATTTCCGATCTTAAAGTAGCAGTGTTGGCAGGTGGCGTTGGCGGAGCCAAGCTGGTTTTGGGCTTCGATCGAATTCTGGAAGCCGGAAACTTAAGCGTCATTGTTAACACCGGTGATGATTTCCGCCATTTTGGTTTACAAATCTGCCCTGACCTTGATTCAGTTTGTTATGCTCTGGCAGGTTTGGCCAATAAGACCTACGGCTGGGGGCAGGAAAATGAGAGCTGGCAGGTCGCGAATGCTCTTGCTGATCTGGGCGCGCCAACCTGGTTCCAACTGGGTGACCGCGACCTGGCTACGCACCTTGAACGTACCAGATTACTGGAAAGCGGTAAAAGCTTGCAGGATGCAACCCAAATTCTTTGCAATCGATTTGGAATTCTTAGTCAGGTTTATCCGATGACGGATGAGCCAGCTGCGACAATGATCGAAACCAAGCAAGGCAGTCTGCTCACGTTTCAGGATTATCTGGTACGCCTGTCCGCGGAACCTGAGGTCGCGCGGGTTGTGCTTGCTGAAGCGGAAAGAGCGGAATTACTCCCTGCTTCCAAAAAAGCAATCGAAGAAGCCGATTTGGTCGTTTTGGCACCTTCCAACCCATGGGTATCCATCGATCCAATCCTGACGCTTAAAGATATACGGAAAATATTGACCAGCAAAACTGTCTACGCTGTCTCTCCCATTATCCAAGGGAAAGCATTGAAAGGCCCGGCAGCCAAAATGTTCGCAGAACTGGGCATTGAACCATCCAGTCAGGCGGTTTTGGCTCACTACCGCGATTTTTTGGATGTTTTCGTCTATGACCTGAGTGATGATCAATTGTCGGATCAAGAGGTCGAAACGGTTCAACTGCAGACGATCATGAAAACTGATGAAGACAAAATCGCACTGGCTGAAGCAATCGCGAACCATTTCCTTAAATACAGAGGCCGGCTATGACGACCTGGGCTATTTTGCCGGTCAAGCCTTTTCATCTTGGCAAATCGCGCCTGCATCCCTTTTTGACCAGCGAAGAAATCATTCAACTAAACCGCAAGCTTTTCACTGACACCTATCGGTGTTTGCAAGCCTGTCAAGAAATTGACAAGATTCTGGTGATAGCAAAAGATGACGCCATTCTGAAGCTGGTGGACGAATGGGGCGGAGTTGGGTTGCCTGAAAATACGTCTTCCAGTTTGAATCTGGCGATCGCTCAGGCTTTTGCTTTTATCCACAACTCCGGCGAATCTGGACCTGTGCTTGTTATTCCAGCTGATCTACCAGGGATGAAACCGGAATATCTTCGCAGGTTGTTTGCGCTTGCTGATTCAGATAAATCTTCAGAGCATAAAGATGGCAGTCGCTCATGCATTGGCAGCTCTACAGATCTTGAGAATAAAGATCGCATTCCGACAAGTTCGTTTCTGGTGATCGTTCCGGATTATAATCAAACTGGCACGAACGCTTTGTTAATGAGCGAAGCAGAGCTTATCACACCAATGTTTGGCAGGCGTTCTTTTCAAAAACACATTCGTCAGGCACTGGTAAAGTCAATTAATTTGACTGTTTGGTTGAACGATGAAATGCAATCCGATCTTGATACGCTTCAGGATTGGCAAAAATATAATAAAATTATTTTTTACTCAACAGAAATTATCATTTGAAAGAGAGGAACTCACCATGTTTGACAGAATCGCACTTTATTTACAGGATGCTCATGATCTGAGAGAAGGTCTGGACGTCGTCAGGTATGCTGAAGAGAAAGGTTTTGAAGCCGTTTGGCAGGCAGAGAGTCGTCTGGTTCGGGACGCGATCGTTCCGATGGCGGCTTATGCAGCTGTGACAGATAGGATCAAGGTTGGCTCTGGGGTCATTAACAACTGGACCCGAAATATCGGTTTGCTGGCTTCAACACTTTTGACCCTTGATGATCTGGCTCCAAATCGCATCATTTGTGGTATCGGTGCCTGGTGGGATCCGTTGGCTAAAAACGTTGGAATTGACCGCACAAAACCTATGAAAGCCATGGAAGAAACGGTCTATGTTCTGCGGAAATTATTGAATATGGAACGGGTTACTTTTGATGGTGAATTCCACAAAGTTAATGGAATTGAGCTGGATGTCGTCCATGGCCGACGCGAACCCCGCAATGTGCCGATCTATATGGGCGCAACCGGCGGCAAGATGATCGAAATGGCTGGAAGGATCGCGGATGGTATTGTGATGAATTATTGTGTGCCGGTTGAATATAACGATACCGCCATTGAGCAGCTTGAAAAGGGCTTGAGGGAATCCGGAAGAACCCTGGAAGAATTCGACCGACCACAACTGGTGGTCTGCTCCGTGGATGAAGACCACGACAAAGCGATCGATACCACCCGTGAATTGCTGACACAGTACCTGGCGCAGCAACCGCACATCGCTCAGGCAAGTGGCGTTTCAAAGGATGTCGTTGAAAGCATTCAGGCGATTTTGGGCTGGCCTGCCACGCACGAACAAATTCAGGCTGCCAAACATTTGGTGCCCGAAGACCTGGTCCACCGCATCACCGCCAGTGGTACGCCCGATGAGGCCCGCGCCAAGGTGCAGGAATATATCAATCACGGTTGTACTTGCCCAATTCTTTACGCTGTTGGCGGCAATACGAAACTGCTTATTGATACTTTCGCGAAGGCATAATGAAAAAATTACCCGGGAGTAGTGGTTGCTATGTTTGTGGGCGAGAGAATCCGGTCTCTTTAAAACTGGAATTCTATGCCCGGGCCGATGGTGAGGTTGTCTCGGAATTTGAGCTGCCTGAACAATACGCCGGCTACCCCGGGATGATTCACGGCGGCAATATTGTCGCGATTTTGGATGAAACAGCTGGCAGAGCTTTGACTACTGATGAGCCCAACCGGTTCATGGTGACAAACGAGCTGAAGGTCAGGTACTTACACCCAGTACCGACAAACACAAAACTCACTGTGGTCGGTACAAAGGTTAAACAGCGCGGTCGAATAGGTGTCGCTCACAGCGAGATCATCGACGCGAGTGGTCAGGCTCTGGCAGTATGTGACGCTTATTTTGTGGATGTCACTGAAGATCTGACAGCAGGTATGGATCTGGAGGAGACAGGATGGAAGGTGTATCCTGATGAATGAAACAGTTATTGAATACTTAAGACCAGGCTCTCTGGAAGAGGTGATGCGATTGCGTGATGATAATCCTGAGAGGATCAAGTATTTGGCTGGCGGAAGCTTTAAACCAACGCTTGAAGATGGCAAGACGATCATTGTTGATCTGCAGGACGCCGGCCTGGATTGTCTGGAGATCACCGATCAGGGATTTACCATTGGTGGCCTGGCAACTTTACAGGATCTGGAAACAGCATTAAACTCTCCTGGTTTTTATCAGGCTTTGAGCACGGAATATGGCCTCAATGTACGCAATACGCTCAGCATCAGCAATTATTTGGCTCAGGCAAACGGCCGTTCACCGGTTTTGATCTGTCTTCTGGCTTTAAATCCTGTTGTTTATAGTCTGGAGCATCCAGATGGCCTAAGCTTGAGAGACTTTTTGCTTTCGAATCCAACTGGTGATGTTGTCACAAAAGTGAAATTCCCGAAATTCCACAAATTAAGCTATGAGGGTGTTGGCCGAAGCCCAAAAGACCTGCCGCTTGTGAGTGTCACCGCGAGCAGGCAAATGGATGGTTGCATTCGTGTAGCTTGCGGTGGTACCATTGAGATTTGGGAACCTTTCGAGCTTTTACAACAGGTTGATGGGATCAAGCAGGTATCCAATCTCTACCAGAACGCTGATGATGCCTGGGCGAGCGCGGAATACCGTCTGGATGTTGCTCAGGTACTGCTTCGGCGTGCGCTGCAAAGGCTGGAAAGGACGCAGGAGGCATGATGAAGATCATACTACGAGTGAATCAGACCGATTTTCCAGTTGAGGTCAAAACGGAAGAAAAACTTCTTACCGTGTTGCGCCGCCTTGGTTTTCTGAGCGCCAGATCCGGTGGTTGTGTCAGGGGCGAGTGTGGTGCTTGTACGGTCTTGTTGGACGGAAAGCCGATCAACAGCTGTATGCTCTTTGCCTTGCAAGCCCAGGGGCATGAGATCGAGACTGTCGAAGGGATGGGCGAGCGCCCGCACCAGGCATGGAAAGAAACCAAGGGACTTGAAATCCTGCAGCAGGAATTTGTTGAAAGCGGCTCCGTACAATGCGGCTATTGCACGCCCGCTATGATCCTGGCTGCGCGCGCTTTGTTTGAAAAGACGCTTGAGCCAACGGAAGAGCAGGTGCGCGAAGCGCTCTCCGGTGTGTTATGCCGCTGTACGGCTTATGTAAAGCCTGTCCAGGCTGTGCTGAGAGCTGCTGAGAAAATTCGCAATGGCATCAAAGCTTTGGATCACCAGCAGGAAGAAAACATCAGCCGCTACGAGCCAAAAATGGTCACGATCGATCAGCGCGATGAAACCGCGATGATCGGTAAATCCGAGATCAAACTGGACGCCATCAAACTGGTGCAAGGCAAGCAAGCCTTTACTGCTGACTGGCAAATGCCTGGCATGTTGTATGCCAAAGTCTTGCCTTCTCCTTATGCTCACGCGATCATAAAAAGTATCGACGCCTCTCAAGCCAGAGCTTTAGAGGGTGTTGAATGTGTTTTGACCTGGGAAGATCTGCCTCGGGTGGTGCATTCCACTGCCGGGCAGTCTGATCCCATCCCCGGGCCTTTGGACATGTTCTCGCTGGATCGTAAAGTGCGCTTTGTTGGTGACCGGGTCGCCATGGTGGCCGCTGTTAGCCCGGAAATTGCTGAAAAAGCGCTTGGTCTGATCAAGGTCGAGTACGAGGAACTGGAACCGATCATCGACATGCGCGACGCGATGAGAGATGGTGCGCCGATCATCCATGACGAAGAAGAATACGTCAATTTTGCTGATTCCGACCCGAGCATCAACCTGGCTGCCAAAATTCGGATCGATATTAACGATGTTGAAAAGGGTTTTGCTGAAGCTGACCAGATATTTGAGCAGGAATATGTCGTTCCCAAGGTGCAACAGGCGCATATTGAACCCCATGTTACGCTCACTTACTGGGATGAAGACGATCGACTTGTGATCCGAACCAGTACACAGGTACCCTTCCATGTGCGCAGAATGATGGCGCCTGTTCTGGGGCTGCCCGTTAAGAGGATTCGGGTGATCAAACCCCGTATTGGTGGTGGTTTTGGAAATAAACAGGAAGTCCTGATCGAAGACGTCGCCGGACATCTGACCATTGCCACAGGGAAACCAGTATTATATGAAATGACCCGCGAAGAAGAGTTTATCGCCTCGCGTTCACGTCATCCCATGCGCGTCCGAATGAAAACCGGCATCAAAAATGACGGCACGATGACGGCCAATGAAATGTATGCGCTTTCGGATACCGGCGCTTACGGCTGTCACGCGCTCACGGTGACGGGTAATACCGGCCAAAAATCGATGGGTTTGTATGTTGGCGATGGTGAATACCGCAAGAAGCCCAATATTCGTTTCTATGCGGATATTGTTTATACGAACACACCTCCGTCTGGAGCTTATCGCGGATATGGCGTGCCGCAGGGTTATTGGCCGCTTGACCGTCATTTTGAACATATTACACGATCAATTGGAATGGACCCAATTGAATTTCGCCTGAAAAATTGCCTCAGACCAGGTGAATATCAGCCCTTTAGTACTGCATGGAACGAGGGACGGGAACCTGTGCCTGAGATCATCCAAACGGTCGGTTTGGAAGAATGCGTCCGACAGGGCAAGAAAGCAATCGGCTGGGATGAAAAATTCGGTAACGAAGATTGGCACACCATAAAAGGAAAACCACATTTGCGACGTGGCATTGGCGTCGCCACGGTCATGCAGGGCACGGCCATCCCATATTTGGATATGGGCGGCGCGCATCTTAAGATCAATGATGATGCCAGTTTTAACCTGATGGTCGGCGCGACGGACCTGGGCACCGGCAGCGATACGGTTTTGGCTCAAATTGCAGCTGAGGTGCTGGGCGTCAGGACGGACGATATCATTGTCACTTCGTCAGATACGGACACAACTCCTTTTGATGTAGGGGCTTATGCCTCTTCAACAACTTATATCTCTGGTACAGCCGTCAAGAAAGCCGCTGAAGAAGTGGCACTAAAAATAAAGAAACGAGCAAAAGTCTTTTTTGAAGAAAAGGAAACAAATTGTGCGGTTGAGGACATTGTTCTCAAAGATAAAATGGCAGTCGCCCCGAATGGCGAAAGCATCAAGCTCGAACAGATCGCTTTGGATTCCCTGCATTGGCGCAATCAGGAACAGATCATGGCGAGCGCTTCTTACGTCTCACCGAATTCTCCGCCCCCCTTTGCCGCTCAATTTGCGACTGTGTTGGTCGATCTGGAAACCGGACAGGTAACTGTAGAAGACCTTATTATGGCAGTGGATTCCGGTGTTATCATCAACCCTGTGACAGCGTCCGGACAAATTGAAGGCGGTGTCGCTCAGGCGCTGGGTTATGGCGTGAGTGAAGAAATGGTCTATGATCAACGCGGCCTGCCGCGGGAAGTTGATCTCATGGATTATCATATCTTCCGGGCGGATGAAATGCCTCGCATTGAGGCGATCTTCGTCCAGACATATGAGGAAACGGGCCCATTCGGAGCCAAAGCCGTGGCAGAAATACCCCTGGATGGAGCCGCGCCAGCAATTGGAAACGCGGTAATGGATGCTTGTGGCGCGAATATCTTTGACAATCCGGTTACACCGGAAAAGATCTGGCGCGCCTTGAAAAAGGATTGAGGAATTCGTGGAAACAGGTAGTTATCAAAGAAAAAATAACGATCGGATCTTTGTAACCGGTCATATCAACCCCGATACAGATTCAATTGCTTCCGCAATTGGATATGCCTGGTTGTTGGCAGAACGGGATGGGCTGCCAACCGTTGCCAGTCGGGCTGGCGCGGTCAATATGCAGACTGCATTTGTCCTGAAAACGCTTAAAATGGAGCCTCCTGTTCTCATGACAGACGCCAGTCCGCGTTTTGAATCAGTCATGCGTCGGCTGGATGTGGTCACCCCGGACAAATCACTTAATGAAGCCTGGACGATCCTCGTTCGAACCGGAGGCATTGCTCCTGTCGTCAATACGGATGGGACGCCATACGGAATGGTCACTGGTGATAGTTTATTCGAATTTTTGCGGCGTATCATCGGACCACACCCAAAATTTAAGGATATGACCATCGCGGAGATGCTCGATATTCAATGTCGGGAAGCCGCGACCCGAAATATTCCCAAATTCCAACCCCAGACCAGGATCAAAGATGTCCTTAACCGCTTGCTGCGGCAGGAATTTAACGAATACTGGGTCGTGGATGAAAATAACCGTTATGTAGGTGTGGTCAGGCAGCGGGATATCCTCAACCCACCCCGGATTCAGGTGATTTTGGTTGATCATAATGAACCGCAACAGGCCATTGCCTCACTGGAAGAAAGTGAACTGTTGGAAATATTGGATCACCATCGTCTTGGCAACCAGGCTACACATTCTCCGATCAAGTTTACAGTTGATATTGTTGGCAGCACTTCAACTCTGGTGGCGGAACAGATCGCGGAAGCTGGTTTGAGCGCGCCGCCTCAAATAGCTGGCCTGTTATTGGCTGGCCTGCTTTCTGACACGCTTATTTTGAGTTCGCCAACAACCACGGCACGGGACAAGGCTATTGCTGAGGTATTATCGCGCTGGGCTTTTGTGCCGGGATCGCCGCTGGAAAATGAGAATATAAAAAGCTGGGGCGACGCCCTGATCAAGGCTGGTGCCGGCCTTCTGACGCAGGAACCCGAAACGATTGTCCGGGCTGATATGAAAGAGTATGAAAGCGGTGGATATAAATTTGCCATCGCTCAGGTTGAAACGACGGATCTCTACCAGATCGGTGATTTCGTGCCGCGTTTGATCGAAGCTTTGCAAGGGCTCAAGAAAGAGCATGGTTTGGATTTCGCTGGTCTAATGGTGACCGATGTGGTCGAAGGCTCAAGTCGCCTGATCTTTGTGGACGCGCCACCGGCCCTGGAAGAATTACCCTATGAACCGCTCCCGGATGGGACTGAACTGGCAGAAGGCGTGGTATCCCGTAAGAAACAACTGTTGCCTATCCTGCTTTCTTTGCTTGAGGCCTAATGACAGATATTTATGAAAAAATGTTGGCAGCAAATCGCGATGGCAAGGCGGTTTGTTACTGTGTTGTCATCGAGACCAAAGGCTCTGTGCCGAGGCGTGCGGGCAGCAAAATGCTCGTCTATGCTGATGGCAGCACCGAAGGTTCGGTTGGCGGTGGGGCGGTGGAATCCCAAACCATTGAAATGGCTCTGAAAGCCCTGAAAGACGGTAAACCTCAGATCCTGCACTACTCTCTCAATGCGCAGGAACAAGGCGCAGTTGGTCTTTGTGGTGGGGATGTCAGCGTCTATATCGAACCTCAGCTGACACAGCCGATTCTGTTGATCCTTGGCGCAGGTCATGTTGGCAAATCGGTGGCTAAATTTGCTCAGCTGCTCAATTTTCGGGTGATTGTTTCTGATGATCGCGCTGAATTGTGTACCAGTGAGGAAATACCAGGCAATGTTGAGTTTCTTCCGGTTTTGATGCAGGAAATCCCCGAACATCTTGAGATCAATGATCGGGTTTATATCGTCGGCGTCACAAGAGGAAGCGACATGGATATTGCCGGGCTGCCTGCGATTTTGGAGCATAAACCGGCCTATATCGGCCTGATTGGCTCATTAAAACGCTGGGCCAGCACCAAAAATGCTTTGAAGGAGCTCGGTGTACCGGACGAGCGCGTTGTCTGGATAAAATCACCGATCGGATTAAATATAAAAGCTGAAACCCCTGATGAGATCGCCATAAGCATTTTGGCTGAAGTCATTCAGGTTCGCAACTCATAAGAGGCTTAGGAGCAGCCTATGTGGAAAAATTATTTCATGCCAGAAACGGTCGAAGAAGCACTGAAACTTTTAGATGAAGGGGACGAAAATACCAGGCTGATTGCCGGTGGAACGGATCTGATGGTTGAAATCCGTAACAAAAAATGGCCGCGGCTTGAGACCATTATCGATATTTCAAGAGTCAGGGGACTTAATCAAATTTATCAGGATGAAGAAGGACTGATCCACATCCAGGCGATGGTGACTCATAACGATGTGCTCAAATCAGAATTGGTTCGCGAATTTGCCTCTCCCTTATATCAGGCATGTTACAAGGTTGCCACGCCGCAGATACGCAATCGTGCCACGGTGGTGGGAAATTTGGTGACTGCCTCACCAGCCAATGACACGATCACGCCACTGATGGCTATGGACGCGGCCTTGGTTCTTGTTTCCTCTGAAGGGGAGCGGATTGTCCGACTGAAGGATTTTTATCACGGTGTGCGAAAAACCCAGCTTAAGCCCACAGAGATCGTCCGCGAGGTTTTGGTCCGTCCGCTGGCCGAACAAGAACGAGGCAGTTTTATCAAGCAAGCCCTGCGAAAAGCACAGGCAATTTCGGTATTGAATTGTTGCGTTTTGCTTGAGTTGGAGCACGATCTGATCCTCAACGCCAGAGTGACGATGGGTTCGGTCGCGCCGACGATCATTCATTCGCCGAGTGCTGAAGAATATCTTGTCGGTAAGAGATTGGATCGATCTACCGCGAAAGAAGCAGGTGTGCTGGCAGCCCAGGATATTCGGCCGATCAGTGATGTAAGGGCTGGCGAAGACTACCGCCGTTACATGATGCAGGTTATCGTGGAAGATGCTTTACTCGAGATTATGGAAGGCCGTACCGACAGTAAAATCCCTAAGCACCCAGTCACACTCACAAGCAAGGAAGAAATGGATGAGACTGATCTGAGCGATTGGGATGGAAGCTTGTTGAAGACTAATATCAATGGCGAAGAGCTCCAGTTCTCTGGCGATTTCAGGCTTAGCCTCTTGAATTTCATTCGGGAGCGCGTAGGTTACACCGGCTCCAAACCGGGATGTGAAGAAGGCGAGTGTGGCGCCTGCACGATTCACATGGACGGCAAGGCAGTTGTCAGTTGTTTGATTCCTGCTCCAAGAGCTCATCATGCCAGAATAAAGACCATTGAAGGTTTGTCGCCTGAAGGGCAATTGCATCCGCTTCAGGAAGAATTCATTAATCATGGCGCGGTACAGTGCGGTTATTGTACGCCTGGCTTTTTGATGTCGGCTGCAAAATTGATGGAAGAAAAAGAAAACCCGGACTTGCAGGATATTAAAGATGGTATTTCCGGAAATCTGTGTCGCTGTACCGGTTATTACAAGATCATTGAAGCAATCGAAGCGGCTTTTGAGAAGCGTGGAGGTACACAATGAACGAGGTCGGTAAGTCAACCATGCGTGTGGACGCGCCAGCCAAAGTAACTGGCAAGGCAAAATATCCGGGAGATTTTCACTTTGCTGACGCGTTGCATATGAAAGCTTTGTGCTCTGGCCGGGTTCATGCCAGGATACTGTCCATGGATACCAGCGAGGCAGAGGCTTTGGAAGGCGTTGTTGCCGTAATAACCGCTAAAGATGTGCCGGTGAACGAATACGGCTTGTTTTACAAAGACCAGCCGGTGCTGTGTGGGCCTGGTTCTTCAAAGCCTGGTGCTGATATAGTGCGATTTGAAGCAGATCAGGTCGCTTTGGTGATCGCTGAAAGCAATGAAATCGCGGAGAAGGCCTTGAGCCTTATTCATGTGGAATATGAAGACCTGCCTATTGTTGCGACATTGGGCGACGCGATCAAAGAAGGTGCTCCGATCCTGCACCCGAATATGGATTCTAATATTTTCCATCATAACGTTGTCCGCTTTGGCAATGTTGACGAGGCTTTTAAGCAGTGTGATGTTATCGTCGAATCCGAATTTCAGACGCCTGTGCAGGAGCATGCTTACATGCAGCCTGAATCAGGTGTGGCTTTTTTGGACGAGGAAGAGCGAATCACGTTGGTGGTTGGCGGACAGTGGACGCATAAGGATCAGGAACAAACCGCCCATGCGCTGGACCTGCCATTGGAAAAAGTCAGGGTGATCTACCCTGCCATTGGCGGCGCTTTTGGCGGCCGGGAAGATATGTCTGTTCAGATCATCCTCGGTCTGGCGGTCTATCATCTGAAGAAAATTGGGATCAATCGACCGGTAAAAACGATTTGGTCAAGAGAAGAATCGATCCTTGGTCATGCCAAACGCCATGCCTATAGCATGAAGGCCAAATGGGGTGCCAGCAAGGAAGGCAAAATTTTAGCAGCGCAATGCGAGATCTGGGCTAACGCCGGCGCCTATGCTTATACGACCGTAAAAATCCTGAATAACGCGACGCTTTTGGCAACCGGGCCCTATGATATCCCGAATGTTGCGACCGATGCCTACGCTGTCTTTACCAACGATATTCCCGGAGGCGCATTCCGCGGCTTTGGCGGCCCTCAGGCTGCCTTTCTGGCAGAAATGCAGGTCGATAAACTGGCTGCATTATTGGAAATGGATCCAGTCGAACTGCGAATGCGAAACCTGTTTAAAGAAGGCTCAATTTGTGCCCTGGGTTCAGTTCTGCCGTCAGGCGTGACCATTCGCCAGGTGACCGAGCGCTGCGCGCTTGAAGCGGGATGGAAAAAGACCGATCAAGGCTGGAAGCGTCCGGCAGCGCCAAAACCTGAGAAGGATCATATAAAATCGGGTTGGGGTTTGGCTTGTGGTTATAAAAATGTCGGTTTTTCCTTCGGCGCGCCTGAAAATTGCGGGGCGACCATCATCTTAGAGGGTAACTCTGAGATCGAAGTTGCAAAACTTTACCATGCCGGGGCGGAAGTTGGCCAGGGCGCACACACGGTCTTTGCTCAAATGGCTGCGGACGCGCTGGGACTGCCTTTTCGCAAAATTCAGACTTTTTATTCTGACACTGCAAACACATTGAATTCGGGCAGCGTTTCTGCCTCGCGTATGACCTATATGGGGGGCAACTCGATACTTGGCGCTGCCAAAATTGCTTTAGAAAAATGGGCTGAGGGCAACCGACCAGCGATGGGCTCTTATGTTTTCCGACCCGAAAAGACGACGCCTATGGACCCGGTCGATGGGCATTGTTATCCGAATTTTGCCTATGGCTATGTGGCCCAGGCTTTTTTGGTCGATGTTGACACGCGCAGCGGTGAGGTGCGAATTCGAAAAGCTATCAGCGTTGATGACGTTGGCAAGGCAATTAATCCGCAATTGGTGGTTGGTCAAATTGAAGGCGCGCTTGTTCAGGCAGCTGGCTATACCTTGCTGGAAGACTGGAAGAAAAAGGATGCCATGGTCAAAACAGACCGTTTTTCAACTTATCTGATCCCCACTGTGATGGATATCCCGGATCAGGCTGTTTGTGTTGTCATGGAAGAAGCGGATCCCTTAGGGCCATTTGGGGCCAGAGGTGTTGGAGAAATGCCTTATCTGCCCTTCGCGCCTGGGGTTGTGGAAGCGGTCTATCAGGCAACCGGTGTGCGGTTTCACCACTTCCCGCTGACTCCTGAGAATGTTTTGCGGGGCTTGGGCAAGCTGCCTGCCAAAGAATGGGATTTCTGGGAATTTGAGTAAAAGAAACAAAGAAAAAGTTGCTGGTGTCGTTTTGGCGGCTGGCGCTTCCAGCCGTTTTGGTCGGCTGAAACAATTACTCCCCTGGGGGGAGCAAAACCTGGTCAATACAGTGCTGCAAAATGCACGCCTGGCAGGTCTTGAACCTTTGATGATTGTCCTGGGTAATTGTGCTGAAGAAGTAAGGGATACCATTACGGACGAGGATGTGAAAATTCTCATCAATCCAGATTGGAAAGAGGGACAATCGGCCTCTTTAAAACTGGCTGTGGATCATTTGAATGATGATATTGCTGGAGCAATTTTCTTGATGTGTGATCAACCGCAGCTTTCCGTCCATTTTCTGGTCTCGATCGCTGAACAAGGCAGAAGAAGCGCTAAAGTAGTTGTTCCTTACATCAACGACCGCCGGACGAGTCCTGTGTTCTTCCCTGCAAACTGTTTTGACAAATTCGATCAATTAACTGGTGATCAGGGCGGCAGGCAGATCATGTCAGAATGTCCGGTCGTACTTTTTCCATGGTTGGATGAAATGATGGCGATGGATATTGATACGCCTGAAGATTATCATCGTCTCCGCCAGTACAGTGGTTTACCATAGGTCGATCCTTAGCGGGGTAAACCAGGCTCAAAACATAAATCCCGAAAGCGTATAAAATATTTGAGATTAACATGTAATTTCTACTGTGATGAAATGCAGTGTATTCTTAGGAGAATATTATTAAAAAACTATTTAAACAATACAAAGAGATACTGATATTTATGTCGGTATATTGGCTTTTCTGTTTCATCATGATCTATCTTGATGGAAGCTTGCTTTATTTAATGCTTTCATGGAATGTTTTGCTGGCCTTGCTGCCTTTGATTTTTATCAATCAATCAGAAAAACGATTGTTACAGGGCATGTCAGGTCGCAGTGTTGTATGGTTGGTCGCCTGGTTGTTGTTTTTTCCAAACTCGGTTTACATGGTAACAGATTTTATCCATATTTCGAATCATGGTTTTATGCGGCTGGTTGACACAGCGCAGGGCTATCGGGCCTACGAATATAGCACTGATGTTTTGATCTGGGCCAAACTGCTAATCATCGGGATTGGCTTCATTTTTGCACTGATGGCTGGTCTTGAATCATTGTATGTTTTTGAACAGAATCTGAAAAAACACACTTCTAAAATAATTTCTTTTAGCAGCATTCTTCTGGTTTCGCTTCTATCTGGAATCGGCGTATACATCGGAAGGTTTTTGAGGTTCAATAGCTGGGATGTTTTTCTTAATCCTGATCAATTAATGAAGGAAATGGCATTGGCAGTGGATAGTTTCTCAATCAGGTTTGTTCTTATTTTTACTTTGTTCATCATTGCATCCTATCTTCTCTATAAAATATTCAGACAGATGATTTATTCTCGTGTTTCAGCAACATATTCTGATATTGTGGCCTCTCCTGATAAAGGAGAAAAACATCATCGGGGAACTAATTAACAAAAAACTATAAGTCCAGGCTGAAACTATCATCCTCTGCATCTTCTCTCTCATGCTCCGGATATTGTATAATAGTAACAATCTGGGAAACATAGCGCCCGGCTCGCGTATGCGAGTGACGAGGTGGGAGGTTTCTTCTCGCAGGAGAAGACTAACCAGCTAAAGCTGGGAAAATCGAAAGATCGGCGGATGCCTCCAGGATAATTCCTTTTTCCAGGAATAATAATGACTATTGAAGGAGCACCAAATGTGTGGAATTGTTGCATATATTGGCGAAAAGGACGCGACTCCTGTTATCGTCAGTGGATTAAGGAAGCTCGAGTATCGGGGATATGATTCGGCAGGCATTGCCGTTCTGCAGAACGGGAAGATTGAGATCCGTCGGGTTGCCGGAAAGATCGAAAAACTCGAAAAACTGGTAGATGAGAATCCAACCAAAGGTAATATCGGTATTGGGCACACCCGTTGGGCTACGCACGGCGCCCCCAATGAGCAAAACGCCCATCCGCATGTCGGCATGGCCGGCAGAATCGTAATCGTGCATAATGGCATCGTGGAAAACTACCTTTCCCTGCGCGAGGAACTGATCGCTGAAGGGGTTGAATTCAAGTCGGAGACCGATACCGAAACAATCGCTCATCTGATCGAAGGCTTTTACAGTGAAAGCCAGGATCTCTATACAGCTGTTCAGAGCGCATTGAAGTTGATCAAAGGCGCGCATGGATTGGTGGTGATGTCCACCGAGGAACCGGACAGGCTGATCGCCGCGCGGCTTGGCAACGCTGGCGGCGTTGCCCTGGGCATTGGCGATGGGGAAATGTATCTGGCAAGTGACGTGCCAGCGATCGTGGAATACACGCGTCGGCTGATATTCCTGGAATCTGGACAGGTGGCAATAATAACAAAAGACGGCTACAGCGTGAATGATCTGGATGGAAATCCAATTCAAACCGAGGTGGTCAATGTCCCCTGGGATCCGATCTCGGTGGAAAAAGGCCGCTATCGCCACTTTATGCAAAAAGAGATTCATGAGCAGGTTCGATCACTCTCTGACACCATGAGTGGACGGGTTGATTTTGAAGAACATCGCATTCACCTGAAAACATTGAACCTGGATGAAGAAAAAGCCAAATCGATCAAAAAGATCTTTATCACCGCTTGCGGCACGGCAGCCTATGCCGGGATGGTTGGCAAATATCTGATCGAAAACATTGCCAGAATACCGGTTGAGGTCATGGTCGCCTCTGAGTTTCGCTATTGCGACCCTATCATTGAACCGGGGACAGCCGTGCTGGCGATCTCACAATCAGGCGAAACTGCGGATACCCTGGCGGCAATGGAAGAAGCCCGAGGCAAAGGCGCACTGCTTTTGTCGATCGTGAACGCGATCGGTTCCCAGGCAATGCGCATAGCCAATGGTTTTATCTCGATGCAGGTTGGGCCGGAAATTGGAGTGGCTTCCACCAAGGCTTTCACGGCGCCTTTGCTTGATCTTTACATGATGGCGATTTATCTGGCTGATCTAAGGGGTACATTATCTGTCGAAAAGCGCATTGATCTGGTAAAAGACCTGCTAACGGTACCTGGATTGGTTGAGAAAGCCTTAAAGAAAGAAGATGCAATTAAAGCAATTGCTGCTAAATACAAAAGCATGAAAGGGGCCCTTTATCTGGGGCGAGGGGTAAATATGCCAATTGCTTACGAGGGAGCTTTAAAGCTCAAGGAAATATCTTACAAGCATGCCGAAGGATATCCTGCCGGTGAAATGAAGCATGGCCCGATAGCGCTGGTAGATAAAGACCTGCCAGTTGTTGTGATCGCTACCAGGGACGCCTGGTATGAAAAGATGATCAGCCAGATCGAGCAGGCAAAAGCCAGAAACGGGCATGTCCTGGCTGTTGCGACCGAAGGGGACGAATTGATCCAGAATCTCGCTGATGAGGTCTTTTGGGTGCCTGAAACGCCCTGGTTATTGAGCCCGGTTGTCAATGTGATCCCGCTGCAGTTGTTTGCGTATCATATTGCCGCTCAGCTCGGTTTGGACGTTGACCAACCACGAAACCTCGCGAAATCGGTAACTGTGGAATGATTGAACAGCGTATGGTTTGAATTAACAATGCTGAACGCTTAGAATGTAGTGAAAGAAAATATTAAGGAGTTTCTCTTGACAAACAAAGAACAAGTTATAAATGCTTTATCGCACGTAATGGATCCAGAACTGCATCAGGATCTGGTATCTTTGAATATGGTTGAAAATGTGGTCGTTGACGGAGAAAAGGTAAGCTTTTCGATCGTGTTGACCACGCCAAGCTGTCCGCTCAAGACAAAAATCGAAGCTGACGTAAGAAAAGCTGTTTTGACGATGACGGATGCAAAAGAAGTTCATATCAATATGACCTCGCGAGTCCAAGGGACGAAAAAGGCTGTTGATCTGGGTTCAAATCGGTTTGAGCACGTGATCGCTGTCGGTTCCGGCAAAGGTGGTGTTGGAAAAAGTACTGTTTCTGTCAATATCGCTCTGGCCCTGGCAAAAGATGGCGCCAAAGTCGGTTTACTGGACGCGGACATCTATGGCCCCAACATTCCGCGCATGCTGGGCATTGACGGACTGCCTGAACCGCTGCCTGGGCAAAAGATCAGACCCGCCGAGTTGCAGGGTCTCAAAATTGTCTCGATTGGCTTTCTGGTTCAAAACGGACAACCCCTTATCTGGCGTGGGCCAATGCTCCATTCTGCCATTCAACAGTTCATCACTGATTTCGACTGGGGCGCACTCGATTATTTTGTGGTCGATCTTCCTCCAGGAACCGGCGATGTGCAGCTGTCTCTTTCCCAAACACTTCCGATCGATGGCGCCGTGATCGTTAGCACGCCCCAACAGGTCGCGATCGATGATGCTTATCGGGCAGTCAACATGTTTGACAAGCTGCAGATCCCGATCTATGGCATTGTTGAAAATATGGCCTATCTGCCCATGCCAGACGGTAAGAAACTGCACGTTTTCGGCGAAAATGGCGGCGAACATCTCGCGTCGTTGGTTGGCACGCGCCTTTTGGGTAGAATCCCCATTGACCCAGCGATCGGTCAGGGCGGAGATATTGGCTCACCGGTTGTCATTCAGGAACCATTGAGTGACTCAGGTCAGGTATTTATGGATATTGCCCGAAGCATTGCCGCGGAAGCGAGCAAAATGGCGCATAATAAAAGAAAAAGCGGATGATATAATAATCAAATATGTCAGAACAAACACTAATAGGCGTCCAATTCAGAGCAATTGGAAAATCCTACATTTTCTATTTACCTGAGGAATTGCAGGTTGAAATCGGCGATTATGTCATCGTTAATACGACCCGCGGCAAGCAGATCGGAAAGGTCACCCACCTCAACATGCCTGTTCCTGAAAATTTGCAGGAAATTCAGACTGTCGAACGGCTGGCGACCTCGAAAGATCTGATCCTCAGGGACATGATCAAGCAAAAAGAAGCCGAAGCCGTCGAAATGACACGCCGCTTTTTGGATGGCAACGAAACCTATGCCGGCGTTAAGGCGATGGATGCTGAATATTCATTCGATTCAGCGAAGCTGACCTTGTATTTGAGCTATGACAACGTGCCTGATTTTAATATGCGCAACTTCATACGCGAAGCGGCACCAATGTTCGAGGATACAAGGGTTGATATCCGGCAGGTGGGCCCACGTGATATGGCCAAAGAGCTGGCTGGTCTGGGAGCCTGCGGGATTGAAAAACGCTGCTGTTCGCGCTTTCTGACCGAATTCAGCTCTATCTCGATCAGAATGGCAAAATCGCAGAACGTGTCATTGACCCCATCGGAGATCACCGGAATCTGCGGCCGATTGCGTTGTTGCATGGCTTATGAACACGAAAATTATGAAGAAGCCCGGAAACTTTTGCCAAAACTCAAAAAAGTGATCCAAACTCCACTGGGTGAGGGTAAGGTTGTGCAGGTTTTACCCCTAAGCGATTCTGTGGTTGTGGATATCCCTGAACTTGGTCCCAGGGAGATCAAACGCTCGGAGCTGGAATCCGGCAAAATGGAAGAGAAGAAACCTGTCGTTCCGATCTACGATGTGAGCGTGAATGAACCGGATGCCGATGTCGAAGTAATAAGTTTGACGAGTGAAAAGAAACCGGGTGAGCGTTTTGGCTCACAACAGGCAAGAGGGCGCAATCGAAACGATAACAGCAAACAAGGCTATCGTCATGACAAGCAGACTCAAAAGAACATCATAATCGCCGAGGAGCAGAACCATAAATACAAGGCCAGAGGCAAACCACGCAGCTCGGTCAAGCGCGATCGCAGGCCTTACAAAAACCAACCTAAAGATGGCAATGGCAGCTGATTCACTCAACCCGATAATTTTTGACGAGTGGAAAACGCCAAAAAAGATCCTTATCATTTTGGCTCATCCTGATGATCCTGAATTCTTTATGGGGGGTACCATTGACCATTGGACCCGATGCGGTCATCATGTCAGTTATTTGTTGCTCACGAAGGGAGAACGAGGTGTTAGCGCTGAATATCCTGATAGCGAAGCCCTCAAAGAAATCCGCTTCCATGAGCAGGCGGATGCTGCCCACACTTTGGGTGTGACTGAGATCGACTACATGGATCATCCTGATGGTTACCTTGAGGTGAATCTGAAAAACCGTCAGTTGCTGGTGGCGGAAATTCGCAGGAGGCAACCCGATATTGTCGTCAGCTGTGATCCACAAACACTGATTCACCATTTTTACCTTAATCATCCAGACCATCGTGCAGCCGGTCAGTTGGCTGTTGACGCGGTCTTCCCGGCTGCGGGAAATCCTGCTTTTTTCGCCGAGCAGCTGAAAGAAGGACTGTCTGTAACCAAAATTGAGGAAGTATGGTTAAGCCTGACGAATGACCCAAACATTGTATTGGATGTCAGTGCTTATTGGGAAACCCGGCTTGAAGCACTCAGGAAACATGTTTCTCAGATCGGTGATCCTGATGAATTTGTGCGAAAATGGACGGCCCGACGAAACGAGTTATCCGGAGACCGCTATAATGAACAATTCAGGCGCATTTTTTTGAGGGTTTCATGAACCTGTTCTTATTAGCGCAGGCTCAATTTGAACAGATCATAGCTGATCGCCGTTATTTCCACCAATATCCTGAGTTAAGCAATCAGGAAGAACAGACGGCACGGTTTATTGGTGAAAAACTAAGCTCACATGGATTTATCGTTGAGGATAAGCTGGCAGGAAATGGCCTTGTTGGCCACTTTGATACCGGGCAGCCAGGCAAGTCGTTTCTGCTGCGTTTTGATATGGATGCGCTCCCAATTCATGAAGAGAACGATTTTATATTCCGTTCCAAAAATGACGGGGTGATTCACGCCTGTGGGCACGACGGTCATATGGCGATTGGGCTGGCAATTGCGCGTATCTTAAACGAGAATGGGGATCATTTTTGCGGATCTTATCACCTGCTGTTTCAACCCGCGGAAGAGACCGGAACAGGCGCCAAAGCCATGCTGGCCGCTGGGGTGTTGGATCGCCTTCAACCTGATGTGGTACTGGGTGCGCATTTATGGAATGAAAAACCAGTAGGTTGGTTGGGTATTCGACCAGGCCCTTTAATGGCGGGCTCTGCGCGCTTTGAGATCGTGGTCAATGGTCAAGGCGGCCATGGAGGCAGGCCTCAACTAACAAAAGACCCAATCGTTGCTTCCGCTCAATTGATCACACAGTTGCAAACACTGGTATCGCGCAATATTAGTCCGCTTGATCCTGCTGTGGTCAGCGTTTGCAGCATCGAGAGCGGTTCTGCTTACAATGTGATCCCGTCCCAGGTTCGCTTGCAGGGAACCGTTCGGTTTTTTGAAAACGCGGTATATGAGCAGTTAAAGGTAAGAATGGTCGAAATTTGCAAAGGAATCGGTCTTGCTGCAGGTTGTGAGATCAACCTGAACCTGGAAAAATTGGTAGAACCAACGATAAATGATGCAAAAATCGCACAAGAGATGCGAAGGGCTGCTAAAAGAATTGATCAAACGCTCAAGATTGATGAAGATTACCAAACCATGCTTTCAGAGGATATGGGAGTATTTTTACAAGCGCTGACGGGTTGTTTTGTTTTGGTTGGCGCTGGGGAAAGTCCCAACGGAAATCAATATGGGCACCATCATCCTAAGTTCGACTTTGAGGAAAGCGCAATGCCTCTTGCAGCGGCTTTATTATTGCAAACCTGCCTGAACCTGAGCTAAGTCATGACAGAAGAAACAGAAAAGCTGCCATTTACCCAACACCTGGAGGAGCTTCGCGGTACGCTGCTTAGAAGCTTAATCGGACTTATCATCGGTGTGGTTGCGGCTGCTTATTTTGTAAATCCGATCCTGGATTTTCTGACACGGCCCATTGGCGGCTTGCAAAACCTGCATGCCATCGAGATCACTGAAACCATGGCTGTCTACATGAGGGTGGCTCTCTTGGGCGGCTTCATCCTGGCTTTGCCGTGGATCGTTTTGCAAATTTTGCTTTTTGTTGGCAAGGGGTTGAAAGATAAGGAGCGCAAAAATATCTATCTGGCCTTGCCTTTTATCAGCATTATGTTTTTGGCGGGTACTGCCTTTGCTTATTATGTAATGCTGCCGACTTCGTTGGACTTTTTTAAAAACATTTTAGCGGTGACGACATCAATTCGGATCAAATCATATATCAGCTTTGTTACCAATCTGCTCTTTTGGATCGGCGTCAGCTTTTTGATCCCTTTGCTCTTTTTCATCCTGGCCAGGATAGGGCTGGTGAACGCAAAAATGTTATTAAATGGCTGGCGGATTGCCATCGTTGCGATTGCGGTAATGGCGGCTGTGATTACGCCAACCGGTGATCCAATTAATATGTTAATTTTCATGCTGCCACTTTTTGTATTATATTTATTAAGTATTTTGCTTTCAGCTTTGGCAAGAAAACTATCAAAAACCGAAGTTGAGAAGGAGATTTAATGCCTACATTACAATTACCTGAGATACTGTTAATTGTTTTTATTTTGCTGCTGGTATTCGGCGTCGGGAAAATCGCAAAAATTGGCGGCGAACTTGGCACTGGCATCAGAGCCTTTAAAGAAGGTCTCAGCGGTAAGACGGCTGAAAAAGAATCCGCGGAAGAGAAAAAGCAGGAATCGGACGACAGCAAGTAAACAAAATGGAATTTCTGAACCTGGGTTGGATGGAGATCATCCTGATCCTGATACTCGCTTTTATTTTCCTTGGACCGGATAAAATGGTCAGCACAGGCAAGCAAATTGGGTCCTGGCTGCGCAAGCTGAGCCGCGACAAATTGTTTCGGGAGGTTGTTGAAACAACTGACGAAATTCGCCGCTATCCGCGCAAGATTTTTGACGAAAGCGGTCTCGATCTGCCCCTGCACGTTGAACAACAAAAACAGCAGGATCAATCTCCTGCAGTATCTGAAAACCTGACTGAAAGCCAGGTGGATAAGGACAAGCCAGATTAGGCTGGTTTAATTTTTCGTAGGCTTTCCATCATTTTTTCAAAAGCAAAAGAAGCATCTTCAGCGGGTTTCTCGACCGAAGCCGGGAAGATGCATTCATAGATCGATAGAAGCTGATTTTTCGTGAAATTATGCGCCATGGAGAAGAATTTCGTTGGGTTGAGCAAGAGCTCTGGAAGTTGACTTTGAAATTCCTGTTTGATCATGGAAGGCAGTCTCATCGTTTTGAGAAGATGCTCGATCCGATCTACCGGAGTTAAAGATATCGGTTCAGAGCGGAGCACTTCTATACTAATTTCCAGCTTTTGATCGGTTGGAAAGGGCTCACAATCAATGATCAGTGTATGAAGATCGGGCGAATAATTCATCGTGTGCCTGACATTCGTTGATTTCATGCCTGTTGGCTGGTTTATACCAATAACTTCAAATTGCCAGCTTCGGTTTTCAGGAAGAGAGGAAGCAAAAAGCCCGTCGGCAGCTTCGACAATGATGCGAAATGAATCTTTATCCCAATGGCTTGAGATATTCGTGTGACAGAATTCTCCATTGAGATAGCCCTGGCCTTCACCGGCATCTTCATAAATGGAGTAACTTGAATCTTTGCCTGGGAAGAGTTTAATATGGAATTTTTCTGGGAGTCCCACGCCATTATGCGGCTCTCCTCCATCCAATGGAATAATTGCGCCTGCCGGAGCGAAGACGGGCGTGCGATCAAGCTGCGCATAATATACATACCAGAAGCCACCCTTGAAGTACCCGTAGGTGTTGAAATCAAACCAATCTCCTTCCGGCAGCCATACCAATTTGCGCGCGAAACCTGTATCGTGGTCGATTGGTGAAGCGATCGGCGCGACCAATAGATCCTGACAGAAAGTGTATTGGCCAGGGCACTGATAGGCAGCTTCATCCTCACAACGGTAATACATGGGCAGAATGACAGGTTCGCCAGTGCTCGCGTTGCGTTGGTTGGCGGTATAGAGAAGTGGGATCAGGCGATGGCGTAATTGCATTGCCTGGCGGGCGTATTCGAGCGTGTTGAGATCAAAGCCCCAGGGTGTTCGGTCAATAAAGGGGTTGTTGGTTGAATGCAGGCGAAAGATCGGGCTGAGAACGCCAAATTGTACCCAACGCAGATAGAGCTCAGCGTCTTCTGTTCCACCATAATGGCCGCCAATATCATGGCTCCACCAGCCAAAAGCCACGTTTGCAGCTGTGGCGGTCATTTTGGGCTGAAAAGCGAGGCTTTCCCAGTCCACGACGGCATCCCCGGAAAAACCAATCGGATAGCGATGGCCGCCCAATCCTGGCCACCGGGAGAAGATAAAAGGCCTTTTTTCTCTTGTTTTGCCCTGATCGTAATAGTGGAGGTGGTTTAGCCAGAAAAGCGGATCGAGACCCTTAATTGAGGAGCGGTTGCCTTGCTGCCAGTCGATCCACCAAAAATCAACGCCTTGTTTTTCGAGTGGAGAATGAAGAATATCAAAATAAGCCTGAGCAAAATCTTGATCCGCGATATCGAAGCTGATCGGTTGCTGGGCTTCTGGGTCAATACCAATGCGCGTAGCCAAAGCATGGTAGGCGTCTTCATGGGGGTGAATGCCTTCGGCGGGGTGGAGGTTTAGCGCCGTTTTAAGATCGCGCTCATGAAGTTCCTGGATGAATCCTTCTGGGTTTGGGAACAGTTCTCTGTTCCATGAATAGCCAGTCCAACCGGAAGACTGATTGCCGGTTTGGGTGATGTGCCAATCCATATCAACGATGCAAATGGAAAGAGGTATTTGTTGCCGCTTGAATTCGTCCATAAGGGTCAGCAAGGTTTTGTCGCTGTAAGCCCAGTAACGGCTCCACCAGTTGCCCAGCGCCCAACGGGGCAGGAGCCCGGGTTTGCCGGTCAGACGCTGATGGTCCATGATGGCGTCGAGATAATGGCTTCCATAACCATAAAAATACAGGTCTTTGTAAGTTGAAGGTTTATCGCGCGGCGTTGGCCAGTTGTTTTCATTGAAAACCAAGCTTTGACTGTCATCCACCAAAGCCCAACCGGAACGGGAGACCATTCCTGGATCGAGTTCGACTGCGCCTGTCGCGCCATCCAAAGTTCGGGTTGTGCCTCCCAAATTCAGGTGATCCGCATCGCCATACCGCCAGATCTGCCCGCTTTCTTTCAGCTCGATCCAAAGATCGCGTCTGTGAAAGCGATCCTTCACATTGAAGTGAAGTTTTAAGAATTCTGTTTCAATGATAAGTTGGTCGTCTGATGAAGTGATCTCATATTTGGGAGCGTCAAAATTGCGATACCAATAGACCAGACTTGCCCTGTCTTCAAATTTCGCGTCGGGATCAAATTCAATGCGAATGATCCGGTCGGTAAGGATGGAAAAACGAACTTCACCAGTGATGACAATTGCTTCGGGTTTTGCGACGGGATCGAATATTGCTTGATTTATTGACATTTGGATGCCTCATTGAAAATTTATTTATGAATTGTAATTCAAGATACCAAGAAAAAATAAAGGAGTGTCAAAAGAATAAACAAGGGTAAAATTAAGAAAAAAAGGGAAAGATATGGACGCAGAAAATCAGTCAGTCAAAGAAGTACAATCAAATAAACCAGTGAAATACAAAAATCTTCTCGCCCTGGCACTCGGTTATTTTGTTGACCAGGGCGAAGCTCAGGCCATGTCAATTTTCAGCCCGGTTCTCAAACAAATGTGGAATCTTTCGGTTGGCAATTTGACCTGGATAACCTTTATTCGCAGTTTGCTGCAATCGCTCAGTTCACCGCTTTGGGGATATCTGTCAGATCGCTACAGCCGTAAAAAGGTTTTGTTTTGGGGTACCGGGTTTTGGGGAATCTGGACCATTTTAGTTGGGTTAACACAAAATTTTGGGCAATTGATCGCTGTACGCGTCATTTCCGGGATTGGTCTGGGCTGTTTGATGCCAGCTACCTTCTCAATTATGGCAGATACGTTCGCGCCGAAGATCAGAGGCCGCATGCTTGGCTATCTGGAAGGGATCGGCATTTTTGGAATCATTGTCTTTACTGTCGGTCTGGGTTTGCTGGCAACACGGGAACACTGGCGCTACGGTTTCTTTATTTTAGGCGTGGCTTCGATAATTTCCGGGATCGTCATTCTGATCTTTGTTGATGAACCAATTCGTGGTCAGAGCGAACCTCAGATGATGGGAAAGCTGACGCAGGATCAGGCTGATAAATATCGCATCCAGTTTGATGATATTAAAAAGGTTTTCGGAATCCCGACCATTCGGGTCGCCATTCTACAAGGCCTGGCCGGATCGATGCCCTGGGTGATCATGGGTGCATTTTTGATCCTGTGGCTGGTGGAAGACCGCGGTTTGGCCACCCAACAAGCCCCGCTCATCTTTGGTGTTATGCTGATTGGCACAGCGCTCAGTAATGTCATAGGAGGTTATCTGGGTGACTGGGCTGAACAGCGCAATCCAAAGTATGGGCGCACAATCGTTGGGCAGGTTTCGGTTATTTTTGGCATTCCCCTGACCTTCTTATTATTGACCCGCACTCAAAACTGGAGCATCCCAGCACTGACGGCCTATTGTTTCTTCATCGGTCTATTGATCAGCTGGCCTGGCAAAGGCTCAAAAGAACCCATGATGGCGGCCGTAACGCCTCCCGAATTGAGGTCTACGGCCTTTTCACTGACCACCTTTGTGGAAAGCGGTTTTGCGGCTGTTGTGGCTCTCATCTTTGGCCTGATCGCTGACCGCATTAATCTACAAACGGCAATGCTCTGGACCATACCTGTGCCATGGATTTTGTGCGCGATTATGTTCTCCGGCTTCTATCTGACCTATCCAAAAGACAGGGAAAAACTGGTGAAATTACTGGAAGAACGGGCAATCGAACTGGAGATCGTTGACAAGGAATAAAAAAAGAAACTGCCAGACGGCAGTTTCTTTAGGCGGGAGCGACGGGATTTGAACC
>DBPR01000011.1 GCA_002305635.1 Anaerolineaceae bacterium UBA1415 | reverse complement strand
GTCTAATGAAACGGCACCACCTTATCTGATCAGCTCTTATCAAAACTATGATTACAACAATAATCCCTCCCAAGCTTACTTCCACCATGGGATCGACATGCTTGCCCCTGACGGCACCGACGTACGCACACCCGTGAGGGGTCAGGTGGTAAACGTTGAGCAGTACGGCAATAGCTATCTTTATTGGGAAGTCGCCATCCTCGACCCGGAGGGCTATGTCTGGCAATACCATCACATTGAACAATCCTCCATTCCCCAGGCAATTCGCCAGGCTTACGCGGCATGGCAAGCCGATCCGGTAAACGGTGGATTTATTTCAGCCAACAGCTACCTGGGTGACATTGTCACCTGGACGGAATTCTCTTTTGGCTTCTATTTCCATCATATTCATCTCAACATTCTGGCGGCTGGTGACATCTATCTCAATCCACTCGATTTTCTTGATGACACCTACACCGATACCCAGGCGCCCAAAGTGCAGGAAGTTGGCCTTTTCACTGGCACAAACACTCTTGTTAGTGGTAATACGATCGCCTATGGCACCCCTTACAGCGTCTATCTTAAAGCCCGCGACCTCTTCAAGAGTCAGGTCTATTACCTGCCCCCGCATCGGATCAATTATCGCATCAACGGTGGCGAATTACGCACAGTCTGGGACTTCAGCCAGATCCCCGGCGGCGCCAATGACACACAATACGTGAACAAATTCTTCCTGCCTGGCATCACCTATGGAAACTACGAACGACGCGAGTTTTACATGGATATGGGTTTTAGCACTGATGGGGTCAATCCCCTGCCCACAGAACCAGGGATCTATCAGATGGATATTGAGATCTGGGATTATTCTTACAATCGCGCCACCTGGATCTATCGCTGGACGATCACGGAGACGATCCCCGATAATGGATGCGCCAATGGCAGAGGCGTCCGAAAGACCATCACCATTGATGAAGACAGCATTGTTCAGGATATCGACTTAGGCGTCGCGATCGACCACGCTGCCCGAGGTGAATTGCGCGTTTCGCTAAAAGGGCCCATGGACAGCAGCCCAACCGTCCTCATCTCAACTGGCGCAGACACAAATCTGAATTACAACTTGCTGATCGATGATGCTTCAACTAATTTGATCAATGACGGCAACCGCGATGACCTGCGCCCACCATTCTTCAAGCGCGATGCCGGTCCCGCAACGGACGCCAGCCTTGACCGCTATACCGGCATGAACGCCCGCGGCACATGGGAAGTTTTCGTTTGCGACAATGAAAGCGGCAATGAGGGCAAGGTCTGGGACCTGAACCTGCGCATCCTGACAACTGACAATCTGCCCCCAAGGGCTGATTCGCAGAATATTAGCGTTGCCTCCGGCAGCCCAACCGCAATCGTCCTGACGGGTTCAGACCCGGAAGGCCAGCCGCTCAGCTACCGAGTCACCACCCAACCGCAGCATGGGACACTAAGCAGAACAGCGCCAAACCTGACCTACACCTCAAACGCAGGTTTCACGGGTACAGACAGCTTTGCCTTTGTGGTCAACGATGGAGAGGTTGATTCGCAGGAAGCGATCGTAACCATCACGGTGATACCAAACCTGTATCTACCGCTCATTCTATTGCAGCGGTAACAAAAGAAATTGAACGTTTTATGAATTTGGTACAGAAACAGAACTGACCCATTTCGGGTCGAGATTGATGAATTGGGCTTTGCTGCCCAATTCATCAATCCGACAAACTAAGCATACATAGTATAAAACCAGAGTTTCTCACTTTTGCAAAAAAAATCGGTTTTCATCGAGGAAAAGAGATAAATTTAGGGCACTAAAATGGAAAAACTCGGTAAGTCACTTTCAGCTGCATATAAATTTCAAACGCTTACATCTATGTTACAAGGCTCTGTTAGGCTTGCTCGCGGATGGGGGCAAGCCCCATCCGTACATTTGGTATTTGACAACATCAAATTCCTGCTTTGACCAAGCCATTTATAGGTCACCAAACTGTACGGACGGGGGCCTGTGCCCGCGAAGCAGGGTATCAGCCCTGTCCGCTGCATGTGCATATCAAAGCCTTCGTTTTCATTTCAAGGCTCTGAGGCTACATTTGATGTACCTGCACCCAAATTTGGTAATACCAAACCCACGGGTTGTTGGTATCTCGTAACTAACAATCACCGGCTTGCCAACATGCCCGAGCCGACGAGGAGTTCCTGCAATTGCTGGGTGATCTCTTTTCTGCGGTTGGACTGCACTTCAAGCGAGAGTTCCTCAAGCAAATTGGAAGTGTTTTCCTTCGCCTCTTCCAGCAAACGAAACCTGAACAAGTTCTCTGCCGCGATCGCGTCCAAGATCAGGCGATAAAAAGATAAAGCGGTAAAGTGACCTTGAATTTCCTCAAAGATCTGGACTGGGTCGCCCTCAATGATCGGGGGCGGGAAAGCCAATTCTTCCTCTTCTGAATAGACGATGCTGTCCATCTTCCCTGGCAGGAGTTCGGTCAGGGTTGGCTTGTATCTGGTGCCAGTCCCAACGCGTTTGAACGAAAGGATTTGAACCCGACTGATTCGTTTTTCCTCAAATCCTTCTGTCCATTCCCTGATCATGCCGGCAGCACTGTCGTAATCGGGTAAAGAGCCAGCGCTCAGGCTCTCCATTTCGCGGAATGACAAACCCTCCTGGCGCATGGCGCTATGGACGCGGCTTCCAAACGCAACGACATGCATGGGGTCACCCTCGTTTTTCTCCAGTTTCGCGCGGGCGATCCTGGCGAGATTCTTGTTGTATTGACCTACGATTCCCCGCGTGCTGCCGATGACCGCAAGTATCTGTTCCTGCACAGGTGGGCGATAGTCATCCGGAGCCTCAATTTCCCGAACCAGTTTGCTCTGGTCGACGCGGCGCATGACCTCTTTCGCGATCTCATTGAAACGACTCGCGTATTGATCCAAGATATGCTGGCGGTTCATCGCCATCTGCATGGTGCTCAACGACAAAACGCGCAGGGACGAGAGCAATGGCTCGATCGTCTGGAGGTTTTCCAGGCGTGCGTTTGCGCGTTCTTTTCCTTCTGACACAAGGCTCCTTAAGGCAGTTCGTAACGGTCAAGCGTCCAGATAAAGACGACCGCGCCGCTGCCGCCAAGGGGCCGCCCCTCATTCTGAGAGTGTGGCTCCCCTTCTTCAAGGGTCTGCGTCAACCCAAAGCCTCTGTGGACAATGGTCTGTCCTGAACAGGATGTCGAGATAATATCAAGCACTTTCTCCAGCTCCGAACTTCGGACAGCAATGTAGAGTGTCAGTTGCGACTGCCGCAGCATCCCGCCGCGCGTTTCAGAATAAGTAGCCGTGTATCCATTATTGATCAGGTTTGACAAAACGTCATCACCATATTTGCGCGGAACAACCGCCATGATCATTTTCATGAGCTTCGTTTCACTTTCTTCTTCCAGATTTCATTAAATGCTTCCAGCTCGCGCACAAGCTCTTCTTCGATCTCTTCGGTCAACCGACGATGAATGCGGATCTGATCAGCGGGCAATCCAGCATGATTATGCACATAAACCAGCAAGTCGTGGGCATATTGCGCGACAGCTTCGGGTTTGACTTCATCCATGAAGCCTTTGGTCAGGGCATAGAACAAAATGACCTGATCATCCATCCGAATAGGCCGGTTTGGCCCCTGCCCCAGGAGCGCTTCAAGTCTCTGGCCTCGTTCGATCTGCCGTTTGGTGGCCTCGTTGACCTCTGTGCCAAAGCGCGCGAAGCGTGCCACTTCCTCGTATTGGCTCAATTCCAGTTTCAGCGCGCCAACAACCGACTTCATGGCTGGTTCCTGTGCGGCCGAACCGACACGGGAGACCGACCGACCGATATCAATGGCTGGTTTGATGCCTTTATTAAAATTATCCGCGTCCAGAACGATCTGCCCATCGGTGATCGAGATCAGGTTCGTAACGATATAGGAAGAAATATCACCGCGTTGCGTGGTCACGATCGGCAGGGCAGTAATGCTTCCGCCGCCATTATCTTCGTTCAGGCGGCAGGCGCGTTCAAGCAAACGTGAATGCAGATAGAAAATATCGCCGGGGTAGGCTTCCCGTCCTGGTGGACGCCGCAGCAGCAGGCTCATTTCGCGGTAGGTATCGGCATGTTTGGACAGATCGTCGTATACGATAAGGACGTCCATGCCCTGATCGAGCAAAAATTCGGCCATGGTGACACCGGCGTAAGGCGCCAGATAGCGCAAGGCCGGTGGGTCATCCGGGCTTGAGACCATCACAATGGTCTGGTTCATCACACCGCCCGCCTGGAGTGTTTCCATGACGCTCAAAACAGAAGCCTTTTTCTGTCCAATCGCGACGTAGATACACTTAACATCCGTGCCCTTCTGGCTCAGAATGGCGTCAATGGCAATGGTGGTCTTGCCAACCTGCCGATCACCAACGATCAGCTCGCGTTGACCGCGACCCAGGGGCAAAAGCGCGTCGATGATCTTCGTGCCGGTATAAAGGGGGGTATCGATCGGGGCACGTTCGATCACGCCGGCGGCGATCCGTTCAACATAGCGATATTCAGACGGCACAACCGGCTGGCTGCCGTCCAGAGGCTGACCGAGTGGGTCGATCATGCGGCCTAAGAATGACATGCCGACCGGGATGCTCAGCCTGCGGCCGGTGGCCTGGGCAACATCACCGCCACGAATGCCGGTATCCGCGCCCAGCAGGATCACATCAACATGCTTGCGGTCAAGGTTAAGCACCATTCCCTGCACACCGTTGGGGAAAGTGACCAATTCTTCCAGATGCACCATCGGAAGACCGCTCAGCGTGGCGATGCCATTCCCAATGTGCTGCACCGTACCAACGCTTTTGATCATCACCTGGTGAGGATGTGCTTCCGATATGTTGCTGAGCTCCTGAATCACATATTCAGCGCTCAGCCTTTCAGGGCGTGGTTTTATGCTTTTGACAACAGAAGCCTGAACCTGGGCCAGAAAATCGCCCAGCTGAATGCGTAAGGGGTCGGTTTCGGCCAATTGCTCCGAGAGGGCCTTCAGGCTGGTTTGGGTCGCGAGATCAAGATCAGTCATGTTCCGGTGTCACCAGGGTTTCTAATTTTCGGTTGACAGCTTCGCGCATTTCTTCGAGATGTGCTTTGACCGTATTATCGAGGACGATATCACCAACCCGCGCTTTAATGCCGGCAACCAGATCAGGTTGGACAGTGATTTCCAATTCAACTTCTTTATCTGCCAGGGCATTAAAGGTGTTGAGCAGCTTCATGTGTTGTTCGGTGCTCAATTCACGCGGCACAAAGACTTCCACCGTCGGGATGCGTTCTGCCAGCGATTCACGGATATTATTGACCATGCGAATATCAGTTTTGCCCATGTTCCAGATCGTCCGGGTCATTTCGTCCAACAGTTCGTCATGCGCCTTGACTGGGGTGACTTTAACCAGCGTCTCATTGGTCAGATGGATCACAGTTTCAACCAAATTGGATTGCAGGCGCTTGATGTCAACCTCCTGCTCCTTGCGCGATTCTGTGACTGCATCCATCATGATCTGTTTGGCCTCGACACGGGTGGCTTCGAGCAGATCACGCTGCAGGATCTGACTGTTATCATACGCGTCTTCGGTGATCTTCTGGATCTCTTCGTCCAGATTCAGCAAACGCTCATCGATCTCCTGCAGTTTCCTGCCCGCTTCTTCACGGTCAGCGATCAGAGCAGCCCGATTGGCGGCTTTTTCAACAGCGCGTTCTTCAGCCCGCCTGGTCATTGGCTTAAAGACAAGATAATAGAGAGCCACCGTTAAAACGAGAAAATTTACAATTTCCCAAATGATGGTACTCAGGTCCAAATCGAGCATGGTTTAGCCCCCAAAGAAACGTGTGACCAGCGGGTTGGCAAACAAAAGCACTAATACAACCAGCAGAACATAAATAGAAGCTGTTTCGAGTAGTGCCAGCGCGATCAACATGGCAGTGCGCAGCTGCGGGGCGGCATCTGGCTGACGTGCCATTCCTTCAATTGCCTTAACAGCGGACTGGCCTTCCACCCAGGTCGGGATCATGGTTCCAATCACAATTGCCGCTCCCGCGACAATAATTGTTACGATTGTGACGATGTGTTCAGGACTAAGATTCTCCATTAGCCATTTCCTTTCTGAATCTTTTTATAAAGAAGTCTTTCAGACTTCGTTTTTTACCTTCAGCCTTCATTTTTGCGTCTTCTTCGTTAATTTCTACCGCGGAAGAAATAAAGAGGGCTGCTAAAGTTGTCAGGACGAATGCCTGCAAGAGCCCTGAGACCATCGAGATCGCGGTCATGGCGATCGGCAGGAAATAGGGAATGATCGAGAAGACAATAGCGACGATGAGGTCGCCGCTCAAAATGTTTCCAAATAAACGAATTGACAATGAGAGCGTGCGGCTTAACTGCCCAATGATTTCCAGGGGGAACATGAAGATCGGGCTGGCAAACTCCTTAAGATACTTCCAGGCGCCTTTTTTGATAATTCCATAAACATGAACCGAGAGTACGACAATCATAGCAAGCGCGATGGCTGTATTGATATCAGATGTGGGCGATTTCATTCGCGGAAAAACCGAAACCAAATTCGAAACCAGGGTGAAGATCATCAGGCTGCCCAATAAGGGAATGTAGGGATGCAGATCGTCCACATCCATGACATCATCCAAAATGCCGATGATCATTTCAAGCAGGTATTCGAGCAGGTTGGGCTTGATCAGCTTCAGGACCAAGACCAGGGCGATGATCCCTGCCATGGTGATCCAGGTGAAAACCACAGTATCGCGCACAGGAATAAACCCAAACAGAGTGAAGACGATCGGGTGTTCAATTACTTCCAAAATCCTTCTCCTTTCGGCTGCTTTCACGATTGAGGTGCTGGTTGTAAAGGATAACCTGTGTCCAGGTTGTGACCGTGATCACCACCACCATCGCTATCGCTGCCAGTGGTTCGGTTTTTAATGCCAGGAATAAAAGTAAACCGATCATAAGAAATACCGATATCCTTCGGACAAGCACCTTCTGGATTCCGGATTTTTTCCCGTCCAGTTCCGGCATAAGGCTTTCAATATTTTTCCGCAGCCAACGAAAAGAAAGAACGCTCCAACCAGCCGCCACCAGCGACCACAACAGGATCCACAGGATTTTGACCAGATTACTCGGCATCGTAATCCCGCCATATTCTTTTTTTCTGATTTGCTTTGTCGGCTTCCATTTCCTTATTCATTGTATAAAATTCGTATTTCAGATACTTGATCACCGCCGCAACGGCTGCAAGCACACCCAAACCCAACAAAATAAAAGTCCAGCGCACTCCGGTCTCAAAGCGCCTGTCCAGTACGAACCCAAACAGCGGGCCGCCAAAAATGGGGATTGCTATCTCCCAGCCGATCGTTGTCGCCCGCAGATCACGGGAAGAAAACAATCGTTTTCGGCGGTGCGTCGAGACCTCACCGGAGGTCAGGATGGCGTCGATTCGATCCGAAGGACTTTGTTTGTCTTCCATGGCACCTAATGCGTTGTCAAAATGCTAACCAGGTTGTCAGAGAGCGTCATGATACCTGCTTTTACCGGCACAGTCTGCTCTTCGCCATCCTGTTCGTATTTTAATATGCCGTCATCGGTCGCGGCGATGATGGGAGCATGCCCCGGGCGAAGCCCCAGCCAGGAACCATCCGCCAGTTTCAGCTGCAGCCTGGTGATCCCATCCAACTGCAAACCGCCAGACCCAAGGCTCAGCACTTCCAGACGAAGTGTGGGCGCTTCCTCATCCCGTTCACTCACCGCTCTGGTCCTCTGCTTCTTCCGTTTCGGCTTCCGCGTTCATGTCTTCCGCTTTTTTTACAGCTTCCTCGATCGTTCCGACCATGTAAAAAGCCTGCTCGGGCAAATCATCATATTTCCCTGCCAGGATCTGTTGGAAGCCTTTGATCGTCTCTTCAATTGGCACAAAAATACCGGGATGACCAGAAAACGCCTCAGCGACGATGAAGGGTTGCGTCAAAAAGCGCTGCACCCTGCGGGCGCGGATCACGGTCTGCTGGTCGGAGAGCGAAAGCTCTTCCATACCCAGGATCGCGATCAGATCCTGCAATTCTTCGTAGCGTGCCAGGGTTGCCCGGACGTTCATGGCGACCTCATAATGCTGACGCCCGACTGCTTCAGGTGTCAGCAGGTTCGAGGTCGATTGCAGCGGGTCAATGGCGGGGTAAAGCCCCATCGAAACCAGCCTTCGGGAGAGCACCGTCGTTGCGTCGAGATGCGAGAAGGTCGCCGCCACCGCTGGGTCGGTCACATCATCCGCGGGGATATAAACCGCCTGCACCGAGGTGATGCTGCCGCGGCTGGTGGAGGTGATGCGCTCTTGCAGCAAGCCCATTTCCGAATCGAGCGTCGATTGGTATCCCATTTCACTCGGCAAACGCCCCAAAAGCGCTGAAACTTCAGAGCCAGCCTGGATGAACCGATAGATATTGTCAATGAAGATCAGTACCGGGCGGGCTTCTTCATCCCGGAAATATTCCGCCATGGTCAAAGCTGTGTAGGGGATGCGCAAACGAGCGCCAGGCGGTTCATTCATTTGACCAAAGGTCAGGATGGTCGAATCGATCAGGCCCGAGGCGTTCATATCCAGCCACATGTCGTTGCCTTCACGCGAGCGTTCGCCCACACCTGAGAAGACCACAATTCCCGAGCTTTTGGTGATCGTGTTGTTCATCAGCTCAAGCATCAGAACCGTTTTGCCAACACCAGCGCCGCCAAACAAACCCACCTTACCGCCTTTGGGATAAGGGGTCAAAAGATCAATGGCTTTGATGCCGGTAACAATTTTCTCTTTGGAAATAACCTGCTCACTGATGGAGGGAGGCATTTTGTGGATCGGCGAAACCTGATCGGCCTTGAGTTCGCCTTTGCCGTCGATCGGCTGCCCCAAAACATTGAACAACCTACCCAGCGTCTGGCGCCCAACCGGCACTTCGATCGGCTTCTCCAGGTCGATCACAGGCATGCCGCGCCGCAAGCCAGCCGTGCTGCCCATGGCAATGGCACGGACAACTTTCGTGCCGACATGTTCCTGAATTTCGAGCACAAGGTCTTCGCCGGAACGGCGTTTGACCAGTAGCGCGTTATGGATGGAGGGAAGATTGCCAGATTCAAATTCAACGTCAACAACAACACCAACGAGTCTGATGATCGTGCCTAAATTTTTCGTATCTTCTCTTGTAAAATCCACTATACCATTGTCACCTTTTCAACAGAATCACTTTGCAAAGCAGGCAAGGCAATAAGAAATTATGCCAGATAAAAGGCATGTTGTCAAAAACTCGATGAAACAAAAACTCACAGGTCAGGAGAAATGATTAAATTATGTCAAGGCGTATCTTCACAGCAACCTCTCTTTGATAGAGTTCTTTTAGATTATAGGGAAATGTGAAACAGTAACTTTAACTCATCTCTTGTATAATTGATGAAACTCCATTAGTCTTTTCCACACTTGCTTTGCCGCATTTGTGCCAAAAAATAAAGGAATCACAATGAAACGAATATTGCTCATCCTTAGCCTCTTTCTCCTGGTCGCCTGTGAGCCGCTCCTTAGCCCGCCGCCGGAGACAACCAGGAGTTTGACCATCTTCAATTCCACCCAAACCCCTACCGATCTTCCAACCATCGCTCCGACGACCGCGCTGACTGAAACCCCGACTGACATTCCCCAGCCAACGCGCATGCCCCTGCCCACCAACGCGCCCATACCAGGACCCGCGGGCGAAATTGATCCTGATGCTTTCATCCTCATCCCTGCTGGCAGCTTCCTGATGGGCTGCGACCCTGAAAACAACGCCAATCAGCCCTGCTCAACCACCAATCAACCGCAACATGAAGTCCGGCTTGGCGAATACTCGATCGGCGTCTACGAAGTGACCAACGCCCGGTATCAGACCTGCGTCGAAGCCGAAGCCTGCTCCTCACCCCGCTCTGGTGGTTCCAAAACCCGCACTGATTACTACAACAATCCTGCCTACGCCAACTATCCGGTCGTCCATGTGAGCTATCAGGACGCGCAAAATTATTGCGCCTTTATTGGCGGCAGGCTGCCAACCGAAGCTGAATGGGAATACGCAGCGCGCGGACCTGAAGGCAACCTCTACCCCTGGGGCGATCAAAGCCCGGATTGCAGCTACGCGAACAGCTTCAATAACGCCAATGGCACCTCCTGTGTCGGCGATACGACCCCGATCGGCTCATACCCCGGTGGCGTAAGTTATTTTGGCCTTATGGACATGGCTGGCAATGTCTGGGAATGGGTCGCGGACTATTATTCTCCCAACTATTATGCCGAAAGCCCAACGGACAATCCGACTGGCCCGGAAACCGGCAGCGAATATGTAGTCCGCGGGGGGGGTTGGTCAGGCAACTGGCTCAGCCTTCAGGCTGCCAGCCGTGCTTACGACCTCAGTTTCTACAGCGGACCAGACCTCGGCTTTCGCTGCGTGCTTCTGTCAACCAACCCTTATCCTATTGAATAGGAGAAAAAATCTGATTAAAAACGGGAGCTAAACTCCCGTTTTTTTATCAGACACAAAGCGCATCCAGACCAGACCGAGCAAACCCAGCGGCAGCATCCAGCTCGAAACCAAAAAAGCCATTTTGTAGCTATACATATCGGCCAGCCTGCCCACCAGCGGAACCGCCAGGGCCGAGCCAACAAAGTTGAGCGAGAGAAACAGGCCATTGATAAATGCCCGCTCTTCACGAAATCCTTCCTGTACATGCGCCATAAACACAGGGACTGCCGCTACCTCAAAAAAACCGATCAGGATCAAAACCAGGATCTGCAGCCATCCCTTCGTTTGCAGGAATATCAACATGCAGGCTGTTTGCGAGATGGTGGCGATCGCCAGAATGCCCAGCCGACTGAATCGGTCACTCAAACTGCCAGCAACAAAAGACCCCACCACGCCCGCAATAAAGATCAAGGTCAAACCGGCCCCGGAAAGAAAAGTGTTCGCGCCCAATTCCAGCAAAAAAGCCGGGAAATAGGTTGAAAGAATTGAGATCATCAGTGCCCGCGTCGCGATGATGAAAGCCACTGGCGCCATCACCCGGATGATCTTTGACCAGTCCCTGGGCTTTGCCTTTTCGGTCCGCGCGCCCTGCGCGCGCGTATCGGCGTCTCTGAGCCAGTTCCAGACCAAAACCGAAACCACAGCGCCCAAAACCGCCATCAATGGCAGGCGTTCCAGGCCTAAAAGGTCATACGCCGAAACAAAGATCAGCGACCCAAGTGCGTAACCAAAAGACCCCGCGTTGACCCAAAAGCTCATTCCCCTGCCAAGCTTTTTTCCAGCATGTTTGCTGTTGAGTGCCGGGCCGATCGCGTGCAGCGCTGCCGAACTCGTGCCAGCCACGATCAACAAACCGATCAGAATGATCGATGAGGGTACCACGCCCAAAAGCGTCATCATCAGGCCGGTGACAAGAGGAGCCAGGCTGACAAACACCCGCAAATTGTGTTGATCTGCCAGAGAACCGAAAATTGGCTGCAGAAGGGAGGGCATCGAGTAGAACAGCGTCAGGGAGCCCCCTATCAGATTGCTGAAGCCGTACTTTTCGATCAGGATTGGCAAAAATGGCGGCAAAAAGCCCGCGTACAGATCATGCACGCCGTGCGCCAGCGCAACCGAACCAACATGGCGCGTGCTGAATTCGTCTGCTTCGGCCTCTTCAATTGTTGATGGGTTTTCGTTAATTATTTCAGACTTTACAGTTTTCACGAGGCTAATTGTAACAAGGATTGTTCAAGCTGATATCAATTTATGCCATTTCAAGTTATGCAGAAATTCTTACCCGAGCCATTTCGTGAAGGGGGAGCCTCCCAAAATGCCCTCTGGGTACGTCCCCCGTCTTAATACACGTAGGCTGGATTTTGTATTTGAATTACAGCATAAGAGAGCAAGATCCCTACATGGGCTCCTATCTATGCGGATGGCGAAATGTGTTTTCCTGACCATGTTTGAACTTGTGTTAGTAGGTCGAGATTGAAAAATGCCCCTCAGGGGTATTTTTCAATCCGACGTTCACAATACTTTTACCAAGTAACATCAAAGGGATCAATTTGAGTATGGATCTTCGTTTCATCTATATAGACAAAGGGAGAAAAAACGGTAGTACCTTGTACCTGGATGTCGGATTGAAGATGTGCGGGAAAAACCGCACATCTTCAATCTCGACCTACTACACGCCCGGACGCTTACGGGTGACCATGCCGCATACGGGAGACCATGGAATACCCTTACGGGCACAGGTGTCTCCCCTACAGGTCAGTTGGATACAAGGTCGTGACAAGATACCCGAATGAGTATTGAAAATGTCCCCTAAACGGAACATTTTCAATCCGATTTCCAACGATACTGTAGAATCAAAAAAGGAAACGTCGGATTGAAAAAAATGTTCGTTTTCCATTTACACATATTGACCTTATATAATCTAAGCTTGCTCTTACATTTTTCTGTTTTAATGGTTTTATAGAAATGAGGTGAAACATGTTTGATGGAAAATTTACAACAGAATCCAGCGAAAAAGCAAATTTCAGGAATATTAAAACCAAGCCCAGGTTCTTCCTGGTCATCTTGGGCGTATTATTTATTTTGGCCATCGTTTTTTCGGGCGTCTATGAGGTCGAGGCCGGCAATATCGGCATCGTCACTCGCTTTGGCGCGATCAATCGCGTCGCCTATCCAGGCATCAACTTCAAGCTGCCCTTTATCGAAAAGGTCGTTCCCCTGAGCATCCGTACCCAAAAGGATGAGGTTGCAGCCACTGCCATGTCCGAAAACCTGCAGGTGGTCACATCGCTGATCGCGGTCAACTATCATCTTGATGGCAACCGCGCTCAGGAGGTCTACCAGAATGTTGGCTCCAACTATGCTGAGATCATCGTCGCCCCGGCCATTCAAAACACTTTCAAAGCGGTAACCGCTCAGTTTTCTGCTGAAGAACTGATCACCAAGCGCGATGAAGTCCGCATGATGGCGGAAGAAGAACTGACCAAACAGCTCGAACCATACTATATTGTGGTCGAGAATTTCAACATTGTTAATTTTGACTTCTCCGAAGAATATCAAAACGCGATCGAAGCCAAACAGGTCGCCCAGCAGCAGGTCGAGACCTCCAAGCAAAAGCTCGCCCAGGCTGAGATCGACGCCCAAACCGTCATCGCCCAGGCGCAGGGTCAGGCTGACGCCCAAAAAGCGCTCAAAGACACCGGCGCGCTGACCGAAGAGTACCTGCAATACCTCTTCCTGACCAAATGGAACGGCGTTTTACCCTCCGTCATGGGCAGCGTCAGCCCCATGATCGACGTCAGCCGCTATATGAACGGCCCCGTCTTCGAGCAGCCGTAAAAGATTTTTCTATGACATTCCTTACACCTGATGCCCGGTTTGAGCATCAGGTGTTTTCTCAAGGCAATTGCGAGCGTTTTAGAAAAATGTTTGGTCTGGTTTTACAGTTCGTTGCATCACTGACGATGTCTAAAGATCAGGTAACAAACCAGAACTCTGATTCTGCCAGGACTCAATCCCAACTTCCTCAAAGTCGGTTAAAATTTACCCAGGAACTTAACCCATCAATTGTTCGTATTTAGTAAAAAAGAATGGAACGTGATCATGTCTGAAAACATCCCCGAAGTTAACGCCCAACGCCGAAGGCGCAGCAGCAATAAACCCACCCACCAGGCCGAGCGCCCTGTGCGCCGGGACGCGCCTCCCCGTCCGTCTTCCTCAGGCGGCGGCATCGGCATGAAACCGCCCTCATCCGGCAGCGGTGGTGGGTTTTCCGGAATTCCGTCTTCTGGCGGCAGTTCCTATGGCGGCGGCAGCCCCCTGGGTGGATTGGGTGGGCTGGCTGGCGGCCTGGGAAGCCTCCTCGGAGGCGGCTCTGGCGCCCCATCGCGTCGTCGCGGCAGCTGCGGCGGCATCATCGGCCTCCTCATCCTCCTGATCATCCTGTTTTTCATCTTCCGATCCTGCCAGGGCGGCGGCTCACTACTCCCTTCCATGGAGAGCAGCGATCCCTATCAGCCCACACAAGACACTGCCTACGCCCAGCCGCAGTCCCCGACAGCCACCCGCTGGCCAACCGCGGTTCCCTCCAACAACTCCGGAAAAACCTGGTTGGTCATGCTCTACCAAAACGCGGATGACAATGCCCTGGAACGGGACATCTTCATTGACTTCAATGAAGCTGAAATGATCGGCTCGACCGACCAGGTCATCGTCGTAAGCCAGTTTGACCGCTACCGCGGTGGTTTCAGCGGCGATGGCGACTGGCACACCACCCGCCGCTACCTGGTTACTTACGATAACGACCTCAACCGCGTTGGCTCCGAACTCATTGAGAATCTCGGCGAGGTCAACATGGGCCAGGCCCAGACCCTGGTCGATTTTGTCTCCTGGGCATCCAGCGCCTATCCCGCTGACAAGCACGTCCTGATCATGTCCGATCACGGCATGGGCTGGCCCGGCGGCTGGTCTGACCCGGCCCCCAGGCAGCGCGATACCAGCTCCAACGCGCCCCTCACCTCTGCCCTGCAGGACGACATCCTCTATTTGAATGAGATCGAAGACGCGCTCAAAGCCATTCAGGCCAACACCAGGATCGGCAAGTTTGAGCTGATCGGCATGGATGCCTGTTTGATGAGCCAGATGGAAGTTTATGCTGCCCTTGCCCCTTACACAAAGTACGCCGTTGCCTCCGAGGAGACCGAACCGGGCGTTGGCTGGGCGTATTCCGCCTTCCTGAGCCTTTTGGCCTATGATCCCGACACCTCCACTGCCGATCTGGCCAAAAACATTGTCGAAAGCTACATCTCTCAGGATCAGCGCGTCGTGGATGATCAGGCGCGCGCGGACTTCGTGGCCCAAAACAGCAGCGGCGGCTCCTGGTTCGTCAACCGCATGAGCGCCGCCCAACTGGAACAACAACTGAGCCAAAACATCACCCTCACAGCGGTTGACCTGCAAAACTACCAGGCTCTGGTGGATGCCTTGAACGAATTCGCCTATCAGCTGCAGGGCCTGGATCAACGCCTTGTCGCTCAGGCGCGCGGTTACACGCAGTCTTATACCTCGATCTTTGGCAGTCAGGTGCCGCCCTCCTTCATCGACCTTGGTCACTTTGTTCAATTGATCTACAAAAACACGAAGGACGCCAAGGTGCGCGCAGCCGCGGAAGGCGTGATTGCCGCGCTCAACCAGACCATCATCGCCGAAAAGCACGGAGCCAACAAACCCGGCTCGACCGGCATCGCGATCTATTATCCAAACTCGCAGCTTTACTCAACTCCGACGACTGGTATGCAGTCCTACACCAAAATTGCTGATAGTTTCAGCAATTACTCCCTGTGGGACGACTTTTTGGCTTATCACTACGCCGGCCGCCAGTTCCAGAAAACCGCCGCCGCGCCGGTTGTGGTCGAGCGCGCCAGTCAGATCCCCGGCCTGGGCAATATCACCACGGACGGCATTACCAGCAGCGCCAGCACCGTCAGTCCGGGTGATTATACTGAGATGAGCGCCGTCATCAGCGGTGATAATATCGGCTATATTTACCTCTTCACCGGCATGTACGATGAAGCCAGCAACAGCATCTGGGTCGCCGATACGGACTATCTCGAAAGCCCCCAAACCGATTCACAAGCCGGTGTCTACTATCCCGTCTGGCCCGAAGGCGAGCAGTTCCGCCTGAATTTCGACTTTGAGCCGCTGGCCTTCACCATCACCGATGGCGACCAGGAGGTTTTGGCGCTCTTCAACCCGATCAGTTACGGCGCAGACCCAGACCAGGCGATCTATGCCGTGGACGGCACCTACACCTTTGCCGATACCGGCGAAACCCGCAAAGCGCAACTGCACTTCAAAGGCGAAAGCCTCTTCCAGGTCTTTGGCTTTGTTGGCAGCGACACCACAGGCGCGCCTTCCGAGATCACGCCCAGGGTTGGCGATACCTTTACCGTCAGCCTGAGCTATATGGACCTCGACCAGAACGGCAAGGTGAAAGGCATCTCGTCGCATACCGGTGACACAATCACCTTTACCGGGAAGCCGATCCAATGGGGAACCGCCTACCTGCCCGACGGCCAGTACCTCGTCGGCGTTCTGATCAGCGACCACGACGGCAACGTCACCCCGGTCTACACCGAAATCACGGTGAGATAAGGCTCATTTCGGCAGCTTGCATGTAAGTTGTAAATCCATTTTTCCACCCTCTTCCGTTTTTTGTGGGAGAGGGTGCTTTCCTCATCCACAACTTCGTGGTTCCCCTTCTCCACAGCCATGAAAAAAATCCATAGCAGTGGAGAAGGCTTAAGACCAAGCCTGCCTGATGACGAAAGCTATACAAATACCCATCCTAAGTATTGCTCCATCTTTTTCCATCCACATGTGAATAGCGTATAATTAACTTATACAATAACTGGAGTTAGTACCATGAAGATCTCTTTAACTGGCATCAAACCAACCGGCAACATCCATATCGGCAACTATTTTGGAGCGATCAAACCCGCCCTTACCTTGACCGAGCAATATTTTTGTGTCTACTTTGTCGCAGACCTGCACGCGCTTAACAGCAACTTTTCCCCCAAACAATTACAGGAGCAGATCTACGAAGTAGCCGCAGCCTGGATCGTCTTTGGCCTTGATACTGAGAAAGCGATCTTCTTCCGACAGTCCGACATCCCTGAGATCCCCGAGCTGACCACCATCCTTTCCGCGGTCACGCCCAAGGGGCTGATGAATCGCGCCCATGCCTACAAAGCCATGCTCGATAAGAATGCCGAAGCGGGAAATGACCCCGACTTCGGGGTAAACATGGGCCTTTACACCTATCCGATTTTAATGGCAGCCGATATCCTGCTTTACAATTCGGATGTTGTTCCCGTCGGACAGGATCAAAATCAGCATGTCGAGATCGCGCGCGATATTGCCGAGAACCTGAACCGCATTTACGGCAAAACGCTCAAGATTCCCGAAGGGATTAATTCTGAGACAACAAAAGTCATCCCCGGCATTGACGGCCGCAAGATGAGCAAAAGCTATAACAACACTTTGCCCATTTTCGCCCCGGAGAAAGACCTGCGCAAACAGGTGATGCGCATTGTCACCGATAGCACCCCTCCGGAAGACCCCAAAGACCCTGATACCTGCAACCTTTTCCAGATATATCAACATTTTGGAGCCCCAGAGCGCGTGGAAGAAGTGCGCCAGCTTTACTTGCAGGGTGGTCTGGCCTATGGCGCGCTAAAGCAGGAGCTTTTTGAAAACATGATCGAGACTTTCAAACCCGCCCGGGAGCGCTTCAACTATCTGATGGAAAACAAGCACGAAATTGACCAGATCTTAACCTCCGGCGCCGAAAAGGCTCGCGAACTTGGCCGCCCCGTGCTTGCCCGCGTTCGAAAAGCGGTTGGGATCGACCGATGACCGAAGAATATCAACTCAATCAGGACGGCGTCATCACTGGTCACGCCGAACGATCAAAACTCAGTGCCCGCGCCATCACGCTTGCGCTGACAGCCAACGTGATCCTGGCGCTGCTCAAAACGATCGTGGGAATTTTTGCACATTCTTCTGCCCTTCTGGCGGATGGTATCAACTCGTCTTCTGATGTGGTCTACAATCTGGCAGTCTCGTTTTTTGTCCGGGCCGCCCGCAAACCCGCTGATGACGATCATCCCTACGGTCATTCTCAATACGAAAGTGTGGGAGCCCTGGTGGTTGGCGCTTTCATCATTACGGCCGCCTTCACCATCTTCTGGAATTCAATTCAATCCCTGGTCGATCTGCTGCAGGGCCGCTCCGAAGTGGCCTCGACAGGCCCGCTGGCGCTTTACGTTGCCCTCTTCACAGTGGCTCTGAAGGGTTTTCTTTTTATCTATACCAGAATCCTCGGCAGAAAGACCAACAACCCCACTGTTAAAGCCGTTGCTCTGGATCATCGCAACGATATTCTCTCAGCTACCGCGGTTGTCATCGGCACGCTCATGGCGCGCCTTGGCTATGCCTGGGCCGACCCACTGGCAGGCGCGATTGTGGCGGTCTTCTTCCTGATGTCGGGCATCTCCATCCTCCAGGATTCAACCGATATTCTCATGGATACCGTCCCTGGCAAGGAACTGGATAAAAAAGTCCGCGGTATCCTGGAAGAGCTGCCAGGCCTGAAAGGCATTGAGGAAATTCAGGCACATCGCTTTGGCCAATATCTGGTGATCAATTTGAGCATCCTGGTCGATGGTGACATCAGTGTTAATGAAGGTGACAGCATTGCCGATGAGGTCGAGAAACGCCTCATCGCCGAGATCGCTTTTCTGCAGGCAGTGCACGTTCACTATCACTCCCGGCCTTCGGCCTGAAAGCAGCCATAAATTTGGATTTAAGACAAAAACATAAGATTTGAGGAGCCTGAAAATGAAGAATTTCGAATATTTCAATCCGACCAGGATCGTCTTCGGAGAGGGTAGCATTGCCCAGTTAAAAGATTTGATCCCCCTTGAGTCCCGTGTCCTGATGCTTTACGGCGGCGGCTCGATCAGGAAAAACGGTGTTTACCAACAGGTCACTGACGCTTTGAGCAAGCACGAGCTCTTCGAGTTTGGCGGCATAGAACCCAACCCCGAATACGCCACCCTGATGAAGGCGGTCGAATTGATCAGGGAAAACAAGATCGACTTCCTATTGGCAGTCGGCGGCGGTTCGGTGATCGACGGCACAAAATTCGTTGCCATGGCGGCGCTGTATCAGGGCGAAGACCCCTGGGATATTGTCGACCAGGGCCTGGCGTCCAAACTCAAAGAGGCCTTGCCTTTTGGCACCGTGCTCACGCTGCCGGCAACCAGCAGCGAGATGAACAACAAAAGCGTCATTTCCAATCATGAGAAATGCCGTAAAAAGTCTTTTGCCAGCGATCTGATCTACCCGAAATTCTCCATCCTTGATCCAACAGTCACTTATTCGCTGCCGAAAAAGCAAGTTCGCAACGGTCTGGTCGATGCTTACATCCACGTCCTTGAACAGTACCTGACCTACCCGGTCGGCGCGACCATGCAGGACCGGCAATCAGAAGCGCTTTTGATGACCATCCACGAGATTGCTCTATCGGCGCTGGAAATGGACCCACCCGACTATACCGCCCGCGCAAATTACATGTGGGTTTGCAGCAACGCGCTCAACGGACTGGTTGGCATGGGAGTGCCGCAGGATTGGGCCACCCACGGCATCGGTCACGCCTTGACCGTCCTTTATGGGCTCGATCATGCCGAATCGCTGGCGGTCGTTTTGCCCTGGCTCATGTGGTACAAGCGTGAGCAAAAACATGACAAACTCCTGCAGTACGGTTCCCGCGTTCTGGGGCAAAACGCTGAGCATCCTGCCGAACAGATCGACAAAACCATCGAGGCCTTGAGCGCCTTTTTCCACAGCCTTGGGATGCCAACCACCTTGACCGCTTACGGACTTGACCCGGATAAAGTTGCCGAAGAGATGCAAAAACAACTGGAAGACGAAAAATTCACGCGCGGGGAGCATCGAGATGTCACCCCAGCCGCTGCCGCCGAAATCCTGAGGCTGAGCAGATAAAGCGTTGGTCGAAACAATATCCACGTAAAGAAACTGAAAAGGTCGGCGGAAAAACCGACCTTCTTTTTTTCACTTCTTCAACGATCTACAAATCCAATTACTTTTTTTGCCTGAAAGGCGAGATCACCCATCCAAAGATCATCTTGATGGCATTCCAAAGCAGTGCCAGCAGATATTTCCCCAGCATCAATAAGTAAAAGCCCAGATTGAACAAGCAGCAGTGGTCTTTGGCGAAGTGTTTGCGATAATAATTAAAATATGACAAATGCCAGTGTTTGATTTTCTTCCAGGGTTGTGTGCCCGAACCGCCTTTACCCCCATAATGGGTGATCTGGCTCAGGGGCACGTACATGACCTTCCAACCCGCTTCCCGCGCGCGCATACAATAATCGCTGTCCTCCTGATAGGCAAAAAAGCGCTCATCGAAAGGCCCGACCGCTTCCCAGGTCTTTCGCCGGATGAACATGCACGACCCCGAGACCGCCTTCACTTCCGCGACCTGGTCTTCGGGAAGCCAGGACTGCAAATAGCCATTCAGCTTTCTGTTATTTGGAAAAAGCTGACCCAACCCAAGGATATAACCGATCACTTCAATTGGGCGCGCTTCACCACGCCGGCATTGTTTCTGAAAAGTTCCATCCTTATTCAAAACCTTCGGAATGCTGATCCCGACCTGCGGGTTTTCTTTCAGAAAATCCAGTTGCGGAGTAAAACAATCCTCCGTCAGCAAGGTATCCGGATTGAGAAGCAGCAGGAACTCACCATTGGCAGCATTTAATAGCTGATTGGTCGGCTTGGTAAAACCCAGATTCGATTTATTGAGGATGATCCGCGCTTCCGGATATTGCGCTTCCAGCATCTCAACCGTACCGTCGTTTGAACCGTTATCAGCCACCCATATTTCATAGGTCGCGGCAGGCGGAAAGGCCCTGATCGAATTCAAACAGTCACGCAAATAGCTTTTTGAATTCAGGGTGAGGATCAATATCGACAGGTCAGTCATCGCTGCTTTCCTCCTCGGGTTCTTTACTGGTCTCAGCCGCCTCTTCCACAGCTTTTAGAGCAGTAAAATGATAATTTACGGCATGAACCAGATGCGCCCCCAAAAACACGATGTATCCGCTAAGGTACATCCAGGTCATAAGGGCGATTATGGATGAGAGTGAGCCATAAACCGGCTCGTAGTTGGTAAAGCCATTCGAGAGCGCCCAGGTGAGCGCCCGCGTTGCCAGTTCCCAAAGGCCTGCGGCTACAATGGCGCCAATCAGTTTGGCCCGAAAGCGGATACTTGTATTGCGGGGGATCCAGCTGTAAATTGTCAGAAAGAGCAGAAATTTAATGACCAGTGGAACCAGCAGACGCAGCCAGTCATACAGAGCTGTCTCAGTTAGATAAACATTCCCGAGATGTACTTTATCGATCTGAAAGAATCCCTGAACCGTATCGATCAACAAGGAGCCCAGAAAGAGAATCACCAGGACCAAAATGATCAACAGGGCCATTGCCCGGCTCTGTAAAAAGCCGGGGTTGCGCCCCTTGGGGAAGGCGCGATTGACATTGACTATGATCTTGTCAAAAACATTGCTGGCTGACCATACCAGGGAAAGAAGCGCCACAACTGTGAAAGCGCCTCGCTTATCAAGTACACCCGATATTAAATTGTTGATGAAATCTGCTGAAACTGGCAAAAATTGAAGAATTGCTTCAAGGAGTTTTTGACGTACGACTTCCCGCTCCAGGAACAATGAGCCAATCGATACAATGGCTAAGGTAGCAGGAAAAATTGAAAAAAGGGCGTAATAAGACAAACTGGCTGCCGCTTCGGGCCCGCGCATCATCGAGAAATTCGTGAAGGTATGGCGTAAGATCCCCAGCGAACCGCCGGTGGCCTTATTGAGCTTGAGGTAAAGACTGCGCAAAAAATCACGCGCGCCATTCACCCGCCCGATCATTCCGGATACAACCCTCTTTGAACCGTCCTTCAAACTGTTCATGGCTTGATTATAAGCGAATCGGAGCTTTCGTTCGCCATCTACGATTCTTGTTTTACGACCCTCAATGTCCGGGCAGGTCGCGTGTTCGGGTAGGTCGAGATTGACAGCGCAAACGCAACGTTTGCGCTGTCAATCCGACGTCCAATAGTGAGATTTATCCAGGACTTGTATTTGTGAGTTTGTATCTATTTCGAATAAGTTAAGTATGTTGATAATTAAAATCGTTTGTTTAATAAGCTTTTGATTCATTGTGCATAATTGTTGGACGTCGGATCGAAATGGAACGGAATTTATGTTCCATTTCGATCTCGACCTACGCCCACTGTCCCACTGTCAGATTTGCACCTTTCTCCTGACATTCAAGACGATATCTAATTGGTACATAGTTCTGTCAGGTCGAGTGGATTGGGGCAGGTCGTGATTAACAGAGATGCCCTTAGGGCAGACTGCTTGCGCTCTGGTTTACCAGGGTGAGGAGTAGCCCGCAAGGCAATGGATGAGTTGCGCGCAAGGCGAGTAAAAAAAGCCTTCTCCGCTCGGGAGAAGGTGCCCGTAGGGCGGATGAGGGGCTAAATGAAAACAGAACGTCAGATTGAAATTGCAAAATATTAGGGCATTTTCAATCCACATCCGCTTTATTCAATCCAGATCTCAGCCCCTTTATCCCGAGCAGGCAAGCGCAGCTGACCAGCCCTGACTTCCAGCCTTTCGCCACTAAAGAAGCCTTCAAAGGCATAATTCCGTTCGGTTTCAAGCCTGGCAAAATCGATCATAACCTCATAGGGTCTTGCCTCACGGTTGGCGCTCAGCAAAACGCGCTCACCCGCCAAAGCCCGCTCAAACACAAATCCAAACTCATCCCAATATAAAACTCTAAAACTGCCGTAAGCCAGGATCGGACTCGACCTTCGCAATCCGATCAAACGCTGATAAAAAGCGCGCAGGTCGTGATCCCATCGGCTTTCATCCCAGGGGAAGCAGTTGCGCTGGCCAAATCCTTCTTCATTCCGCAAACCGATCTCATCGCCATAATAAACGCAAGGCACGCCCGGGAAAGCGAACTGCACCATGGCAGCCAGTTTGATCAAGGCCTGATCACCTTCGAGGATCGTCGCGATGCGCGCGGTATCGTGGCTGCCGAGCAGGTTGAATTGCTGCAAGGCAACACAATACGGGATAGCCGCGAGATTCGTCTGCCAGCTTTGGATCAGGCTGTCCGTCTCATCCGGCAAGCTGGATTTCAGAACAGTTTCACATTTTAGGGCGCTGTGGCGGTAAGGCTTGAGCCAATGCAAAAATGGATCGCTGAATCCGGCGTAGTTCATCACGCCGTCCCAGATATCGCCCTGCAGCTGCCCGATCGCCTCAAAAAAGTTCTCCCCGATCAAATAGCTCTCAGCCGAGGCACGTTTAACCGCTCGACGGATCGCCGGGAGGACTTCGCCGTCCAGTTGGTCGGCATCGTGGCGCCCCAGCATGTTGCCCACATCCACGCGCCAGCCGTCAGCCTGATAAGGCGCCTTCAGCCAATGCGCGAAAACGCTCGATTCGCCCTCGAACATTTTTTCGCGCAGCTCAGTGTTGCGATAATTTAGCTTGGGCAGATGTCCAAAACCCATCCAGGAAACGTAATTGTTTCCCTCATCAAAGTAAAATGCGCTTCGTTTCGGGCTTTCAGGGTCTTTATAGGCTTCGCGGAACCAGGGATGCCCGGCGCCGCAGTGGTTGGTGACAATATCGAGGATATAACGCATCTTCTTCGCTTTCAAGGCCTTCGAAAGCGAGATCAGCGCCTCGTTGCCGCCCAAAACCGGATCGACATTTCGAAAATCAGCCACATCGTAGCGGTGATTGGTAAAAGCCGTGAAGATCGGGTTGAGATACAGCGCATTCACGCCCAGATCCTGCAGATAGGGCAGCTTTTGCTCAATGCCGGCCAGGTCGCCGCCATAAAATGGAAAATGCATTCGGCTTTCGGGTTGATTCGGGCGTTCCCCCCATGGGTAGGTACTGCGGGTGACGCCGGGGTAGATATCCAGCACTTCGTCTTTCGGATCGTTGGACGGGTCGCCGTTGGCAAAGCGGTCAGGAAATATCTGATAAAAAACACTGCTTTGCAGCCAGGGGATCTCGGGCACATCCGCCAGGAGCTTGAAGTCGAACAAGCCCAAAGGGACATGATTATGAAGCCCGGCAGCATTGTACCACCAGATCCGCCCCTGATCCTGGATGGCGAAGCGATAAGGCACCTTCGGTTCATTTATTTTCAGCCGCCCTTCCCAAACCTGCTTCGATTCCGTTTCCGCCACCTTTTTCAGAGCGCTAAGCTGCTGCTCGCCGTTCGGGATCGTGCGCAGGACCACCTGCTCGGGCTTGCCTTGCGAAGGGAACTCCAGCCTGACCGTCACCACCTCACCCAGTTTCGGATGTGGGTTGGAAAGATGGTCGCGCGTGCAGGTATGCAGGAGATGCCGCAAATATTCGGGGATCTGACCTATTGCCTGATATTGTTTTTCTTCGTTTGTTTTCTTTTGATTTGAGTTTTCCATCGAGCGCTAATGATACCAAGACTAAAGGATTAATGTTTGAATTTTATTAGGTTAATTACAATTTTCCAATCCTAAGGAAACAGAAAACGACGAGCCAATCCGTAGATTGGCTCTTGATTCGACTATAAAACCAAACGGAGCCCATAACGGTTAGGTTCCGTTACGGACAATAGGACTTTACCTACTCTTCGCTTTCGCGGGCGTGCATTTTGTATTCATCGGGAACAGGCATGCTGCCTTCCCAAACCACGCTTCTGAATTCATCCGGTGAGGTGTTGCCCTCGGTATTGATCAGCAAAACCTGCGATTCCTCGTTCAGCCCTATCGCCTCGCGCAATTCGCGCGCGCCTTCATATTCCATCGTGTACATCAGCGCGCCCAGCGTCACCGCGCCGGATTCGCCGGAAACGATGAAGGGATCGCCATACAGCGGTGTGGAATAGACGCGCATGCCCTTGGCTGCCACATAATCAGGACAGACCGCGAAGTAATCAGCGCAGTTGTAGAGCGTTTCCCAGGCGAGTGGGTTGGGATCGCCGCATGCCAGACCTGCCATAATGGTGTCCAGGTCGCCGGTAACACTATGCGGTTTGCCGTCGCCTTTTTTGATCGATTCGAACAAGCAAGCCGCTTTGGTTGGCTCAACCACCATGGAAAGCGGAACATTATCCTCAAACAAGACCGAATAAAAACCGATCGCAGCCGCCGCGAGCGAGCCCACCCCCGCCTGCACCAGCAGGTGCGTTGGTCGGCTTAGTCCCTGCCCGGAGAATTGCTCCTGGGCTTCCGAGAACATGGTGGCGTAGCCTTGCATGATCCACTTGGGCACATCTTCGTAGCCCTCCCAGGACGTATCGGAGATCACTTCCCAGCCGTTGGCTTTGGCGTCAATGCTGGCCTGGCGCACGGCATCGTCATAATTGCCATCCACGACAACCACCTTGCCGCCCTGGCGTTCGATCCCGCGGATGCGGTCTTTGGTGGTCAGCGAGTGAACATAAATGACAGCCGGAAAACCCATTTTGTTTGCCGCCCAGGCCACGCCGGTGCCGTGGTTGCCGTCCGTGGCAGTGGCAAAGACGGGATGCCCCAGTTTTTCACGATGGTCGCCATCCAGCTGCAACAGATCGCGCAGGGAAAGTTCGTCCTGGTTGAAGCCGCCGCGTTCAAGCAGTTTGCGATAGATGGCGTACGCGCCGCCCAAAACCTTAAAGGAGTTGAGCGAGAGGCGGGCAGATTCATCCTTGACCCAGATTCCGCCCACGCCGATGCGTTTTGCCAGTCGCGGCAGGCTCTTGAGCGGGCTCATCTGGTAGCCGGGGATGGAGCTGTGCAGCTGGCGCACCTTGCGGGCTGTTCCAGCCGGAAAAAGCTCTGCTGCCAGCTTCGATTTTGGATTCTCCAGGGCGTGGTTGTTGGCAATCCATTGAATAGGGACTTCTGTCATTTTCACCTCAATTGTTATAAAAAGCAGTGGGTCAATCTTATCACAAGGCAATGGAATAAGCATCGTAATGAATAACAATAGCATTGAGCGATATGATCATATTCGAGTTAGCTTTGATAGGGTAAAATTTCCTCAGGAGCCATTATGAAAATAGAAATTATCAAGGATTATTACGATCAACGCGGCCTGGGCTGGCCAGACCAAAAAAGCGCACTCCTCTTTTATCTTTCCGAAGTTGGGGAACTGGCAGAAGCCTGGCTTGCCATTCAACCGGTTGACCTGACCGAGGAAGAACAGGAGCTTTTCCAATCCTATGCGGATTTAGGCCTGAAAGCCGACGAGATTGTTTCGCGCAAACCCGGTTGGATCCGCAACAACGACCGACTGCGCAAGGAAAACATCACCCACGAAGCCGCCGATTGCAACATGATGCTTTCTGTTTTTATGGATACCTACAACGGGCAGTCCCCCGACGATGCCCTTCTTGAGAAAATGGAGCTTAAACTGGGCAAGCCAATTAATTCTTAAGCCTTCGCCAGATATTGTTGGTAGATCTCCAGATCATATCGGGAAAAGCAGCAGAAGATCACTGTTTCAAAGCCCGCAAGCTCCAATACAACTTCCCGTACCGTATCGACAGCGATCTTTGCGGCTTCTTCAATGGGATATCTGTAAACACCGGTGCTGATCGAGGGAAAGGCGATTGATTTGACACCGTTTTCAGCAGCCAGAACAAGGCTGTTTCGGTAACAATTCGCCAGTAATTTTGCCTCATTGTGAGAACCATCCCTCCAGATCGGCCCGACCGTATGGATCACATAACGCGCGGGCAGCTTGAACCCCGGCGTGATCTTCGCCTCACCCGTCTCACAACCGTTCAAACCCCGACAAGCGCGCAACAATTCAGGTCCGGCAGCCCGATGGATGGCGCCATCCACCCCGCCGCCGCCCAACAAACTTCGATTGGCAGCGTTGACGATCGCGTCCACCGTAAGGGTCGTGATATCGGCTTGAATTGCCCGAATTTCCGTCATGGCTCGTCCCTCAGATCACTTCTCAACCAGGGGCTTAAAACCCTCGCCCAGGGCTTCATTGGCATGCCCGACCACCATAAAGGCTTTCGGGTCGATATCATGAACGATCGTTTTCAAACGGATCACTTCTCCGGCGGTCACAACACAAAAGATGACCGGGCGGTCCTTCTGTGTATAGCTTCCCTTGGCTTGCAGGAGTGTCGCCCCCCGACCTAACTCGTCGCTGATCGCCAGGATGACTTCCTGCGATCGATCCGTAATAATGATGGCTTCGCGGATAACGTTGGAGCCCTGCGAGATCATATCAGCCGCGACGCCACTCAGATAGATCATGATCAAACCGTATAATGCCTTATCCCAGCCAAAGTAAAATCCAGCCAGTATCACTGGAAAGGAATCGGTGATCATATATGCCAATGAAAGTGAGATTCCGTATCGCTGATTCAAAATTTTACCGATGATATCAGTGCCGCCGCTGGTTCCCCGGCCGAGATAAACCAGGCCCAGCCCGACCCCGAGCAAAATGCCGCCATAGAGCGTGTTTAGCAAAAGATCATCCGTAATGGGGTTTGAACCCGTCAACTCCAGCAGCAGATCGGTCAGAATTGTATAGGAAAACACCGATAACATCGTTCGTATCGCGAACCGCGGTCCGCCCAGGTGTTTCCATCCCAGCACGAAAAGAGGAATATTTGCCACCATGGTGACCATACCGATCGGCCAGTCCCATAGATAATAAAAGAATTGCGCCAGACCACTGACACCGCCGCTTACCAATTGGGCAGGCACCAGGAAAGAGCGAACTGCCAGAGACTGCACCAAACCACCAAGAATGATCAGAGCGAAGTCGCGCAGCGTTCGCCAACCGAAATCTATTTCCTTTAAAAATGCTCTGACCTTTTTCATCCTGACAGCTCCTCAAACTATACCCTGTGGGTTCGGCATGGGATTATAAACGATAACGGGCTGTTGATAAGCGCAACCTGATACCTGGTTCTACAACAAGGTCAGCACCAGTCACCCAAAGGGAGAACAAATAGTTCCATTCCTTCCATTTCGACTTCCATGCTTTAGGTTCGATTTCGCAAGGTCGGGACGAAGCACCCCCAAGGGTATTGAAGGTGCTTTCCCTTCGATCCGACGTTTATCCAGCATGTTCAACTTTAACCCGGCCACCAAAACTTGCTGCAAAAAGAAATTGCTTCGATGAACATCATCTCATTTTTTAAATAATATCGGTCCCCAAATGATTTCCTTGATCGATGGGTCATAGCGCAGGACGAACATCGTCTTCCACGCGTTCCAGTTCCCGTGACGGTCTTGTGCCCGCAGGCGGAAACAATATTGCGAATAAGCCGGAATGGCCGGAGGGTCAAAAACTCTCTCAACCGTTGTGTTGGACGCGGTGCCTGTGCAGTTCGTACCCCAGTAGTATTGATAGGTGTTCGTGGGGGAAAGCCCCACGCCGGCATCGCTGGCTGCGCTCCAGGTAAACTTCGCGTCATTGCACCACGGCTGAGGCACGCCGTTATAAGCCTGACAACCTGGCGAGATCGTAGTCGGGTTGATTGGCGGCAGCGTGTCTATTTTCAGAATTTTCACGCGTATATCCTCCCAGTTGCCAGCCTTATCGAGACTTCTGTAATAAACATTGAAGATGCCATTGCGATTGATTGTTAGAGGAGTGCTGTATGGCAACCAGGGTTCATCAGCTATTTTATAGTAGATCTGTTTGACGCCGGTATAAAAGTCTGTCGCGCTGAGCGTCACCTTTACAGCGCTCTTGTACCAGCCTTCATAACCCGCCTGGCCATCCAGCGTAATCGTTGTTTCAGGTGGAATAAAATCCACCCCGGACGGAACGGCGACCGGCCCTTCAGCCACATCCGGATCAATACCGATGGAAACCCCGCCCCAGGTACCAGTAAAAGTGCCTGAATATTGCAAAATCCGCTGATTGCTCGTCCAGTAAGCATTGGAAAGATGTCTCAGATTCCAAACCGTTTCATCGGCTCGGAACCCGGGCGTCTTGTACCATTCTGCGACCCAAACCGCGTAAGGCGGATTTGCGACGCTCCAAAAACTGTTTTGCGTAATATTGCTGGAAGTCGCGTATAGCCCGGAACGGGTCCCCAACTGGCTCAATCGCGTATTCCACCCGTTAACAAAAGCACGGGCTGCCGCGGAACATTGCGTCGAATAGGTGAAATATTCCAGATCGTAATAAACAATGCTGCCGCTGCCATCAGCGTTGGTGAGATTGAGCGATTTCAGCTTCGCGACGGCTTGATTGGCGTTATCCACGCCTTGTTGATAAGCCTCATTGACATCATAAGAGAAGCGATTCCGAAAACTTGTGCAAGGCGCCTGAGGTCCCACCCAGGTGGGGATAAAAAGCCAGCCCTGGCTGTACATTGAGCGAATATAGCTTGCATTTAAAGCTGTATTTCGACAGTAGCGGGAAATGCCACCGATGTAGAGATTTACCACCCGAAATGGGCTGGCGCTGATCCAGGTCTGCATTTCTGCCAGCTCGGGTATCTCACAAACATCAAAAGCGTGCCCCTTAAAAGTGCGAACCCACGAGGTGTTTTGAAGTCCCTCTGGGCCTGGAGACTCTTCATTTGGCTCCAGTAGGACCGTATTGAAGGAAAAAGTCTTTTCCACCTGGGTCTTGCCATCCGGCAAAGGAAGGTTTACCCAGTTTTCTCCGCCATCTTCGCTGTGGCTCAAAGCCCAGCTCATCGCACAATCCAGTTTCGATGAACCATCTTCCAGAGAGAAAGATTCACAGTTCCCATCACTATAAATTGCCCAGACCTGTTTCTGATCCAGAGTTTGTACCGAAGAAAGGGTTCCACCCGATCGATCTTCGGGTTGGAATTGAGGATCTTGCCTTGATACCTCAAACCAGCTTATCCCCCCATCCTGGCTGCGATAACTGATATTCTCTTTAAAGGGGTCAGAAAGGAAAAGCACATCTTCATCCACAACCTTAAATCCATCAGCAACAGGCACTTCGTATGCCTCCCATTTCATCCCAGCTGATTTCGTGACCAGCAAGCTGCCTTTACTGAAGTTTGCGCTGGTGGCTTCTTTAATTAAGAGCAAACCGTGGTTTTCGTCGAACCAATGCATTTGGATGCTTTGAAGTGGCATTGGGTAAAGATCATTGATCAATTTTTCCAAACCTTGCTCAACTGGCTGCCAGGTACCGCCTCCATCCAGCGTCTTGAACAGTTGCAAGTTCTTTTGCGCTTCCGTTTGATCAAAGAAAAGCACAAAACCAAGCTTTTGGTCAGGGAAATGAACGCTCTCAATGCTGCCAGAGTGTTCGGGCGTAATATCCTGCCATCGCTCGCCATTGTTGCTTGTAATGTAAAGCCTGGATTCGGTCAAAAGCCACAGACTGTCATTTTCGATCAGACCAAATTTAGCTGCCGCCGAATCGACTGGGAAATCATCTTTCGTCTCACTTTTCGCTTCGGCCGACTGAAAAATAACAAAAATAACACTCAGGAAGACCAATCCCAGGCAAATAAAGATCAGATTCTTTGTTTTCATAAGCAGACTCCTCAGTTCTTAGGTTGCAATTATCATTCCCTCACATGCACCCACACTTTGGAAAATATCGTGAGGCAACCTGCCACCCGTGCCATTCAGAGCATCTCTGCTGGTCTTAACGGCAAAGACAGGATGAGAGTCAAAGCTTTCGCCCATGGGGAGAAGGCCCGCCCTCTCAGCAGGAGAGGGTGTCCGAAGGGCGGACTGTTTACCCTGGTTTACCAGGGTGAGGGTTATAGCCGGATGAGGGAATAGGATGAACGCCATATAGACATGCCTGAAATCGTTTTGCTGAGTCTTGACACTGAACATATGTTCTGATATTATTCATCCATGGAACAGTTTTTCCGGAGAAGGGTTGAATGATGGCAAAAATACGCAAAGGATTGAGTCAACGGCACACAAATATCCTGAACTGCATCCAGGAATGGCAGACCGAAAAGGGTTACCCTCCCTCCATTCGTGAAATTGGTTCCGAGACGCAGATCAGCTCAACTTCACTTGTCAACTATTACCTCAACCAACTGGAAGATATGGGCTACATTGAACGTGAAAGCAATGTATCGCGCGGCATCAACCTGATCAAAGACAGCGCCGGCGAGCTGGTCCAAAACCTCAAAGCCGGGGTCAGCAACCTGGTCGAACAGTTGATCTCGATCCCCTTGGTTGGTAACATCATCGCCGGTGAACCCATGCCCGTCCCCGCCTCTGATTTTAGCTATTATGATCCGGAATCCGGGGTCGATATCGCCCGCAGTTTGCTGCCTCGCAACGAAAACCTGGGCGATCTTTACGCCCTCAAGGTGCAGGGTGACTCCATGATCGACGCGATGGTCAATGACGGCGATATTGTCGTCATGCGCCGCACCAACCAGGCAAGCAATGGCGAAATGGTCGCGATCTGGCTTAACGACCGCGATGAGACCACGCTCAAGTATTTTTACGCCGAGAACGGCCGCGTTCGCCTGCAGCCCGCCAACCCTTCCATGCAGCCCATCATCATAAACAACCCCGCTATCGTTGAAATTCAGGGGAAAGTCCTGCTGGTCATCCGCCAATTAGACCAGTAACTAATTTTTTAATTAGGGGAACGAAAGCCGAGCCGCTGCTTCCAGGCCCGGCTTTCTTATTTAAGTATCACTAATCAAGGAAGGAATCTATTGTGCATGATCAAGCTAGCAAAGCTAAAAAGTGTTTTACAAATCAATATAACATCGCCATCTGCGTTTACAATCAGGCAATGCAAACGGTACTTTCCTCCGATGGAACAAAGATCGCCTACGAACTTAGCGGTTCGGGCCCGCTCCTGATCATCATCACCGGCGCACTCAACACGCGCAGCTTTGGCACTCCCGCCGATCTTGCCCCCCTGCTCTGCGAAGATTTCACCGTCCTGACTTACGATCGGCGCGGCAGAGGCGACAGTGAAGACAATCCGCCCTATACTGTTCGCAAAGAAATTGATGACCTGCAAGCTCTCATCGAAGCCAATGGTGGCAAAGCCATGCTCTACGGCCACTCCGCTGGCGGCGCTCTGGCGCTCTTCACCGCGTTCCGTCTGCCCGGCCAGATAAACGCTCTCGCGGCTTACGAGCCGCCGCTCTCCTCGGGATGGATAAACGACCTTAATAACAAATTGCTCATAGAGGAAATTAAGCGTCAGGTAAAAAAAGGAGATCATCGCGCCGTCACAACCCGTTTCATGCGTTTTGTCGGCATGAGCGAAACGAAAATCGATGATGTCCTTTCCGGCGAAAAGGGCCCGATACTGATCGACATGGCCGCCACCATCGCTCACGAAGCCCTGATCCAAACCGAAAACCGCTATTTCCTCAAAAAAGACGCAAAGAAACTCTCTCAACCGGTATTAATGCTCGCGGGCGACAAAAGCTTCAAAACCTCACCCGGCATTATGCGCGCTTTTGCCCAAACGATCCCAAACGCCCAAGCCCAATTATTGCCTGGTCAAACCCATTCGGTGGATGCCGCTGTGCTCGCCCCGATTTTGCGTGAATTTTTCGACAAGTCAAGCCACGCTTAGCCTGTTTTTTATTTTCAAGGAATGAGATCTTATTAGGTAAAGCAAAAAAGCCGGACTATCGTTCTGAATCCGGCTTTTTTAAATTATCGATAGACCAACACTCTACTTCAGGATCGTCAGAGACAACATCATCGCGTCGAGAGCCTCAATGGCAGGAGTAAGTAAGCCTCCATTTTGAGCCAGGATTTTCTCTACTTCGGTCGCGACCATTTTGTCGTAATCTTCCTGGGAATTGAAATCTGGCAAAGTGTTCCCGTTTGCTTCTAATAGCGAACTATGGGTCGGCAGAACCGCGGCAACATAATACTTCCCGTCCGCGCTAAGACCTTGATAGGTGTAGAAGATGTCCTCATTCACGATCAGGGCATTATACTGAGCATATTCCGTCAAATAGCGGATCCCACGTCCATGTTCAGATTCAAGCCTTCCAACCAGAACATGGAAAATCTGGGCAGCGTTGAAGGGCGGTAAGAAGGGCAAAGAGTCTTCTGTCTGCAAATCGCGATTCGGTTCTAAAAGAAATCCCTCCAGCCTCTCGATCTCTTCCTCGACGAAAGGATTGCTGGCCTTGAATTCCTCAACTGGAAAGATGTAGATGGTTGGGGTGTGAAAATGTTCAGGGATCACATAGCCTTCAAACAAAATTGTTCGGTGGCTGGGTGTGCCGAAGCCAAAGTCTTCGCTTTCCTCAACATTCATAATATAGGCATTGTCAGCAAGCGCCACAGGCAGCTTGATCACAAAATCGTCCGTTTCGATGACTTTCATCTCGCCTGTATAAAGGCTGCTCTCGTTGTTTGGCAGGATGCTCTCCAATGTTGCTGGGACTTTGGTCGCCAGGGTTTCGATGGTCGGGGCGTACTGGGTCGCCATGCTCTCGAGCGTGGCGGGCAATTGGGTGATCTGTTGTTCAATTTCTGGTCTTAGTTCTTCAACCCCAGTTTGCACAGTTGCGATAGTGTCAACTTTGTCAGCTGGAAGGTATTGGGTCAGCATATTGCAGCCTGAGAAAAGGAAAACAGCGATCAGCAGAATTGATATTATTTTTGATCTTTGTTTCATAATTATCCTTTCACTATTGAATTAATAATAGCTCATTTTTAAGACTTTATTTTTTACCAATTCGCGCCAAAAAAATTTTTTGATAACAATCCACTGTAGTGTACGCTTGGGATGCCATACACGCCCTAAGGCTGTACAAAACATTCTTTGGGTAGTATTTCCACACTCTTCCAATAAAAGAATGTATCGATACACATTAATTAAAAAAAGCCCCCTGCGGGAGGGGGCTTTGCTTTTTGATTGGACTATGCCAGAACGACTTCGGCGCCGGCTTCCTTGAGCTTGGCGACTGCGTCGTTGGCGACGTCTTTACCAACAGCTTCGAGGACTTTGGCGTCAGCGGTTTCGGCCATATTCTTGGCGTCAACCAAACCAAGGCTGGTGAGTTGGCGAATGACTTTAATGACTTCGATCTTCTTGGGACCAGCATTTTTGATGATGACATCGAATTCAGTCTTTTCTTCAACTTCTTCCTCAACAGCGGCGGCAGCGGGGCCAGCAGCAACTGCAGCGACGGGAGCGGCAGCAGAGACGCCCCATTTTTCTTCCAACATTTTGACGAGGTCAGCAGCTTCCAACACGGATAGTTTGCTCAGTTCCTCAACGATTTTTTCTAAATCAGCCATTTCTTTCTCCTATTTATTCTTTCTAAATTAATAATCTTTCTCGTTTCGAAACGAGCCTATTAAGCAGCATTCGTCTGCTTTTCTGAGTTTGCTTTAATGACAGCAGCCAACCCACGGGCGGGCTCTGCCAAAGTACGAACCAACTGGCTGGCGGGAGCCAAAATGGTCCCCAACAGCAATGCGCGCATAACCGGTAAGGTCGGCAGATCTGCCAGCGCCTTGACTTGTCTTGCATCCAACAACGCCTTGTCCAGATAACCACCAACGACAGCGAAAACTTCGTTACCCTTGGTGATCTCGGTCAGCGCTTTCGCAGCTGCGGGAGCGTCCTCGAACGCAAAGACGACAACATTGTTTCCTTCCCAGGTTTTGGGGTCAAAAGAATAGCCTTTTTCTTCCAGAACACGGGTGAAGAGACGGTTTTTGACCACATGCATCTGGCTCTCAGATTCACGCAGTTTGGCGCGCGCGTCATTGATAGCGGGCATGGTCATTTTTTTGTAGGTCAGATAGTAAATAGCCTTGCTTTTATCAATCCATTCACGATACTGATCGACAATAACTTCTTTTTGTTGTTTCGAAAATGCCAATGTACACTTCCTCCTTCCTTAGTATTAAAAAATCTCTTCCCGTTAACCCAACGAGAAGAGACCAAGGAATTCTTCATTTCTTTGATTCTCCACCTCGGCGGGATATTAAGCCCAGGGGCACCAGCTTTCTTTAGTAGAGCGTCCGGTTAGAGACTTATTTTATTTTAGCCTGCCTATTGTAACACAATTTTCATCAAGGCAAGGGTTTTCGATCAAGATTATACATTGATTTTCCATGGTGAAGATAAAATGAACGCAAGTTTTCAGGAGCTGAAGCAAAAGGTAATCAAAGCTAAAGATACATGAAGAAATTGATCATATTTTCGATATAGATGGTGTGATTCAGAATTTAGAAAAGGAGGTAAACAGTTCAGATGGTTAACGAAAATAATTCCAATAAAGTCAAATCCTTTCAAATCACAAAAGAGAATCATTTCTTCGATCGAAAAAGTGCCAGGATCAGACCAGACGATATTGTTTGTCATCTGGTCGTTTTTGATAATGCAAGTGGCGGCACAATGGTCATAGACATAGAAAACGATGGACGTATCACAGGTTTTCAGGTGAACAGGGCTCTTCAATTAGAGGAATTTAAAACAGGTGCAATTAGATGCCTTACAGAAACCCCGATAACCGTTCACACATTTGAAATTCCTGTGATTAATGAGAAAGGTGAAAAGGATTCAGTACTTGTATTGGAACTTAGTGCTTCTTACAATAAAGTGATTCAATGATGAATAGAAGTTTTGTTTCAGTACGCCAGGCCAGCAAATATGATGAAAGATGTGAAGGCGGGCTGGTAGCGTGACCGTTAGCGTATGACGGTCTGTGATGTGAACAAGATTGAAACAATGGAACCAGATCGATCAATTGGTATTATGACCGAGCGGTGTCCGAATGGAATTTTTCTTTGGTTCCATCCTGTACTAAAAGATTTCAGCAATCTTCAGTTACAATAAATTCACTAAGCGCCGAGGTTAGGAAATGAGTATGCTTCAAAATCCAGTTCTACTTAAGACCATAGGGGTGATCGGAGTCGTTTTTGGCTTGCTGGGTGTGCTGATCCCTGGCTTTGTCTATCGCGGCAGCAAAGGGGAAAAATATTCCTTTCTCAATCACTATATTTCCGAACTGGGGGAGCGTGGGGTTTCTCGCTGGGCATGGGTATTTAATCTAGGAATGATGGTCTGTGGGGTCTGCATTGTGATCTTTAGCTTATCTCTCGGCCTTCAGCTTCCTGGATTCTGGGCAAAAGCGGGCATGGTGTTGGGCGTGATCACAGAGTTTTCTCTTTCAATGGTGGGTGGTTTCCCCATGGATAACATGAAGAGGCATATCGCGGCAGCGATCACCTTTTTTAGGGCCGGGTTTCTGATGGTAATTGCCTTTTCGCTGGCCTTCTTTTTACAAAAGGGCGAAGTTTTTCTCGCGTCGCGTTATCTGGGTTTGGCCGGGCTGTTCCCAATACTGGCTTTTGGCATCTTCCTTGGTCTGATGTGGACTGTCAGAGATGTCGGGCATGATGTTCTCTCTGCCCCTGATCTGGAAAGGCCCCGGGTTTGGAAATTCGCCATTTCTGAGTGGTTGATCTTCTTCGCCATGATCTTTTGGATCCTTCTGATCGCGTTGGGTATTGGATGATTTCTTGTTTTCCAAGGCTAATTTGCAGCATTTTTGCTATTATCGATGAACCACTGCCGGATATTGACAAGCTATTGTTTGGAATCCGAAAAAGCGATTAAAATAAGCTTATGGAAAACAGTAAAGTGGAAAGCAATCAAACTCATTTAAACAACGAGTCGAACCCAGCCCTGAATGAAGAAAAAGTTGGGCAGAAAAGCAAGCGGCGAAAAAACGATTCGCCACCCTGGGGATGGGCCACAAAGCTGATCGTTGGTCTTCTGCTTGTAGTGGGTGCGCTGGCTTTGGTTATCGGATTCAAACAATACTTTATCCTTTTACTCACAGCCTTCCTGATAGCGTTCTTATTGCATCCGATCTGTAACTTTCTTCATAAAAAGGCGCGTATCAATTGGCGATTATCAGTTGTGATCGTTTACCTGTTTTTCGCCAGTTTGATAATTTGGGGGATCGTTGCTGGCGGTGCTCAGTTGGCAAATCAGGTTCAATCGCTATTTCAAACGATCATCAACAATGTAGACAATATCACTGCTTTCCTCGAAAAGTGGTCTCAGCAGAAGATCGTGCTGGGGCCGTTCCAGTTTACAACCCCAAATCTGGATTTTGAATCGCTTGGTGAATTGATCTCAAGTTCTTTGCAGCCCATCGCCAGCCAGGCTGGCAATGTTGCCACCACGGTCGTCGGCAAGGTTGGTGGTTTTTTGTTCAACATTGGAATCACCTTCATGGTCTCTTTTTTCCTTATCTCTGAATCAGAAGGCGCAAAGCGCAAGATCTTCAACTTTAGCATTCCGGGCTACGAAAAGGATTTTCGGCGTTTAGGCCAGGAAATTTCCAAAATCTTCAATGCTTTTATTCGCGGTGAGTTTACCGTTGTTACGATTGCGATCATCATTTATTCAATCTTTCTGGGCATTATGGGGCTGCCTTACTTCTTTATTCTGGCAATTATCGCTGGGCTGGGTCGTTTTATCCCTTACCTCGGCGCGGCGATCGGTTGGATAGGTTTTTTTGTCGGCGCCTTGTTGCAGGACCCAACGCCCTTTGGCATGACTAAAATTGTCTATGCCATTCTTATTCTTGGAGTGGCTTTGGTGATCGATCTGATGCTTGATCAGATGCTCATGCCCAAGGTCATGGGGCAATCGCTGGAAGTGCATCCGGCTGCCATCATGATCTCGGCTTTGGTTGGAGCTCAGATCCTGGGCATTCTTGGTGTCATTTTGGCAGCTCCGGCATTTGCTACGCTCAAATTGCTTTTACGTTACAGCACGCGGAAACTTTTCGATCAGGATCCATGGGCTGAAATTCAGTATTACCAAAAGCCAGAAGAACCGGCATTGCTGAAAGGCCTGCGAAAGGTTTGGGATAAGATCGCGCCCCGATTCGAAAAGCCACTTAAAAGCATTCGGGCCTGGTTCAGGAAGACATTTGCACGTTTTTATCCGCCTGATAAGGATCGGAATTTCTGATTGATAAGGATCGGAATTTCTGATTCGTCTTGCATCCTGACCAAGGGCGTGGGATAATCAAAGCAATAATTATGGAGGAACCCATGGAAGATCAAGAACCTATCACCACTACAATTGCAGAAACTGAAAATTATTTGGCCTGGAAGGCTGAAGAACCGGATGGCGAAACAACTTATCATCTGGAACTGAACAACGTGACCTTGCATTTCTTTACCGAAGAATGGCAGGAGTTTCTCAAGCTGACCGAGATCATTGTTGACGAAGAACTTTAGATCCGGTAAGTAATTATGACAAACAGCCTGTGTTTTTACAGGCTGTTTGTTTTAATACAGTATCGATAGGTCTCAGCACCTAAGCATCCCTGTATTTCATCCAGTTCAATTTGCGGGTGTGTTTGAAGCCCAGCTTCAAAAAAGTTTCTTCGGCGCGGTTTTCGGGATATTCTATTTTGACTGCACGCTGCTGCCACTCGTTCTGTAAAAAATGAGCCAGCAGTAGGTAGGCCTGCTCGTTTTCGAGCGGGCTTTCCAGCAGCGCCAGCCAGAGGTAGTCTGTGCGCGGCAGGCCTTGCTGCCAGGTGAGGATGCCGGTCAGATTCCCATTTTGACGCAGGGAGTAATGGCGCAGCCGGCTGGGATCATCCCAATTTAGGAACCCCGGGTAAGTCGGCGAGAAGGCGGAAAAGTTGACAGTCGCGTACCAGCGAGTGTCCGGCGGATAGCATTCCCGCAACCACTGTTTGTGTTTTCCCCATTCCCAGAATTTACGTGGCAGAATCTGAGCGCCTGTTGGGGATTCAAAATAATCGGGCAGGTTAGCGATTCCATTATCGATGGCCCAGGTGTTAACCTTGCGGATGAGGTCAAAGCCCAGTTTTTCGTACATTTTTTGGGCAGGCTGATTGTCCTCATTGACCTGCAGCCAGACCTGCCAGGCTCGTGTTGCTTTGGTATAACGCAGCGCCTGTTGGGTGAGGGCGCTGGCGATCCCCAGCCCGCGAAATTCGGGCCTGACGGCAACATTGGCGATCAGGGCGATGTGGCGCAGCCCTTCAAGAAATGAAATGATGGAAATATTCCCGACAATCTGCCCGTCGATGATCCAGACATAGCCGGGGTGATCGCTCCGGTTTGGCGTTTGCCACGATCCATCACGGGCGCAGCGGGCATGATCGCGCATTTGGTTGAGCATGCGCATGCCTTCCGAGTCATTCTGGATGGTGAAACTATCCGCGATGAGGTCGACAACCACATCGGTATCCCTGACAGGATCGAATCCACGGATGGAACCGGGCGGCTTGGGGAATGGGTTGCTCATAGATTGCTATTTTAACCCAAAGTGGATAAAAAAAAACCAGCTCCGGGTGGAGCTGGCATCTGGTTCAATTAATCGATATCCAGGTCAGAAGTTCGTGGTCTGCGGGCGCGGTAAACAATACGCCCGCGGTCGAGGTCATAAGGAGACATTTCGACCCGCACGGCGTCTCCCAGCAGAATGCGGATGTAATATCGACGCATTCGACCGGACAGATAGGCAATAACCTCATGCCCGTTATCAAGCCTGACGCGGAATTGTGTTCCGGGCAGCGCTTCGATAATCGTACCGTCTACAGTAATTTTCTCTTCTTCTTTAGCCATAAAACCTCACTAACCTGGCTGCTAATTGAAGGGCTTCCGGAAAGTACGTCGAACAGCCTTCTTTTCATCCATGCGTCGTTGTTCGCTCTTGGAAACGAACCAGCGTTTACGCCGCACATTGGAGAGCACACCACTCTTTACCACCTTCTTGCGAAAGCGTTTGAGCAGGGAATCCTGCGATTCATTTGGTCTCAAAGTTACACTTGTCATTGCTATTCACCTCCTTTCCAGGTAACAACCATCGCGCGTTTGCGCGCAAAAAAGCATTATACACCCTTTCTGGCAGGAATCATAGGGTCGAAAAGGATGAATATTGGACACATGCTGATTAAATGTTGTGAAGCACAGAGAGTTTGTGCGTTTTTACCCCCTTTTTTGCGTACCCCAGAGGGTAAAACCAACCTTAATGGAACAGGTGAGGAGGGTAATTTTCTGATTTGGAATAGATGGCACCTGGAGGGGCTTTACGCGCGAGGAGGCAGACGAAACGAACATTCTGTCAATCAATGTACGGATGGGGCTTGACCACATCCGACCATAAGCAAGGCAATAAACCATCTCCGAAATAAACACAAAATAGAATTTGCAAAAAACTGACTTGTGATATTTAAAAAGCATGGGGGGTACGCAAATTTAAGCATAAAAGCATAAAAGCATAAAAGCCAAGCCATGAGGAAGGTTCCCAAGGGCAGGTAAGTACCTCTTTATGAAAGACAGAATTCCCGATCACATTAGGGCGTTTGCGGGGCTGATTTCGTTTTGTCAGGATAAGTGCGGGTAAAATATAGATGTAAGGTTTGTTGGAATAATTGTTTCAGATGGTTTCATGAAGGGAGAAGATCATGCAATATAGAAAGTTTGGGAGTACGGGTTATGAGCCCTCAGCTTTGGGCTTTGGTTGTATGCGTTTGCCGCTGCTGCCGGGCGATGATAGAAAAGTCGATGAAGAAGAAGCCAAACGCATGGTTCGTTACGCCATCGACCAGGGCGTCAACTATGTCGATACCGCCTGGTCTTACCACCAGGGCGAAGGCGAGCCCATCGTCGGGCGGATCCTGCAGGACGGCTACCGGGAACGCGTGGCGCTGGCGACCAAAATGCCTTCCTGGCTGATCGGGAAGCGCGAGGATTTTGACTATTACTTCTTCAAGCAGCTGGAACGCCTGCAGACCGATCATATCGATTTTTACCTTTTGCATACGCTCAATCAGGCTTACTGGGACAATTATGTGAAACTCAAGGTCTTCGATTGGGCGGAAAAACAGCTGGCGGACGGCCGCATCCGCAAGCTGGGATTCTCCTTCCATGACGATCTTTCAGTTTTTGAGCAGATATTGAATGGATATGATCACTGGAGTTTTTGCCAGATCCAATACAACTACATGGATGTCGAATTTCAGGCGGGTCAACGCGGTCTGAAAATGGCGGCTGAGCGCGGTCTGGGCGTTGTGATCATGGAGCCGCTCAGAGGCGGCAGTCTGGCCAAGGAAACCCCTCCGGCCCCGGTCAAAGCTGTCTGGGATAGGTCGGATGTGGCCTGGAAGCCGGCGGAATGGGGTTTGCAGTGGCTCTGGAATCAACCCGAGGTCAGTGTGGTGCTCTCGGGCATGTCAACGATGGAGCATGTCAAAGAGAATTTGACCAGTGCCGGACGTTCGGGCGTGAACAGCTTGTGCGCGGAGCAATGTCAGGTCATGAAAGACGTTCAGCAAGCCTGGAAGGGTTTGGCTCCGGTGGCGTGTACGCACTGCGAGTACTGCCTGCCTTGTCCGAATGGGGTGCAGATCCCGCAAATCTTTGAGATCTATAACAATTCTGTCATGTATGACAATCCGGAACGGGGCAAGCGGCGCTATCAGAACGAAATCCCGCAAGAAAGCCGCGCGGATAACTGCGTGGAATGTGGGGCCTGTGAGGGGCTTTGCCCACAGGCGCTTACGATCATTGAGTATCTCAAGCACGCGCACGCATCCCTGAGCGAGGGTTAGGCCTTGCGGGAGAGCGCTCCAATCGATAATATGCCTGTTGATGAGGCAAAAAAAGAGCGAGCCTGGACAATCGGGCTGACGGCCAGCCTGCTGGTCCTGCTCGGAATCTGGCTGGGGGTGACGCCCGCCGGGTGGTGGGAGAAGATCCGCCTGTTGGGTTACGCGGTCTGCCATCAGATCGAGGCGCGCAGTTTCTTTTATCATGACATGCAGTCGCCATTGTGCGCGCGCTGCACCGGCATGTATCTGGGCGGTGTGCTGAGCGTGGCTTTTCAGGCGCGGATGGGGCGCAGAGGCAAGTTCCCTCCCACCTGGGTGATGGTGATCCTTGGCTTGTTGTTTTTGTGGTTTGGGCTGGACGGCCTGAATTCTTTTCTGCATTTCTTCCCCGCTTTCAGCCACGGCTATCAACCAACAAACCTTCTCCGCCTGATCACCGGCACGGGGGTCGGATTGAGGGTCGGGGCGATCCTGACGCCGCTTTTCAACCAGACCGCCTGGGCGGATTGGATCAACGAAAGCTTTTTTGAGAAGTGGTGGTCATTCTTTGTTCTGGTCCTCGTGCTTGGCTTGATGGTTTGGGGGTTATATAGCCAGGTGGCGGTGGTGCTTTTGCCAGCGATGCTGCTGTCGGGTCTGAGCGTGCTGTTCCTGCTGGGGGCGGTGCATACAGTTTTGGCTTTGATGCTCCTGAAGCGCAGCAATAAGCAGGTGAACTGGCAGCAGATGCGCGTGCCGGTGTTGCTGGGCATGAACGTGGCAATGGCACAGATTCTGGTGACCAGTTTGTTGAGATTTTGGCTAACGGGCACCTGGCAGGGCCTTGGATTTTAGCGGTATTTGAGATGTAGGCCGGATTCCGAGAGAATCCGGCATGAGAGAGTCGATCCGATGTCATCGGATTGAACCTCCAAAAGGAACAGGAGCGCAAGCTAATATTGGCTGTGCTTTAAGCCTTCTACTTTAGGGGAAGGGGGACCACGTAGTGGTGGATGAGGCGGCGTGGGTACTGGATTTATGCTGTTGTTGTGTAATGTGATTGCCTGGCTTGAACTTCGAGAAAGATGATCGTAATACCCTTAAGGCACGATGTCTAGCTATTATGTCGGGTTGACAAGCGCAACCCGACCTACAAGCTACTACGTAATACCCTGAAGGGCACATGTGAATAAAGATGGCTTCGCAAGCCGGATTGAACATCACAATCCGGCCTACACCAACTCCACAATACTCTGATGGGCAGAAACGAATGTAAGATGGCTGCGCAAGCCGGATTGAACATCGCAATCCGGCCTACACCAACTCCACAATACTCTGATGGGCAGAGGCGAACAAAAGATGGCTGCGCAAGCCGGATTGAACATCACAATCCGGCCTACACCAACTCCGCAATACCCTGAAGGGCACATGTGAATAAAGATGGCTTCGCAAGCCGGATTGAACAACGCAATCCGGCCTACATCTACACCAGCTCCACAATACCCTGAAGGGCAGAGGCAATAAAAGATGGCTGCGCAAGCCGGATTGAACCCTTGAGAAATGCACCCAAGGGCAGGCTGCTCAATACCCAAAGGGCACGATGTCCGGCCTACAAGGTACTTACATCCTTATATTATCTAAGGTTGATATTCCTAAATTTGACTATAATTATTTTTAGTTGGGAAGTGGTTCACCCAACCGGAGGTTTGATTATGGCAGAAATTATTGGAGGAGTGCTTGGCGCGTTTGGTCTTTCGGCTTCGGCCGGTCTGAACGCCTATATTCCGCTCCTCGTTGTTTCGCTTCTGGCGAAGTTTACCAATCTGATCGAGCTGTCAGATTCCTGGCAGGCCCTGGAAAGCTGGTGGGTGATCGGGGTGCTGGCGGTGCTTGGCATCGTCGAGATGGTTGCCGATAAGGTTCCGGCGGTCGATCAGGTCAACGACGTGATCCAAACCCTTATCCGTCCAGTGGCCGGGGCGATCTTATTCGCGACCAGCGCTAAATCGATCACTGAGATCAACCCGGTCTTGTCAATGATCTGTGGTTTGCTGGTGGCAGGATCGGTACACGTGGCCAAATCCTTTGTGGCGCGGCCGGTGATCGAGGCGAGCACCGCCGGGGTTGGGACGCCTGTCGTGAGCACGATCGAAGACATTTTGGTAACGATCATCTCTGTCTTGTCGGTTGTTTTACCGGTCCTGATGGCGATCCTGATGGTCTTGCTCGTTTGGTGGATCATTCATTTGATAAAGAAACTAAAGCCTAAAAAGCCGGAAACGATCGCCGGTGAGGCTTGAGCCTAAGAATAAAGAGAGGAAAAAATGACAGAAAACAGAGTGTTTACCGTAAAAGAAGAAGCGCGCACCTCGGTCTGGGCTGTGATCAGCCTGATCAGTGGGATCGCTAATTTTATTGTTCTGCCCTTTTTTGGCGCGATTGCCGCGTTGATCAGCGGTTATATTGCCAAAGACGAGATAAAAAAGAGCAACGGCAGTGTTGAAGGAGATGGTCTCGCCAAAGCTGGCGTCATCCTGGGTTGGCTGGGCGTTGCCTTTAGCGTTTTGACTTTTTGCCTAACGGTATTGACTATCGTTGGGCTAATTGGTGGTAGTATTTTATTGACCGGGCCGTTTGCGAACTGGCTCCAGCAAATTCCTAATCATTGAAAGGAAATTATCTAATGAGTGATCAAAATTATCAAAATTCAAACGGTGGATGGAATGAAGTTCCGAGCCAGGCGCCCATTCCACCCCAACAGCCTATTCCTCCGGCACAGCCTGTCCCTCCACAGCCCTATGCCAGCAATTTCGGCGAACCCGCGCCTGTGGCTCCTGAGCCCTACGCGCTGGTTCAGGACAATGTGAACAGCTATTCTGTTCCCCAGACTCCTCCAACGCCTCCCTCTCCCCCGACCCCACCAGCCTACACAACGGTTCCGGTATATGACCCCGTCAAGGAAGAACGGGATCCCTACACGACTGTCAATCCGACAGCGCCAGCATACACTGCAGCACCGTCCTATACCACTCCTGCGCCGTCCTATGCGCCTCCTGCTGCGGCGTATCAGCCGCCAGCCGAGAAGAAAAAGAGCGGCTGGACGATCGCCCTGATCATCATCCTGGTCTTGTGCCTTTGTGTCATCGTAGTCATTGGTGTGATCTGGGCGCTGGTCGCCAGCGGAAAATACGAAATTCAGTGGAGCTATCAACTGCTGGACGCGTTAAGGCTCTTTGTTTAAGAATTTCCTGAACAATAAAAAGAGGCTGTCTGAAAAACGACAGCTTCTTTTTTTAATCGATTTTTAATCGACAGGTTTTAGTTGGGCAAACAAAGGATGTCTTCCTCCGACCAGTGGACGAATATTTCTTTTCCTGGTTGGAAAGCCTGTTGGGAGTAAATGATAAGGCTTTGATCTTTGATCGTGACTTCGATCCGAAAATAATCTCTGAAAAAGATGCAATCAAGAACCTGTGCCTGGATGCTCAAGGCGTTTTCCTGTGCAGGGAGTCCCAATTGGGCATCTTCTGGTCGTAGTAAGAGGCTGAATTGCTCACCTTGATGAAGAGTTTCAGGGCAAGATGAAGTCGGCAGAGCCAGGGTGCCAATTTCCGTTTCGATTTGCCCGTTTTTTGCACGGGCGGCAGGGATCAGGTTGCCAAGGCCCAGAAATGAAGCCACCCAGGCGTTGGCAGGCCGGCGAAAGACCTCTTCAGGGCTGCCTTCCTGGATCAGACGTCCCTCGTGCAGGAGCAAAAGACGATCTGCAAGAGCGAAAGCTTCTTCCTGATCGTGCGTGACGTAGATGACGGGTTTTTGGCTGGCGTGCAGGCGTTGGCGCAATTCGTTGATCAACTCGGTGCGCAGGTTGTGGTCAAGTGCTCCCAGCGGTTCATCAAGCATGAGCAAACGCGGGTCGGGCGCCAGCGCGCGGGCCAGGGCAACGCGCTGCTGCTCGCCGCCGGAAAGTTCGGTCACAGGCCGATCGGAAAAGCTGAGCATGCGGATGCTTTCGAGGCTTTGGCGGACAATCTGGTCAATTTCTTCTTTTGGGGTATGAGCCATCCTCAGGCCAAAAGCGATGTTTTCCGCCACGCTTTTGTGAGGGAAGAGAGCATAATCCTGAAACATGAGCCCAAAACCGCGCTGGTGAGCTGGCAGTTGCGTGATATCCTGCCCATTCCAAAAAATGCGACCGGAAGCGGGTTCTTCCAGCCCGGCAATGATGCGCAGCATGGTGCTTTTGCCGCTGCCGGAAGAGCCCAGCAGGCAAACAAGTTCGCCCTGCGCGACTTCGAAAGAAAGTCCGTTGAGCAGGGGCAGAGCGTCATATTCTTTGTAGATTTCTTTAACAGTTAACATTAAAACAGCTCCTCACCGGGGAAACGGATTTTTTCGATCAAAAGGCTGCCAGCCGTGCTGGTGATCAGCAGCAAGGTGGACATGGCCAGGGCCTGCCCATAGTTGAGCGCGCCAGGAAGTGATATGTAGCGAAAGATCAGGGTAGGAATCGTGGGTGTCTGCGCGCTGCTGAGAAAGCTGGAGGCGCCGAATTCGCCCAGGGAGATCGTGAAAGAAAATGCCAGACTGACGATGATCGCGCGCAGCAAAATGGGCAGGTCGACCTCACGGAAAACGCGCCAGGGGTTCGCGCCCATGGACTGGGCGGCTTCCCGCAGTGACGCGGGAATGGAGCGAATGGCGGGCAGGATCGTGCGCACAACGAACGGTAAGGCGATTAAAGAGTGAGCGATAGGGATCAGGATCGGGAAGTGCCCACCCACCCAGACGGCACGGTTGAAGCTGATCAGGAACCCCAAACCGAGAATGACAGCGCTGGCACCCAGGGGGAGCATGAAAAGCGGTTCGAGGAAACGGGTCAGGCGGCCAGAGCCTGCCAGCGCGTAGGCAGAAAGCAGGCCAAGAGCGCTCGCGATCAGCATTGTCAGGAGGGAGAAGACCAGCGAGTTGCGAATGGCAGCCAGCGGATTGGCATAAAAAACCGAGCCGCTGCGATTTTGAAAAAGCTCCGTGTAATAGCGTAAGGTGAATCCCGTTTCAATTTCGCCCCGTTCGCCGCGCTCAGCCTCCATTGTGATCAAAGAACGTGAGACCAGGCTCAGAATCGGCGCTACGAACAGGATGAGCAGGAGGATAACCGATACCGCCACATAGAGTTTTTCGAGTCGTGTTTTCGCTTTGACCCGTGTTTTGCTTTCTGCGCTGAGAGCGGCTTTGCCGTAGCGGGGTGTGCTGATCCGGTTCTGTAAAGATGTGATCAGAAGCGTGACTGCAAGTTGAATGATGGAAAGCAGACTCGCCATAGGGAGATTGAAGCGGTTCATGGCCTGATTGTAGATTTCGACTTCGAGCGTGGCATATTGCGGCCCACCCAACATCAACACGACGCCAAAACTGGTGAAATCAAAGAGGAAAACCAGCAAGGTCGCGCTAAGGATCGAGGGCATCAGCAAGGGAAGCGAGACCTCTCTGAAGACGCGCCAGGGGTTCGCCCCGAGCGCGCGGGCGGCTTCTTCAAAATGGGGGTTGAGGCGCGTGAGGCTGTTTTCGACCAGGCGAATGACGATGGAGGTGTTGTAAAAGACATGGGCGAGCAAAATGCCAGGCAGGCTGTTGAGCAGGCTCAGGGGAGGGTTGGAAAGGTTAAAGAGGTCCATCAGGATCAAATTGAGCCAGCCTCGGGGCCCCAGCAGGGTGTTGAAGGCGGTCGCGACGACGACGGTCGGGAGGATAAAGGGCAGCAAGCTCAAGGCGCGCAGCCCTTTGCGGCCAGGAAAATCGAATTTCGCGAAAAGGTAGGCGGCAGGCAAGCCGATCACCAGGGTCAGAACGGTTGAGAGAAAAGCCTGCCAAAGCGTGAAAAGCAGGGGGCGGAGGAGCGTTTCGAGGCTGAAAAACTGCCAGCCCTGATTGAAGCGATCTGAAAATACAAGCCTGAAAATATTGAGCAGGGGCTGGTAGAAAAAGACCGCCAAAAAGACCAGCGGGATCAGCCAGAACAGCCAGGTGGTGATTTTCGATCGCTTCATGTTTTCGCGCTTAGTTAATGACGGTTTCCGTCCAGTCGTTGATCCACTGATCGCGATTTTGGGCGATCAGGGCTGGATCGAGCGAGCCGGTCACTTCGGGAATCTGACTGGCAATGACGAAATCTTCAGGCAACACCGCCTCGGGCAGCACTGGGAAAACGAACATTTGCATGGGGACGTCTTCCTGAAAATCTTTGCTGAAGAGGAAGTCAACAAATTTCTCAGCCAGCTCGCGATGGGGGCTGTTCTTGAGAATGCCGACAAATTCGATCTGCCGCCAGCACATCCCTGGGGCGACCAGCGAGGCAGTCGGGGATTCGCTTAGTTCGGTCTGGGCGTAGATCAGCTCTGCGGCTGGACTGGAGGCGTAGGAAACCACCATCGATTGGGGACCTTTGCCGGAAGAACCGGAGAAATTGGTGTAGTATGCGGTTTCCCAGTCCGAAACGACGGTAACCTGATTCTCTCTCATGGCTTGCCACCAGCTGAGCCAGCCTTCCTCGCCAAATTCAGCGATCGTCGCGAACATGAAAGCCAGACCAGGGGAACTGGTGGCTGGGTTTTCGACAACCAGCAAGCCTTTGTACTCCGGCCTGGTCAGGTCCTGCAGGGAAGTGGGCAGGGACAGGTTGTTTTCTTTGAAGTAAGCCTTGTCATAGTTGATGCAAACGTCACCGTAATCAACCGGTAGAACTTTGCTGCTCGGATCGAGCTGAAACTCTGTCGGGATCTTTGCAAGGGCTTCGGCCTGATAGGGCTCAAATAGATCGTGTTCCAAGGCACGGGAGAGGAAGGTGTTGTCGAGCCCGTAGAAAACATCGGCTTCGGGCAGATCGTTGTTGACAGAGGTCAGGATCAGACGGTTGAGGACTGAGCCCGTGTCGCCGCCCTGGATGAAGACCAGTTTGGCGTTGTTGGCTTCCTCAAACTGTGTGACGAGTTCTTTTGAAACTGAGAAACTGTCATGCGTGATAACGGTCAGGGTTTGCGGTGAAGCTGGCGCGGCAGTTGGCTGGCAGGCAGCAAGGATAAAGAAGAGGGTAAAGAGAATCAGAATTGTTTTTTTGGACATTGCTTTTCCTATTCCTGATTGGGAGTGTGAACGAGCAGGAGCTGCCCGCTTTGGAGACTGACAGTGATCTCGCTGCCAAGGGCGACATTGCTGAGGCCGCGCGTGCCGTAGGGTAGGAGCGTTTCATTGTTTAATGGGTAAGCCAGATTGACTGTGGTCACGCCAAGGGCCGTGCCCTGCCAGGGGATCAGCGAGATCAGGTCACCTGGTTGGGTGTTGAGCGTGATGGTTTGTGTGAGGGGGTGAAACTGGCTGGTTTGGTCAGCCATTTTGACTGTGGCGTGCTGGAGCTGGGGGTGAAAGAGCAAGCTCAGATTGCATAAGAGGTGATCAACGCGTCCGCCGCCAGCGTTCGCGATGGTCAGATCTCTGTAACCGCGTTTCAATGCTTCGAGCAAAGCCAGTTCGAGGTCAGATTCGTCTTTTTGGGGTTTGAAGCGCAGAATTTCCACGCCCTGATCAATACAAGCTTGCAGCTCTTCGTTTGTGACCGAATCAAGATCACCGATAAGGAGATCGGGGACGTGTTTGAGCGCCAGGAGGTGGCGCAGACCGCCATCGACCGCGATGAGGAAGTCGTGTTTAAAGATCAGTTCGCCAAGGTTTCTCTGGGGATCTCCATTGGCAACCAGAAGTGCAGATCTTTCATTTTTCATCAAAAAACCCTCCGTTGGGAGGGTTGCTGATAAGTTATGGTGAGCATCCCTCCGCCGGCATTATCCGGATCAGGTGTGCGGGTCGGACCTTGCGGTCCCTCTCAGCCTTGCGGCTCCCCGTGTGTTTGTTGGGGTAATGATACCACATTAAAAGAGGGTTAAGAAAAGGAGTTTATTCAATCTCATGGCATCCCGTGCAGCAATTCTTAGTATGGGAAAAATATGCTTATGGTGCGGAGCCCAAATTGCAAATGTTGTTAATATGAGGTCAATTATCGAGCTGTTTAATTTACAAAATCAGCGGACGGGGTCATACCCAGAGGGCACTTAGCCCCGTCCGTACAGGTCGATTTGCGACCAAAAATTAAATAATATTCAATTGGAAAAAAGAGAATCGGAGTTATACAAAATTCATACTAAAAATTGCTGCATCCCGTGATAATGGATAGTAAGCATCTGTAAACGGTTGTGTGGAACATTACATCCCTTGGATATTATTAAGATCCAGATAAAAAAAGAAGCTGTTTTTCCCAGCCTCTTTTATCAAGCAAGATCTATTGGACCTATCCTATAAATGAAAGATCAACTTCGTCCTTGAAATCCTGAAAAGATTGCCCCAGGTCAACAGCTTTTTTAACTTTCAGGTCCAAACCGGTCTTTCCGATCAGGTTGGCGCCGACGATGGCCTCGTTGCGCAGCAAGAGGCTGGCGTATTTCTCTCCATCCTGCCATGTGACCAGGCGGTCACCCTCCTGTGAGGGCGAAAACTGGCCGATGCTGAAGAGGTCAATGCCCAAAACCTTCAGTTTTGTTGAAGGCGCGTCGGCTTTGAAGATGGTTGGTTCGCCGACCGCGTTTCTGCCGGCAACCTCACCCTGTTTTTTGGCAGGGATCCAGAGCCCGTAACAAATGCCTTCGAACTCGCTTACATCGCCCGCGGCAAAGATCTCAGGCGCGGAGGTCTGCATGTGCTGGTCAACCACGACCCCGCGATTGAGCGCAAGCCCGGCCTTTTTTGCCAGTCCGAGGTTGGGGCGTACCCCCACGCTGATCAAAACCAGGTCAGCGGGGATCAGGCTGCCATCGTCGAGCTCGACAGCTTCCACCGATCCAGAGCCGGTAATTTGTTTGACCTTCGCAGGCACAATGACGCGGATGCCAAGCTTTTCGATCTCTTTTTGCAAAATATCGGCAGCCTCCTGACCCAACTGGCGAGGCAGGAGCCAGTCGAGCGCTTCCAGAACGGTGACTTTGGCGCCATGGCGCGAGATGGCTCCGGCGATTTCCAGCCCGAGCAATCAACCGCTGATACAGACGATATTGACAGGTTTTTCGCATGTTCGCAGGATGGTTTGCGCGTCTTCAAGGGAGCGCAGGGTCATGACGCCCGGAAGCTCATGCCCGGTGATCGGGGGCACAAAGGGGCTGGCGCCATTGGCGAGAATCAGTTTCTCATAAGCGATTTTTCGTTGATCGCTCAAGACGGCCTGCTTTTGCTCTGGCAGGATCTCTTCAACCTGCAGATCGGTAAAAAGCTCAATTTGGTTTGCCTGGTACCAGGCCGGATCGTGCAGATCGAGCTTTTCTCGCACGACTTCACCCGCCAGGTAGCGCGTGAGGCTCATTCGGAAATAAGGCAAATCGCGCTCGCCAGAAATGATTGTAATGCTGGCGTTGGCATCAAGGCTGCGAATCGCTTCGGCAGCACTCACGCCCGCTATTCCGCCTCCAATGATTAAATACTGGGTTGATAAATCAGAATCTGACATGTTTGTTTTTTCTTTAAATTTCAATTAGAGAATTTGAGTTAACAGGGCTAACGATTGAAAGCCAGACTGCAGGTGATGCTGCCAGTCGACTTCATAACCAAAAAGCCCGATGACAAGGATTCCACAAAGGCTCAGACACAGCAAAAGCCCCAGGATCAGCAAAACGCTGAAACATCCACAACAACTGCAACCAAAACAACCACGATCTTCCATTTTGCATACCTCCAAATGATGATTTAATTGTAAGCCTCTTTGACACTTATAACAACAAAAAAATATAAGGGTTGGCTATGCTATAATTTTTCTTTGTGGCGTGGTTGATTGTGCCACTTTAAAAGGAATTTACTTTATGTTCAAAAAAATTGCTCAATTTTTTAAATCCGATTCGCATCGCAGGCGAATTGACAGTTTGGTAAAAATTGTTGACCAGATCAATGGCCTTGAGCCAAAGTTTGAAGCGCTGACAGACGAAGAACTGCGCGCCAAAACCGATGAATACAAAAACCGTCTGGCCAAAGGCGAAACGCTCGATCAGCTCTTGCCGGAAGCTTTCGCGACGGTTCGTGAGGCGGGCAAACGCGTTTTGGGGCAGCGGCATTATGACGTGCAGCTGATCTGCGGCATCAACCTGCATCAGGGCGCCATTTCTGAGCTGCGTACTGGCGAAGGCAAGACGCTTTCGGCTACCCTGCCGCTTTATCTGAACGCTCTGGAAGGCAAGGGCTGCCACCTGATCACGGTCAACGACTACCTGGCGCGGCGTGACGGCCGCTGGATGGGCGCGATCTTTCACTTTTTGGGCCTAAGCGTGGGCGTTTTGCAGGCGCTCACTTCGACCGAAGGTTCACCGCGTGCATTTCTTTATGACCCTGAGGAACGTTCGCTGATCGAAGACCAGAACTTCCTGCGTCAGACCACACGCCAGCAGGCTTATCTGGCGGATATCACCTATGGAACCAACAGCGAGTTTGGTTTTGACTATCTGCGCGATAACATCGCCATGTCGCTCAGCCAAAGGCAGCAGCGCGGGCATCATTACGCCATCATCGATGAGGTTGATAACATTTTGATCGATGAAGCCCGTACTCCGTTGATCATTTCGGGCCCGGCGCATGAGGATTCGGAAAACTACGTCCAGATGGCAAAGGTTGTCAAAGCGCTGAATCCGGAAGATTATGAGGTCAGCGAAAAAGACCGAAATGTCTCTCTGACCGAGGTCGGTCTGGCGCATGTTGAAGAAATGCTTGGTGTTTTGCTTTCTGACCCCGAACGACCCGAAGATGTCACGCCGGAACAAGCGCGCCTGATGGGCTTTTTGGAACAGGCCTTGCGCGCTCAATTCCTTTTCTTCAGGAACAAGGAATATATCGTCCAGAGCGGTGAGGTCATTATTGTGGACGAATTCACCGGCCGCATGATGCCCGGGCGAAGATGGTCGGATGGTTTGCACCAGGCGGTGGAAGCCAAAGAAGGCGTCAAGGTTCAGGCGGAAAATATTACCCACGCCACCATCACGATCCAGAATTACTTCCGCATGTATAAGAAACTGGCAGGCATGACCGGTACGGCTTTGACCGAACAGGAAGAGTTTTATCGCATTTATGGGCTGGATGTGCTGGCGATCCCACCCAACCTTGAATATAAGGCGGAACGAAACGATTCCGGTTTGAAATCTGAAGAAGCCAAAGACGAAGAAGGCTACAAGTACACCTATTACTATTCCTCCGATGATCCCAAGCAAACAGCGCTCTTTTACAAGCGCAAGGATTACCCGGATGTGATCTATCGGACGACAGAAGGCAAGCTGCGCGCGATCGTGCTTGAGATCATCCGCTACCATGTCATTGGTCGGCCGCAATTGGTCGGCACCACCTCGGTGGAAAGCTCGGAGAGGCTCTCGGAGCGTCTGGCGCCTGAGCAGATCCGCCGACTTTTGCAGGTGAATCTCATCCGTAAGGCCTGGTTCAGAAAGAATAATAAGAAAGAAGAAGATTTCGTTGATTCGCCGGAACTGGCTCCCTTGAACCAGCCTTTGGATCAGCTGCGCATGGCAGAACTGCGCCGACAGGGGCGCGAACTGGGCATGACGAGCATGGACCTGAATGATGAAAGCAATCGCCAGACACTTTTGGAGTTTCTAAACCTGGAAGAAGGCGATTGGGCACGCCTGCAGCCGCTTTTTGACGGTGGGGTGCCGCATCAGGTTTTGAACGCCCGCAAGCATACTGAAGAATCGCTGATCATCGCCGGAGCGGGAGCCTTTGGGGCGGTAACGATCGCCACCAACATGGCGGGTCGTGGCGTTGATATTAAACTGGGCGGTGAATTGAACGAGGCTTTGCTTTCAAAGGTCAATCAGATACTGGCAAGAAACACCAAAAGCGATCCTTACAACATGACCATGCCCGAACGCCTGGAAGCCGTGAAAGCTTTGGACGCGGAACTGGAAGAAGAGGATCAGCAGAGCCTGGATCGCTTTGTGAACTATATGGAAGACATGGCGCTGGTACTGCAGTTGGGCGGCTTGCATGTGATCGGCTCGGAGCGGCATGAGGCGCGCCGTATCGACAACCAGCTGCGCGGGCGTGCCGGGCGTCAGGGCGACCCGGGCTCCTCCCGCTTTTATCTGGCGCTGGACGATGAGCTGATGCGCATGTTCGGCGGTCAGCAGATGGAAAATCTGCTTTCGCGCTTCAATATCGATGAAAATATGCCCATTGAAATGAATATGGTCAACAAGCTGGTTGAGCAGGCACAAACCAGGGTTGAAGGCGCAAACTTTGATGTGCGCAAGCATCTTCTGGAATATGACGATGTGCTCAACACGCAGAGAAACCGCATCTACGAGGAACGCAACAAGATCTTCACCAAAGAAAATTTGCACGAAGATGTCAACGAGATGCTGCAGATCGAGCTGCAGAACCGCGTTGAAAACAGCCTTGCCGATCCTGAAAGTCCCTGGAAGCTGCTGGCGTATCTGGAAGAAATTCAGCCGAGCGTCAATACCGAATTTGGCGTTTACCCCTCCTTCACTTTCCAGATGGTGATCGACAAACTTGCCGATGAAGACAACAAGGAAGGATTGCGGGCGGCAGTCTTAAAGGAAGCCGAAAGAGCGGTCAGGTTGGAAGACGAGCATGTACAGCAAGGCGCGGACACTTTGTTCGATCATTTTGAGCAAAGCCTGAAGAATCAGATGGCGGAACGGGAAGATACGCTGGATGCTTATCTTGATTCCCTGGACTCCGGCGAAACGCATGATTATCAGCAGGAGCTGAGCGCGATCATTGGCACGCCGGTGCGCCTGAGTGGGCGCGAAATACAGGCCCTGCAGGATGATCCGCACAGCCTGAAGGCTTCCCTCAAAGAGGCGCTGCGCGCCGGCCTCACGCTTGGCATCGCGAGGCGCCTGCTCCTGACGCTTGAACGTCGGGTCGGGGAAAAATGGCAGCTCAAGCCCAGCGATCTGGCGGTGCTGCCCTGGGATGAACTGAAAGCTCAGATCAACGAGCAGATCAGCAACTCACAGAACCGCCGCATGGAACGGCTTTTTGGCGAAGGGCAGGAAGTCAGACGCGACCTGGAGGCCAATCAGGAATTGCTGGTAGAAGCGGTCGAGGATGACGACGCCTTGCTGGCGCTTTTGCAGCTGACCACGCAGGGCAAACGGATCGGGTTTGATGAGAAATCGCACCGAATGCAGCTGCGCACCCATCAGCGCCTGAATTATCTCTTTTCAATGGCAGCGGAACTGGAAGGTGACGCTGAAAAGATCAGCCAGCGCGTTCTGGAACACCTGAACGGAGCGGAAAGCAAACTGGCTGAAATTTTGGGCGCGCATGAGTGGAACCATCTGAAACTGAATGAAATGAACCTGGGAATGTCGCCTGAGGCCAACCGCAAAGCTTTGGAAGCGGAACTTGGCAGGACGCGCTGGGAAGAGGTCGCGGCTCAACCTGTGTCCGGGTTGGAGGAGGGACTGGAAGAAAGACTCGCTCCGATCATGGGCGGTTTGACACAAAACCGCATTTACCGCGATCTGCTTCTGCGCACGATCACGGAAGCCTGGGTGGAGTACCTGACCAGAATGGAGGCCCTGCGCGTTTCCATTACGCTCGAATCTTACGCGCAGCGCGACCCGCTGGTGCAGTATAAACGTCAGGCCAGCACGATGTTTGCCGATCTGCTTTCCGAGGTTCGGCAGGGCGTGATCAGCATGATGTTCCGCTACCGTCCCAGCAAACCAGCCGCCCCGGAAGAAGAAAAACCAATGTCCAGCCGAAAATCTGGCAAAACAAAGAAGCGAAGAAGACACTAAGATGAAGATACTGCTAACAAATGATGACGGCGTGAGCGCCCCGGGCTTGTTTGCCCTGGCAGAGGCGCTGCGAGAGATCCCTGGCGCGCAGGTCACCGTCCTGGCGCCAGATCATAACTGGTCGGCCTGCGGGCACGTGAAGACGATGCGGACCCCGATGCGGGTGCGCCCGGTCAGTCTGGAAGACGGCAGCCAGGCCTGGTGCTCGGACGGCGCGCCGTCGGACTGCGTCGCGCTGGCGCTGATGGGCGTGCTGGAGCAGGAGTTTGACCTGGTCGTTTCCGGCATCAACCCTAACGCCAATGTCGGGTTGGATGTGACCTATTCCGGGACCGTGACGGCAGCCATGGAAGGCGCGATCAACGGCAAACCCAGTTTCGCCGTCTCGCTGGATGCGCCGGAGCATCATCAGGGATATCTGGACTATCGCGAAGCGGCCAAAGCGGCAGCGAAGATCATCGTTCAATTGTTTGAACAGTGGGATGGGCAGGAACCAATCCCGATCTGGAATATCAACCTTCCCTATCGCCCTGAAGGCGATTACGAAGGAGTTATGCTGACCAGGCAGGGCGTGCGTTTGTATCACGACCGCATTGAAAAACGGCTTGACCCGAGAGGCGTGCCCTATTACTGGATTGGCGGCGAACCTCCTTCCGGAGTCGAGGAAGAAGGAACGGACTACGGCGCGATCAAACAGGGCTATATCTCGGTGACCCCCTTGCAGATGGACATGACCGATTACAAGAGATTGGAATCTTTGTCAGGACAATTGCGTTTGTGAGATAGTGGTTGTTTATTATATTAAGCTGTTTCTATAGAAATAAGCACATCTATACCAATTAGCCTTCTGTTCACATTTAATCCATATTAAACATCTTGAAACGTCGGAATGAAGAGGGCGGGGAAAACCCGCCCTCTTCATTCCACTAACGGGCACTTCGTCAGGACCTACATCTGTCACTGCTTGGAGATCGTACTGTGCCATAGGCTAAGAATCTCATTTTATCCTTGTATGGCGGTTGGTTTACCCCATAAAGGTGAAAGAGCTCAACCCATCTTTACTCAAAGCAACAGTTAGGCGACTCGGCCATGCATTAAGTTATTTAGAGATTTGTTATGTAATTTCCGTTGTAATTTGAAATAAAAGCGCTATACTATAATTATAATTAATAAGGAAAGCGAGGTAATTATAATGATGTGTAAACGAAGATACATTTTGAGGTTTTTTATCATTCTTGCAATCATCGTCTTTGCAATGCCAAAAAGCAGTTCTGGCAATTCCTCTATTCAACAGGATTTAACTCCTCAACCGGATGAATCTAAATTTGTTTATAGAAACTTCTTACCAATAACATCGACATCCTCATCAGTTACAGATAGATTTACGACTTACACAAGAAGCTACTATATTACAACCACTATTGGTTTTTACAACCTTGGACAGGCTCTTGGAAATTATGCTATGAGTGTCACTCATCCAGATACCTTTTTTACTTATTTAAGTTTTGGTTTAATTTATAGGGATATTAATGGTGCTTATGGAACTCGCATCTACGATGGAAATCTAACATTCCTTAATACGGATGAAATTTCATCATTGATAGTTCTTCTTGCCCAAGGATTTAACTCAAATAATAATAAAGACAAACTATATATTGCTGTCGGAACTAATAATTCTCACAATAATTATGCCTATTCAACAATAGCTTACAATCATGGAAAAGAGTGGGCAAACATGATTAAAGAAATAAACCAAACAATGAGGGAGGAAGGCATCAGTTATAGCCGGGCAGAGGCTGTGGCTGGTAATGATATTGAACCTGGTTTTAATAATTTTTTGGATACAAAATTGTGGTTTGATGGTTACAACAGTGTTTCATCGCCTCCTGCAATGTACATTATTGGTTCAGCAGATGGCTGCCCAAGCGATTACCCGGAGCCAGATCCCGGTTCCGGATATTTTCAACCAGCCATGTGCAATAATGGCTGGAGTCAGGAAAACATTAACTTTATAAGTAATCATTACCCCAAAACATTTTCAATTCCCATGAACTACAATACACTTGGGGAGAATGCGTTACAATGGTGGCGAATCGGATTATGGTCTTATTATTCTTACAGTTCTGACGATAAATTATCCTTTAGCGGAGTGATGACACAGGAAGCTGCTTGTCAACAGATTCGGGAAGAAACAGGTGATCCAAACACATGTGCAGGTACGGATAACACGATGCAACAAGGGTTTTCACAATTTTCCAATTTAGTCAAAGGAGAGTATCGCATGAATCCTTTACTCAACTGGGCCGCAGATATGAAATGGTACAAAGGAGCACCATAAAATGAAAAAGAAACTCAACTTTTGGTTTATTCCGACAATAATAATTATTGTTACTGCTACCATTATAATTTTTAATGCTTCAGCTGATCAGAATTTTCCAGCATATTTTTATATTCACGGCCGGGACGAGGATTTTTATGCCTGGTCTACGCAGATTGCTGAAATGACTGACCCGGTCGCCAGAAGCACTGAACAAGCAAATTATGAAGAACGTTCACATTTAGCCACTTATGACTTTGGACTTTCCATGACACGCCAGGCTTTGGGCTGTTTTGAAGATCTGCAAGCACCCGGATGTATGGAACTTATCCCAAGAGTGATCTACGGTATTCAAGACGACATGGGGCAAGGTCGCCTTCCCTCCAATATGAGACCTGTCAATGGCTGGATCGGCAAGGTGAATGGCGAGGGTATGGCCGTGCGGGTCGGGTATTACACGGAAGACCCCTTGCAAGGTTTCGTTTCAGTCCAAACAGAAATTTCCGGAAAAACATTTTTGCTTTTCCTGCCCTCACCACAAAAAATTGGCGCCTTAAGGATCGAGGAAGTGGTCGGAAACCGGCTTGTACTGAGCGCCACAGGGTCTGACCAGCCTCTGTTTTTCGATGTTCTGGCTTTGAATTTTGTTGATGACCTGACCAGCATCGTCCCAACCGCAACTCCCCGGCCTACCTACCCACCACAGCCGGACACCGGACCAACCCCCAGCCCAAACATGTCCGCTTATCCTTTTGAAACTCCTGAAAACAGAGGAATCCCTTATCCATAAGCCAAAAAGCTTTTCAGGTATATTAACAATCGAACAAAGTTGGTGCGGGGGGTGATGCCCTCTGGGTACCGCCGCCGCCAGCGAGTCGTACGATAAGGAATAGGGCTGTCGAACAATGTACGGATAGGGTAGTAGTAGGTTGAAACAAAGTGCCCGTTAGGGTATGGCGTTCAACTAAGAGTCTGTCATTGCAATGACAGAATACGTCCTGTCAGGCACAGGCGTAGCCCTAAAGAGCTCCTCACGATGACAACCAGGCAGCAGCAGCGTGCATACTTCTTTTACCGCAATGAAATAGATTCTTTAAAGAAACCAATGAATTATTAGGACCTTTGATCAGGCTCTTTGGATGCAATTGCCTAAAATACTCGTCGAAAGGTTGGTATTTTTTCAATAAGCTGGCATAATTAATCCATGTTACCCGACTATCGCGTTAGGCAGCGCGAATATTTGCTTGAAATTTCCCGGGCGCTGACAGAAGAGCTCGATCTTAAGACGCTGCTTGAACGCATTTTGCAAATTTCCATTGAGATGCTGACCGGGCATGCCGGTTTTATCGCTCTGACCGATGAGCGCAAGGGCTGGCATCTATCCGTCAGTAAGGGCATCGCGCCCGCTTTGGCGGAATATCTTGAGAGCTGGCTTCAGAACCTGCCCGAAAATGAGTCAGAATCCGGCGCGAACATCCCGCAGATCAACAAAATGCTAAGCGATATCAGCATGGGCATGCTTACGGGGGTTGGCATCACCATGCAGGTTCAAAGACGTACTATCGGTCAGATCTTCGTTTTTCGCAATTATCGCGGCGCGTTCACTTCCAACGATTACAACATCCTGAACAATTTTGCCAATCAGGCCGCCATCGCCGTGCGCAACGCATCGCTTTACAATCAGGTGCGTGAGCAAAACATGCGCATTTCAGCCCTGCTGGCCTCGGTGGCGGATGGCATTCTGATCCTCTCCCCTGAATTGCGCGTCATCTCCGCCAACCAGGCGCTGACGCGTCTGCTCAACTGCCCCATCACCGATCTGCTGGGAAAGCATTACGACGAAGTGATCCGCTGGAAAGGCGCTCCCAGCGGGCTGGACTTCCAAACCCTGGATGTGAGCAGCTGGCAGTATTATCCGCCCAATGAGATGTTCCAGGAGGGAGATCTGCTGCGCCAGGGTGGACTGGAGGCGGTGCCTGTTTCGATCCGGTACGCGCCGCTTTTTTCCAGCGAGGGCGCGCTGCTGAATATCATCGCCAGCGTGCGCGACATCACCCGTTATCGTGAAGCTGAAGAGATGAAGACCAGCTTCATCTCGACCATCAGCCATGAGCTAAAGACGCCGATCGCCCTGATCAAGGGCTATGCCAGTACGCTGCGGCGCGATGACGTGCAGTGGGAACCGGAGATGATTCAGGAAAGCCTGCAGGTGATCGAGGATGAAGCTGACCATCTGGCGGCGATGGTGGATGACCTGCTGACCGCGACCAAGCTGCAGTCGGGCGATGTGGTTTTGAAGAAATCGGAGTTTGACCTGATCGCTCTGGTGCAGGATCAGATCCGACGCTTCAATCCTCAGCTGCGGGATCACAAAATTGTGGCGAGGTTTCCCGATAACTTCCCTCTGATCGTTGCGGATGAGGGCAGGGTGGAGCAATTGATCTCAAACCTGATCACCAACGCCTTGAAGTACACCGAATCCGGTGAGATCTGCATTTCTGGCGAGACGCTGGGTGATTTTGTGCGGGTTTGTGTCACGGATCAGGGCAAAGGTTTTGATCCCAAGGACATTCCCTTTGTCTTTGATCGTTTTTATCGTTCGGACGAAGATTCGAAATTCACCAAAGGCACTGGTTTGGGGCTTTACCTGGCAAAAGCCGTGGTGAAGGCGCATCAGGGCCAGATTTGGGTTGACGAAAGTTATCAACATGGCGCAAGGATCTGTTTTACCTTGCCGATTCACGCGGAGTAAAGAAAATGGACCTTACCTACCCCTTTTTGGATGGAAAATGGATCGACCTGGCTGGCTGGGAAGTTCTGGTTTTGGACGAAACCGGCTCAACCAACGATGACTGCCTGAAACTGGCTGATGAGATCGAGGGCGAATTTGTCATTTGGGCCGGGCATCAGACTGCCGGCCGCGGACGAGAAGACCGGGTTTGGTATGACCAGCCCAGCTCAGCACTCACTTTTACAGTCCTGATGCGGCTGAAAGAAGAGGAGCTGGAGCATCTGGGGAAGTTCACTGCTTTAGGCGCGCTTTCACTGATCGATCTGCTGGAGAGGGCTTTCGCCCTTAAAGCCGTGCTGAAATGGCCCAATGATGTTCTGTTGAACAATAAAAAAGTCTGCGGGATCCTGACGGAAATATTGTGGAAGGGCTCAGAACCGGCAGCGGTCGTGCTCGGCATGGGCATCAATCTGACTGACGCGGCTTTCGAGGCGGCAGAAGAGCTGCGCGCGCCCGCCACCAGCCTCGAGGCGGAAGGTGAAGCCTCTGTGGACGAACAGGCACTGCTGGAGGGTTTGCTATATACTATTCAACAGCGCCGCCAGCTTTTGAGCAGTCAGGCCTTTTTGGATGACTGGAACGCGAAGCTTGCTTATGTCGGCAAATTTGTGGAAATTAAACATTATCAGGGCGAAACTGGTTGTTTCAGCCCTGAATTTGTCAATCCTGATGGGTCGCTGACGGTGCGCGACGAAGCTGGTGAGCAGCTTAGGCTCTATTCTTCAGAATTATCGTCTCCCGATTCCTCGGCAGCCTCTTCGGGCTCCTGAGCTTCCTCGTCTTCACTTTTACTTTCAGCCGGGTCGGTTTTGCTAGTCTGGCTGAAGCTTTGTTCCTCTTCGGTCAGGGCGGCTTCACGGTTGAGCTGGGTCGCCTCGGCTTCTTCGGATGAGATGCGCGCCAGCGCTGCCAGACTGTCGCCCTCGTCCAGATCCATGACGCGCACACCCTGGGTGGCGCGGCCCTGAATTGAGATATCCGAAACCTTGGTGCGCAAAACGATGCCAGCGCGGGTGATCAGGGTGATGTCTTCTCCGTCCTGGACAACTCTCGCTTCGGCAATGTCGCCGATCTCGGCGCGGGCTTCCTGGCTGATGGTGGTCACACCCAGCGTGCCGCGGCCTTTGGCGAGATATTCATCGAGTGGGGTGCGCTTGCCCTGTCCCTTGTCAGTGATGACCAGCAGGTAGCCGTTCGGCTCGACCACGTCCATGGCGACCATGCGGTCTTTGCCGCGCAGGCGGATGCCGGTCACGCCCATGGTGGTGCGGCCGGTCGGGCGCACTTCGCTTTCCGCGAAGCGCAGGGCTTTGCCCTCACGGGTTACCAGGATCAGATCCTCTTGCCCGCTGGTCATGCTGACCCAGCCCAGTTCGTCCTTATTGTCCAGGCGAATGGCGATCAGGCCGCTCGGGCGCACGTTCTGGAAGTCCGAGACGGGCACGCGCTTGATCCTGCCAAGGCGGGTCGCCATGGCGAAGAATTTCGCCTGGCTGAAATCAGTGACCGCGACGACCGCGGTGACGTTTTCTTCCGCTTCAAGGTTGATGATGTTGACCAGCGGGATGCCGCGCCCCTGACGGCTTTCTTCGGGCAGCTCAAAAGCGCGCTCGGAATAGACCTTGCCCTTATCGGTGAAAAAGAGGATGGTGTCGAGCGTGTTGGCGCGCACAAAGAAGCTGACTTCATCTTCGCCGCGCATGCTTTGACCGATCACGCCGCGGCCGCCGCGTCCCTGACGGCGGTAAGCCTGGTCGGAAACGCGCTTGATGTAGCCGCGATTGGTGATCGAGATGAAGACAGGTTCGTCCTGGATCAGTGATTCGTCAGAAAGGTCCATTTCGTGGTCGGGTGCGATGCGCGTGCGGCGGTCGTCGCCGTATTTTTCGGCGACCTCGTTCAGGTCGGTGCGGATGATCTCAAGAATCTTGTGTGGGTTGGCAAGCAGATCTTCCAGCTCTTCGATCAGCTGCATGAGCTGTTTGTATTCGTCTTCAATTTTCTGGCGTTCGAGGGCTGCCAGACGGCGCAATTGCATATCGAGAATGGACTGAGCCTGAATTTCAGTCAGGTCGAAGCGTTCCATCAAACGGGTCTTGGCGACGTCGGCGTCGGGAGATTCGCGAATGGTCTTGATGACCGCGTCCAGATTGGAGATGGCGATCAGCAGACCGTCCAGGATATGAGCGCGTTTTTTGGCTTTGTCGAGGTCAAAGAGCGTGCGGCGGGTGATGACGACCTGGCGGTGCTCCAGATAAAGCTGCAGGGCCCGTTTGAGCGTGAGCATGCGCGGTTCCTGATTGACCAAAGCCAGCAATTGCACGGCAAAGGTCGATTGCAGGGGGGTGTATTTGAAGAGTTGGTTGAGCACCTTTTTGGGCTGCGTGCCGCGCTTTAGCTCAATGACAATGCGCATACCCTTTCGGTCGGATTCGTCGCGCATGTCCGAGATCGAGTCGATGCGGTTTTCGCGATGCAGCTCGGCGATGCGCTCGATCAGGCTGGTCTTGTTGAGCTGATAGGGGATCTCGTTGATGACGATGGCGTAGCGACCCTCGCGAATTTCTTCGATCACGGCCTTGCCGCGCATCATCAGGTGACCGCGACCCGTGCTGTATGCCTGGCGAATGCCTTCGGAGCCGACGATCGTGCCGCCGGTGGGGAAGTCGGGCCCCGGGACGAGCTGCATCAGCTCTTCAACGCTGACCTCGTCAATTTCGTCATAGCGGTCGATCAGCAAATTGAGCGCGTCAACCAGTTCACGCAGGTTATGGGGCGGGATGTTGGTCGCCATGCCGACCGCGATACCGTTCGAGCCGTTCATCAGCAGGGTTGGCACGCGCGCGGGCAGGACTTCGGGCTCTTTCAGCGAACCGTCAAAGTTATCAACAAAATCGACCGTCTCTTTTTCCAGATCCGCCAGCAGTTCGTCTGAAATTTTGGCCAGGCGGGCTTCGGTGTAACGCATGGCGGCCGGGGAGTCGCCATCGACAGAACCAAAGTTACCCTGACCCTGAACGAGCATGTAGCGCATCGAAAAATCCTGCGCCATGCGCGCCATTGAATCGTAGACGGCGGAGTCGCCGTGGGGGTGATATTTACCCAAAACTTCACCGACGATACGGGCGGATTTCTTATAGGGCGTGTTGTGGCGGATGCCCATGTCGTTCATGGCGTAAAGGATGCGGCGGTGAACGGGTTTGAGCCCGTCGCGCACGTCGGGAATGGCGCGGGCAACGATGACGCTCATGGCGTAATCGAGATAAGCCGAGCGCATTTGCTCATCGATACCAACAACTTTCAGCCCGCTGTCGTGGCCGATAAATTCGGGGTTTTCAGGCGTTTCCTGATTAATGGTTTCTTCAGTCATAAGTTTCTTTCAGCCAAAAAATGGCACTAAATTCGATTTTTTGCAACCAGATAATTATACCTTAAAAAGGTTCATTGCGCCAAAAAAGCGTTTAGAGACAAAAAAAGCCCGAATTTTCGGGCTTATCTGATTTTAATTGTTAACGGATTAATAGCAGCCGGGCAGGCGGTTGAACGAAAGGAAGCACCACCAGCTTTCGGGCATGAAGACCAGCACCAGTCCGATGATGATCAGGATGATCAGCAGCACCAGCAAAAAGTTCAGGAACCAGGGCTTTTTCTTCCGAAACTCGGGGGTGGGTTCGGGCGCCAGTGGGCGCTGCGGCACGGGCTGGGGGATGGGTTGGTAGACCGGCTGGGGTTCTGTGTAAACTGGTTCGGGCTGTTCGGCGTACGCGCTGTAGGTGGGCAGTTTGTCCGCGACCTGCGCGGCCTGTTCCCACTCAAAGCTCATGACCGTGTTCTCCGCCAGGGTGACCAGGTCGCCATTGGCAAGGCGTTTGGGAGCGCTCAGGCGCACGCCGTTGAGGAAGGTGCCGTTGGTCGAGCCAAGGTCTTCAATGTAGACACCGTCAACTTTGACGATGAAACGGGCGTGCCGACGCGAAATTTCGCTGTCGGGCACGGGAATGTCGTTAGCCAGGTCGCGCCCGATGCTTACTTCAGGTTTGTCGAGGTAATAGCTGGCGCCGGGGATCGGGCCAGAGCGCATCACAATTTGGGGTTTGCTGTCAGTCATAATTTCTCCTGAAGGTGATCAATAAAATTCTTGTACTTATTTTAATTGCATGATTCATGCCTAATTATACGACAGATTTCCCGTTCGCGTTTTATTATTTGGGAAAATATTGGTGCAATGTTTTGCGGTTAAAAAGTTTACTTTTATGTGAAACGATGAATAGTATTTCGTTTTCGGTGGAAAACGAGAGGGCGCTGATTGTTTGAGGCTGTTCCAGATATTTTAAAATGAGGATAGTGAGAATTATTGACGATTGAAAAAAAGACTGCTATTATCAATCATTAAGTATGGCTTTTAAATCGAATGGAAATTGGTTCAAACGGCTGATGCTGCGGCTGAGGCATGAGTTCCAGTGGTTGACGCCAGGGACGGGTTACAAGCGTTGGCTGGGGCTCGCGATCATCGGCGCGATGCTGCTGGGCCTGGGCCTCGCTGTGCTCATTTTGGAGTATTACCGCTCGACCACCAGCCAGATATTGACCCCCATTCTGGCTTTCCTTTCCCTGCGCTTTCTCAACCGCCCGATCCGTTTTTTGCTGTTCGGCGGGATCGGGTTCATCCTCATTCTGGTCGGCATCTGGGGCGCGAACCGCTCCTTGTTGAGACCTTTTGAAAGCGGGGGAAAACCGGTCTGGGACACGCTGCAGCACTATCGCCAGCGCGAAAAGGGTATCAAGGTGGTCGTGATAGGCGGCGGGCATGGGTTGGCTTCGCTTCTGCGGGGCTTAAAGGCTTATACCCACAATATCACCGCGATCGTGACGGTGGCTGACAACGGCGGGTCGTCAGGAGAATTGCGCCGGGATCTGGGCGTTTTGCCCCCGGGAGATATCCGCAACTGTCTGGCGGCGCTTTCCAGCGATGAGGCTTTGCTCTCGCAGCTGTTTCAGTATCGCTTTCAGGAAGGGGCGGGGTTGGACGGCCATTCGCTCGGCAATCTGCTGATCACCGCCATGAGTGAAATCACCGGCAGTTTTGAGGAAGCGGTGGCGGAATCGGGGCGCTTTCTGGCGATCTACGGGCAGGTTTTGCCCTCGACCCTGACAGATGTTCAGCTGATCGGCGAACTGCAGCCCAAAGATTCTGAGCCGATCATCGTGAACGGCGAGTCTGAGATCACGGAGACGGAAGGCATGGTCAACCGGGTCTGGCTCGATCCGCAGGATGTGCTGGCGTATCCGCCGACGATCGCGGCGATCCTGAATGCGGATCTGATCCTGATCGGGCCGGGCAGCCTTTATACCAGTTTGCTGCCGAATTTGTTGGTGCGCGACCTTTCAGAAGCGATCCAGGCCAGCCAGGCTGAGGCGTACTATATCTGTAACGTGGCCACACAGAAAGGCGAAACGGACGGCTTCAATGCTTCGGACCACGTAAGAGTGCTGGAAGAGCATTTAAACAAACGGATCTTCAATCTGGTCTTGTGCAATCGTAATTTTAAGGGAAACCTGGGCGAAAACAGCAGCTGGGTCGCAGCCGACAAGGAACTGCACGCGAAGTACCGCGTTTATGAGGCTGACCTGGTGGATGACCTTTACCCCTGGCGGCACAGCCCGAAAAAGCTGGCAAAAGCGATCATGGATCTCTATGAAGAACGTACGGGACCATTATTTTAACAACATTTCATGCTCTGTTAATATATTAATAACCCATCTGCGATATAATAGTCGATGGAAAATATTCCTTTTCTAACATTGTATGCCTGCCCAAGGCAATAACAATTTGCAAACTATTGGAGGATAGTAATGAAAACAAAAGTTGGTATTAATGGATTTGGCCGCATTGGCCGTCTGGTATTCAAAGCAATTCTTGAACGTGCTGATGATACGCTGGAAGTTGTTGCCATCAACGATCTGGTGGACGTGAGACAAAACGCCCATCTTTTGAAATATGACTCAACCTATGGCATTTTTAATGCTGATGTCAAAGTCAATGACGCGAACAACATCGTTGTCGATGGAAAAGAGATCAAGGTCTTCACCGAAAAAGATCCCGCGAATTTACCCTGGGGCGATCTGGGCGTTGATATTGTGGTCGAATCGACCGGCATTTTCACCAATGCCAAGTCAGCAGACGGAAAGGCCGGCGCGGATGCTCACATTATCGGCGGCGGCGCCAAAAAGGTCATCATCTCCGCACCCGCCAAGGGCGAAGACGCGACCATCGTGATGGGTGTAAACGAAGGTGTGTATGATAACGCGAAACACCATGTTCTTTCGAATGCTTCCTGTACCACCAACTGCCTGGCTCCGGCTGCCAAGGTCGTGAACGATCTCTTCAAGATCAAATACGGCATGATGACCACCATCCATGCCTATACCAATGATCAGGTCATCCTTGACACCGGACATAAGAAAGATATCCGCCGCTCCCGCGCAGCTGGTTTGAATATCGTCCCCACCACCACAGGCGCTGCCAAGGCCGTGGCGCTGGTGATCCCTGAACTGAAGGGCAAGTTTGACGGCTACGCGCTGCGCGTTCCGACCCCAACAGTCTCGATCGTTGACTTCGTTGCCGAAGTTGAAGAGCCGGTCACTCTCGAAGCCCTAAATGAAGCTTTCAAGAAAGCCGCTGACGGCGAGATGAAGGGCATTCTCGGTTATTCAACCGGCGAATACGACCAGCCATTGGTTTCGATGGACTATAAGGGCGATTCCCGCTCTTCGATCGTTGACCTGGACAAAAACATGGTCATGGGCGACAAACTTGTCAAGGTTGTGACCTGGTACGATAACGAGTGGGGCTATTCCTGCCGAACTGCTGATCTGGCGAAGTACGTTGCCGAAAGACTCTAATCTTAAAATAGAAAGATGAGACACAGTGCGCTTTCCAGACAATGGTAAAGCGCACTGTTTTATAAGGAGATAAGATGTTTAACAAAAAAATGGTTACCGATCTGAATATGGAAGGCAAAAAAGTGATCATGCGCGTAGATTTCAACGTGCCGATCAAAGACGGTAAGATCAATGATGATACCCGCATGACGGCGGCTCTGCCGACGATTAATTATTTGCTCGGGCACGGCGCGGCGGTGATTCTGATGTCTCATCTGGGCCGCCCCAAAACAAAGGAAGACCTGGAATTCAGTTTGCGCCCGGTTGCCGATCATCTGGCGACTTTGATCTCAGCGCCGGTCAAGTTCGCGGAAGATTGCCGAGGCGAAATCGCCAAAAAAGCGGCCGCAGAACTCAAGCCCGGTGAGGTGCTGGTTCTGGAAAACACCCGTTTTTACCCGGAAGAGAGCAAAAACGACGAGGCCATGTCCAAAGAGCTGGCAAGCCTGGCGGATCTGTATGTCAACGACGCTTTCGGAACGGCGCATCGCGCTCATTCTTCCACCGTTGGCATCGCCAATTATCTGCCCTCTGCGGCCGGTTTCCTGCTGGAAAAGGAAATTAAGTATCTGGGCAACGCGATCGCGGAGCCTGTGCGCCCCTTTGTCGCGATCCTTGGCGGCGCGAAGATCAGCGATAAGATCGGCGTGATCGAAAATCTGCTCAAAACCGCTGACAAGATCCTGATCGGCGGCGGGATGGCCAATACCTTCCTGAAAGCGCGCGGATATGAAATGGCCGATTCGCTGGTGGAGGCGGAAGTTTTGGATACCGCCAAAGAGCTGCTGGCAAAAGCCGAGGGCAAACTGCATCTGCCGGTGGATTTTGTGCTCGCCAATGCTTTCGAGGCCGAAGCCGAGATGAAAACCGTCGGGCTGGGAGATGTTCCGGCTGGCTGGCGTGTTCTGGATATTGGGCCGGAGAGCGTCAGGGAATTTGGCGCGTTGATTGCCGATGCCGGAACGATCGTCTGGAATGGCCCGATGGGCGTGTTCGAATTCCCTCGCTTCGCGCAGGGAACATTCGCGATCGCCAAAGCGGTCGCTGACAGCAAGGCGATCAGCATTATCGGCGGCGGCGATTCTGTCTCGGCTATCAATCAGTCTGGTTTGAGTGACAAGATCACTCATATTTCGACCGGCGGGGGTGCTTCTTTGGAGATGCTTGAGGGCATCCAGCTGCCCGGTCTGGCAATTTTGAGCGAAAAAGAGTAAGAAAGACTTTTTATCAAACAGCCGTCCATCGGGCGGCTGTTTTTAATGGATGGTAAACCATTGATTTTCAGAAAGGTGATACAATCCCTATTGTAAAAACAATAATGTATCCTTATTGTTGCGCATATACTTAAGGAGTATCTATGAAGAATAAGAAAATAATTTTGATCATAGCTGGTATGCTGGTCGCTTCCATGATCCTGGGGGCCTGTCAGACCAATGCCGTCCCGACCCTTTCGGAAGAGGAGATGGCGCTGCAGGTCGCGGGCACGCGTGCGGCGATCGCGACCCAAAATTCAATTGATATGCTGGTAGCGAAAGTCACTGAGCTGAGCGTTCAGCCGACCTGTCCAGCCTGCCCGACTTGTCCACTGCCGCCAACGGCGACAATCCCGCCGCCAACCCCAACGGTTGACCCCAACGTGCCAACCGCGACACAGGCATCCGCACCTGTAAATACCGAAAAGAAGTGCCTGCAATTCGACTTTTTGGGCGATATCAACTATCCTCCCGGAACAGTGATGAAACCCGGCACGGTCTTTACCAAGACCTGGCGTGTTCGCAATACCGGCACCTGTGAGTGGACAGTGGAATTTGACCTGGTGATGGCTGGTGGTGAAGCTTTTGGTACCAACAAACGCGCTGATATCAAGGAAGTGGTTTATCCCGGTGATACGGTCGATCTTTCCATTGTTGACATGGTTGCCCCCATGACCCCCGGTACCTATTACAGTTACTGGATGATCTCTGCGCCGGATGGTGCCAGGGTTGGCTATGGGCCCAACCAGCAATGGGGCCTGGGCCTTCAGATCGAAGTAAAGAACGATTAATTCATTTTCACCCCTGAGCAATCGGGGGTGATTTTTTAGAAAAAGGATCGTCGAGGGAACTTTTATTTGTTGGTTTACGTCTATTACTATATGCGAAGTTTTGTTTTAAGGAGTATGAAATGACAGCAAAAACCAAAACCAATTTTCTGATCTTATTTTTCCTGTGTTTGACAGCTGCTCTGACGATCTCTGCCTGCGCGGCACTCGGCCCGAAAAGCCCGGATGGTGATCCGGTTGAACAGGCCATGCAAACCCTGCAGGCTCAGGCTACTCAGGATTATTACGCCACGTTGATCAGTCAGGTCAACGCCCAGGCCACGGAAATAGCTGGTGAGGCGCCCACAGCGCAGCCAAACGAACCGACCAATGTTGTGGATTTCCCCGTGCTCACACAAGCACCGCCTACCGAAACACAGGCCCCAACCGCTGCGACGGTAGTGCCGACCAATACCGCTGTTCCACCAACACAGGTGCCAACCGCGGTGTTCACCCCGACCAATCTCCCGCCGACAGCCACGCCAAAACCCTGCTACCAGCTTAGTTTTATCAGTGATGTGACCATCCCTGACGGCACTAAAATTGTTGCGGGTACCACCTTTACCAAGACCTGGAGAATCCAGAATTCAGGTACCTGTAAATGGGACACCGGATTTGACATTGTCTTTGTGGATGGGGATCAGATGGGCGCGAACAAAGCCTACGACTTCCCCAAAAATGTTGCTCCTGGTGAAACCGTTGATATCAGCATCGACTTTGTGGCACCGCTGACCGGTGGGAACTATACCTCCAAATGGATGCTCTTCAGCAGTAATGGCGTACGCTTTGGGCCAGGCGCTAAATCGGATGGATCCATTTGGGTGAAAATCCAATCGGTGGATGGCAAGGGTGTGGTTTACAGCTTTGCCGACAGCGCCTGCAGCGCGAAATGGTCGAGCAAATCCAAAACATCACTCTCCTGCCCCGGCGACGAAAAGAATGATGACAACGGTTACGTTTTGGTCAAAAAAGAGCCCATTCGCGAAGATGGCGGCAAGGAAAACGAGCACGGCCTGGTGACACGACCCGATGATTCAAACGAGGGTTACATCCAGGGCATCTACCCGGCTTTCCAGGTGCGGGATGGCGATAAATTCCGCGCCACGATCCAGTGCGAAGGCGGCGCCAACGGATGCAAGCTCAAGTTCGAGGTTTATGTGCGCGAACCAGGAGGAAAATTCGTTGAGATCGGCGAGTGGTATGAGGCCTTTGATAAAAAATGGCAGCAAGTGGAAGTTGACCTCTCGGCCTATGCTGGCAAGAAGCTTGAATTCTCGCTGGTAGTTTGGAATGACGGCTCCTCGGTCAATAATCGCGGTCTTTGGCTCAACCCGGTCATTTACAGGACAAAGTAGGAATTCCAAACAAAAGGTCTGAAAGAATACCGGTAAGAAATTAGTGAGAAAAAGCAGTTATCGCGCGATGGCTGCTTTTTTGAATCGTATAAGTAGAACTAGCAATTCTCATTATGGAAAAATAAGTCCTGGGTTAGGAGTCAATGACGCTAAAGTTGTAACTGAAGAACCAGTTATCTGGTCATTTAATATGCAAAAGTTGCGGACGGGGTCAAGCCCCGTCCGTACAGAATGATTTCTAATCAAAACTTGGATAACATCAGTTTGATAAAAGGAGAATCTAAGTTCCAAAATTTCCATACTGAGGATTGCTTAAGTAGAACCAAAGTGCATGTATTGCCTCATAATAAAGTTACTGTTTCACATTTCCCTATA
>DBPR01000014.1 GCA_002305635.1 Anaerolineaceae bacterium UBA1415 | reverse complement strand
ATAGGGAAATGTGAAACAGTAACCCGTACTGATAACTAAGGTAAAATTAACCTCGCCAGACAGGCACGAAGGAACTCAAAAACAATCATGACAGTAATAGACGATATCAAACAACGCATCGATCTTGTGAATGTGGTGGAACAGACGGTCAGGCTAAAGCGCACCGGCAAAAACTACATCGGGTTTTGCCCCTTCCACAGCAACACGCGCACGCCATCCTTTGTCGTCTTCCCCGAGACGCAAACCTGGCGCTGTTTTGGGCAGTGCAACGAAGGCGGCGACGTCTTTGGCTACCTGATGCGCCGCGACAATCTCGATTTTAATGAGGTGCTCAAACAATTGGCCGATCGCGCGGGCGTTGTGCTAAGAGCGCAAACACCGGCAGAAATTAAGCATGAGGAAGTCAAACAGACGCTTTCACAGGTCATGGAAGCCGCGGTTGAGTTCTTCCGCAAGCAAATGCTGGAAACCGAAGCCGGTAAAAAAGCGCTCGATTACGTTCACAGGCGCGGTTTAAGCGACGAAACGATCAAAACCTGGGGTCTGGGTTACGCGCCCAATTCCTGGAACGCTTTGCTCGATCATCTTTTGTCCAAAGGCTACAGCCGTGAGCTGATCCTGCAGGCTGGCTTGTTATCGGAAGGCGAAGAAGGTCGCGTTTTCGACCGTTTTCGCGACCGTCTGATGTTCCCGATCCGCAATCCATACGGCAAAATGGCCGGCTTTGGCGGTCGGGCTCTGAACCCGGACGACGTTCCGAAATACCTGAATTCGCCCGCCACGGACGTGTTTGACAAGGGCCGTCTGCTTTATGGCCTCGACATGGCGCGTGCCGGCATGCGCAAAAGCGATCAGGCAGTCATTGTTGAAGGCTACATGGATGTGATCGGATTGCATCAGGCTGGCTATCCCAACGCGGTCGCGCCGATGGGCACTGCCCTAACCGAGGCGCAGTTCAACCTGATCAAGCGCCTCACAACCAACATCGTTCTGGCGCTCGACCCCGACGCGGCTGGGCAAAATGCCACCTTGCGCGGGCTGGAGACCGCCCGACGGGCGCTGGACCAGACCGAAGACATCAGCATCGATTCAAAAGGCCTGCTTCAGATCGAACGCAGTCTTAAGGCCGACATTCGCGTCGCGCAATTGCCGGATGAACGGGACCCGGATGAGATCGTCCTGGCAGACCCGGCAAGCTGGCAGAATATTCTCGATAACGCCAAACCGATCATTAATCACGTCATGGACACTTTGGCCAAAGATCGCGACCTGAGCGACCCGAAGGTCAAACGTGAGATCGCCGATCAGGTCATCCCCCTGCTTGAAGAGGTCGCCAGCCCGATCGAGCGCGATGCCTATCGCCTGCGGCTGGCAACGCTTTTGCGCCTGGATGAGCGCACGCTGGTGCTTTCGACCTATCAGGTCATGCAGGAACGCCGACGCAGACAAAAAAGTGAAAAAGAACCCGCTTTGGACTATCAGGTCAAAACATTTGGCGACCACAAAAACAAGGCATTGGAAGAATTTACCATTCGTCAACTGCTGATCGATCCCGAGTCATTGTATCGGATCAATCGCGAGCTGGCGGGTTTTGGCTTATCCGAACTGAGCCGCGCGGATTTTCAGGAAGGCGAGAATCAACATCTTTTTGACCTGGTCCGGAAAAGCCTCGCGCAGGATGAATATGAAGCCATTGACTTTCTGGAGCTTGAGCTCACGGAGATCGCTGAGATCATCGAGCTGCCTGCCAGACAGTCGAACACCTCTATCGATGAGGATAAAAAACTCTTCAAGGACCGCCTGCGGACGATCCTCTGCATGCGTCAAAATAATGTGTTAGAGCACATGCGGGAGATTTATTACCTGCAAAGCGATACGGAAGAAAAAACTTATTCAAGCAACGAAGCCAACGTCCTCTATCTTGACCTGATAGAGACCCGAAAGAAGATCGACAGGGCCCTGCTTTCACCAATCACCGGCGGTTCCGGAAAAGTGAATAATACAACGGGCAGCCGCAGGACGAAAAGGAGATAATGTGGATTTGGATTTGATGCCATTGGACGATTCAGCCTTTGATCCTCAAAAAGAAGTCCTGAAGGAAGCAAATTATCAGGAGGAGGATGATCTTTTTTCGACTGACGAGCCCATCCAACTCTATCTAAGGGATATTAACCAATCGAGGCTGCTGGACGCCAAAGATGAATTCCTGCTCGCGCTGATGGTCCAGGCCCGCGAATACCTGCGAAAATTCACCACAGCGGAAATGCAGGTCGATGCCGGGGCGATCCATCAGGCCTTTTTGCAGGAGATGAAGAAAATAAAACGCTTGTCAAAGCAGCTTGGTGTTGCCGAACCTGATCTCAGCTTACTGGCGGAGGAAGCCATGCGCTTGCGGGAGACGCGCTTGACCGAGCCGGAATCTTACACGCGCCAATATCTTGACGATCCCCGCTGGGGCAGCGATAAGGATTGGGAGGCGCTGGCAGAAGCCGTTTTGAACTGTTTTTATGCATTTTATGTTTACCCGGGTGAATTAAAGACCGCCTCAGAGAATTTTTGGCTGGAGGAGCCTGAGCAATTCAGCGATGAAATCTGGCGCGACAATTTCGCTCAGGTGGATGAGATCGCGGAATGGGCGACCGAAAAATACGTTGAATTTAACCTGCGCCTGGTCGTCAGCATCGCCAAACGCTACCGCAGCCGGGGCATTGGCATGATGGACCTGATCCAGGAAGGCAACATGGGCCTGCTCAAGGCCATCCAGAAGTTCAACCCGGCCAAGGGTTTTCGCTTCAGCACCTACGCCACCTGGTGGATCAAACAAGCCATCAGCCGCTATATTATCGATAACGCCCGAACTATTCGCATCCCGGTTCACATGGTCGAACAGATCAGCAAACTGGTCAAGGTTCAGCACAACCTGGTGCAAAGCCTCGGGCGCGACCCGACATTCGCGGAGATGGCCGTCAAATCCGGCTTTTTGTCTGAAGAAGACGTTCAGGCGATCCTGGAGATCGGCGGCAGCCGCGAACTGGCCGATCCGGGTTTGCTGCATCGCTGGGACGAAGCCACCCAAAAGGTCGAATCGGTTCTAAAGTCAGCCGAAGAGCCGGTTTCACTGGAGAGTCCGGTTGGAGATGCCGATAACAGCACCCTGGCCGATTTTATCGAGGATCAGGATTCCGAAGAGCCGATCGAAGAAGTTTTACGCGGCGCCCTGAAGGAAACTGTGCGGGAGACGCTCGGCTCGCTGAACGAGCGGCAGCGCCAGGTGCTGGAACTGCGCTTTGGGCTGGTGGATGGCGTTTACCATTCGCTTGAGTCGGTCAGCAAGATCATCGGCCTGACGCGGGAACGCGTCCGCCAGATCGAAGCTTCGGCGCTGCGACGCCTGCGCGACCCATCCCGCAGCAACCCACTGCAGGATTTTGTCGATCATAATTAGGCACACTGATAGGATAACCCATGAACTTTTTTGTAAACAGTTATGATGACCCGAACGAGTATCTCGGGCTGGTTGGCGAACTTTTGGCACAGAATGAGACCAAAAACAATCTCATTTTGGGTCTCGCTCTGCGTCTGAAGCAGGATTTGCAGGCTTTCGGCGAAACCAGGCCATTGATGGCGCTGGTACAAGATGATTTTGGAAACATTGCAGCCGCGGCGGTGATAACCCCGCCTTTCCCTGCCGTCGTATATTGTGAACCACTTAACCAAGCCGCTTTGGAAGCCCTGGTCGAATTTTTAATAGCAAGTGAGCGGCAGGTCAGTGGGGTCAACGGCGTTGACGTCGTTAGCAATGCTCTCGCGCGAATCTGGCAGGAGAAGACCGGACAAGCATATCGATCCGTGCTCAGGATGCGCGCCTATGAGTTGAGGTCAGTGGTGCAAGTAGAATATCCCAGCGGCGGAATGCGCCTGGCAAAGCCGCACGAGGCGCAGCTGGCTGCGGATCTGCACAACGCAATGGTTGAAGAGGTCGTATCAGGCCCCCGTCGCGTTGCCACCGCAGAGAGTCAGATCAGCCAGATCGAAAGCGGGAATGTTTTCTTTTGGGAAGATGCTGGTAAGGTCGTCGCGGTCACCGTTGCCAACCGTCCTCAGATCAAGGGGATTTGCCTCAGCGGCGTGTATACCTTGCCCCAGCAGCGAAAAAAAGGCTACGCCCGCGCTTTGGTGGCAGAGGTTTCGAAAGAGTTATTGCATCGCGGCTATGAACTGACCAACTTGTTCACCGACCTGTCAAACCCGACCTCGAACAAGATCTACCAGGAAGTGGGTTATCAGCCGATCTGTGATTATCATCAGTACGAATTTGTTTCGGATATAAAATGATGCCCATGTGGAATTTTGGGTATGTCGTTTATGGGGTAGGTCGCGACAATGTGCCTGTGAAGGTATTGAACATGATGAACATGCGGGTTCATCTTGTTCAATACGACATCGAAACAAGAAATGAATCACATAGGAATGAATTAATTGGTTTGACCTGATGCTTCAATCCGACGATTTAATTCTTTTATCGGTCAAAAAGCATTTATAAAAAAAGTTTTTTCGATTATTTGAATAATCCTGATTAAAAATCATTATTAAATGTCGGATTGAGCAGAAAAACGCTGCTCAATCACAACCCCAACATCACGACTCCCATTCGTCATCTACACTTATGACTCGTGTACATTAAACAAAAGAGGCTGTCCCAAAATGACAGCCTCTTTTATCTTTATCAAAATCGAAGAACTACTCTTCGCTTTTCAGTTCCTTCTGGCGTTGGTCCATGATCTCCTGAGCCAGGTGCTGAGGAACCAGGTCATAGTGATCGAATTCCATCGAGAAGGTACCACGGCCGCCGGTCATGGAGCGCAGGTTGGTGGTGTAGCGCATCATTTCAGCCAAAGGCACTTCGGCGGTGATGCTGGATTTGCCGCGGTCGCTGTTCATACCCTGAACGCGGGCACGGCGGGTGTTGAGGTCGCCCATGATATCGCCCATGTTGGCTTCGGGCATGTGAACCACAACCTTCATGATCGGTTCGTACAGGACGGGGCCAGCGTCTTTGAAAGCCAGTTTGAAGGCTTCACGGCCAGCGATTTCAAAAGCGATAGGCTTGGAATCGACCGGGTGTTCCTTACCGTCATAAACTGAAACGCCAACATTATGAACGGGATAACCCGCCACGACGCCTTCTTTCATGACCGCGCGAATACCCTTTTCGATCGGCGCCATGTAGTTGTTAGAGATCGCGCCGCCGAAAACATCATTGGTGAAGGTGAAATCTTCGCCTTCAATGGGGAAAACCTTGAGGTGAACTTCGCCAAACTGACCGGAACCACCAGTTTGCTTTTTATGCCGGTACATGGCGCTGGCTTCGCGGGTGATATGCTCTTCGTAGGGCACCTTGGGTTCGTGCAGGTCAAGGAAGAGCTGGAATTTCTGCTCGGCGCGTTTGATCGCGACATCGATGTGCTGGTCGCCCATACCAAAAACGAGGGTTTGGCGCGTCGCGGCTTCCTGAGCCCAGGAGAGGGTCATATCTTCTTCTGCCAGGCGGGTCAGGGTTTGGCTCATCTTGGCGGCATCAGACTGCGTGCGTGGGGTGATGGCAATGCGATAGAGCGGATTCGGATAATTGGGCACCGGAAGGGTCAGGTTCTGATCTTTGGTGGTCAGTGTATCCCCGGTTGTGGTGACAGAAAGTTTGGCTACCGCGCCGATATCGCCGCTGTGAATGGCTGGAACAGTGTTCATGTCTTTGCCGAAGGGCACCATCACGCCAGCCAGGCGTTCTTCTTCGTTCTTGGTTGCGTTCCAGACGCGGGTGTCAGAGGTGACAGTGCCGGAATAAACGCGGAAGAAGGTCTGACGACCAACAAATGGGTCGGCGGTTGTTTTCCACACATAAGCTGCCAGCGGGCCAGCATCGTCGAATTTCAGTTCAACCTCACCCTTGGGGGATTTGGCGACAACAGCCGGGCGTTCTGCCGGAGAGGGAGCCAGCGCCAGCAATGCATCCATCAACGGCGCAAGCCCGATCATGTGACCACCAGCGGCGGTCAGAACGGGGATGATGTTGCTTTCCGTAATGGCTTTTCGCAGACCTTGCACGATCTCTTCGCTGGAAAGATCACCGTTTTCAAAATATTTCTCAAGAAGGCTGTCTTCGCCTTCTGCGGCGGCTTCGACCAGAACCATACGGGCTTCTTCTGCTTCGTCCTTGAGTTCGGCAGGAATTTCGACCGCGGTCTTGCCGTCGCCCTTGTAGGCCTTCATCGTCAAGAGGTCAATGACACCCTGGAATTCAGCTTTTTCGCCCCAGGGCAGCTGCATGGGGATCAGGCGATCGCTGATCTCGCTGCTGACAGAATCGAGCGCCTTGCGGAAATTGGCGTTATCGCGATCCATCTTGTTGATGACAACGATCTTGGGCATATTGAATTCGTTTGCCAGATCGAGCGCGGTTTCTGTACCGACTTCGAGACCGCCAACAGAATCGACCAGGATCAGCGCGCAGTCAGCCACGCGCATGGCGGAAACAACTTCGCCAACAAAATCGGTATAACCGGGGGTGTCGAGGAAGTTGAATTTGACGTTCTTGTAAACAACTGGCAGAACGGATGTGAAGAGTGAAATATTGCGCCGCTTTTCTTCGTCATCAAAGTCGGAGACTGTGGTGCCGTCCTCAACGTTGCCGATGCGGGTGGTGGCGCCGGTAAAATTCAGTAAATTCTCCACGAGTATGGTCTTGCCGGAGTTGCTGTGCGAGGCAAGAACGATATTGCGAATATTTTCGGTTGTAAATTCCTTCATGTTTTTTAGACCTTCCTGTATTATGTCGTGGAGACCACGCGTTATTAAACATTTCGGCGTTTAACGCCGACTTTTTATTATATCAAAAAACCGCGACTATAAAAGGATTTCAGACAAATATTTTTGGAATTTGTCGAAAACTCCCACGAAACACTTGTCGAGCAACAGTCGAAACAGCTAATTAGGTTTAACCCGTTCTATTAACGAACTAACTTAGGTGTTATGAGCTTGTTCACCAGGCTGTGTCAGTTTCCCTGTTCACCAAAAAAGAGCGGCAAATGGCCCAATGAAACAATATTTCGCCATTCAGCCCGATCTCCCTCGGTCAGGATGCCAACTTCCCTGGCAGTGATCGCGCCGGCCTTATCCATGATCATGTGCATGCCCTGCAGGGTCGAACCGGTGCTGATGACATCGTCAAGCAAAACGACGCGTTTGCCCTTGATCAGTTCAACGTCTTTTTCATCGAGGAAAAGGCGTTGGACTTTGCCGGTGGTGATGGACATCGTTTCGGTGGAAAGGGCTTCGCCCATGTAGGGTTTGTATTCCTTGCGCAGGACAATATAGGGTTTGCCGCTTTCTTTGGCGAGCATGTGCGCGATGGGGATGCTTTTCGCTTCTGGGGTTAGGATAACATCATATTCCGTGTCGGCCAAAAGGCGGTTGAGCTCCTGCGCGCAGGCGTCAACCAGTTCAACATCGCCAAGGATGTTGAGAATGGCGATCCGCAGGCCAGGTTTGACTTCAAAGAGTGGCAGATCGCGCCTGACACCAGCGATCGTAATGGGATAACTTTCTCGTGTTTGCATAAGTCCTCCAAAATAAATTCAAATATATTTTATCGCAAGTGAGAAAAGATGAGGGAAACGATTGCGACAGAGAAAACTCTTCTCTATCCATTGGACGAGCCAAAAGCCTATGCCTGGCGTGCAAACTCCTTACCCATACAAAAATCAACTGAAAAGAATTCAGTATTTCGGCTACGCGCAGTATATTCGCAGAATCTTATTCTTCTTAAATTTTCGTGCTCAAACAATCTGCAAACGTCATATAATAAGAACAGGTTTGGAACAAAAGCCTTTGTTTTAACGTCTTTATTTAACATTGAGATAAGATAGTTAACCATGTAAAGGAGTGGTAATGAACAAAAGAAGATTTTTTGCACTTTTCCTGGCAATCGCTTTGCTTTTGCCCACCATCATCGGAGTAAGCAAAGCCTCAGCCGCCTACCCCAGCTTCACCATCGCTGAAGTAAAAACCGACGAAACGGTCACCATTCTGACCCAGGACATGCCCAAAAACCTCGAATTTAAGGTGCTGATGGGCGAATACAACACCAAAGCCAAAGACGGCATCGAAGTCGCCCGATTCAATTCCGCTGAGGGCGGTTCTTTCCAGGTCACCGTCAACATTGCTGACGCGCTGAAGGGCCGCGCCCAGATCTCGATCCGTATCGAGAGCCTGACCGGCGGCTACTATTACTACAACTGGTTCTGGAACAAAAAGGACGGAGGCACCTGGCCTGGGACAACCCCCACAACGCCTCCGACCACCCAAACCCCGGCCCCAACAACTGCACCTACCCAGGTTCCGCCGAGCAATGTGGTTCCAACCTTCTCGATTAAATCCGTTGATGGCGGCAAGACCGTCACCATCCTGGCCAAGGATTTCCCGAAAGGCGTGGAATTCACAGCCCTGATGGGCAAGATGTGGACGAGAGGGATCAACGGCATCGAATCGGGTCAGATCACCTCTTCCGATACCGGTGCGTTCGAAGCCACTTTCAACATTCCGGCCGAACTGGCGAATGAGAAACAGATCGCGATCCGCCTGCAGGCAAAGACCGGCGGTTGGTACGCTTTCAACTGGTTCTGGAATTCCACCGCGACTGCCCCAACCCAGGCGCCCACTCAAGCTCCTACCCAGGCGCCAACTCAGGCACCACCAGCGGTAAAATACCCAAGCTTCAGCATTGTTGCAGTGGAGAAGGACAATACCGTCAGCATTGAGGGCAAAAACTTCCCTGCCAGCACCGAGTTCATCGTCCGAATGGGCAAAATGTGGACTCTCGGCATCAATGGCATCGAAGCTGGCACACTTAATACCGGCGCAGGTGGCGACGTGAACGGCACTTTCAACATCCCGGCAGCCCTGGCTGGCCTGAGCCAGATATCCATCCGCCTCGAAGCCAAAACCGGCGGCTGGTATGCCTATAACTGGTTCTGGAACAACACAACCAGTAAATAATCAAATCTGATTTCAATAAAAACCCCACCTGATCAGATGGGGTTTTTATTTTGGTTAATCCAGTGATTCTCATATTACCTATTATATTGAGGATCTCTTTATAGTTTCAATTAAGATTTCACAGGATATGGTATCATTTTTTATCATGAATAATAAAATTACAGTTATCGAAGGCCCAACGCCTGAGTTTCAAATTATCAGCAACACCAACGCCATGGAGGGTTCGCTCAACTGGGTTGGCAGTGTTTTGGAAGGCCCATTCCTCTATGACACTGCTTTTACCAACCTGCGCACCTTCGATTCGCAAAAATTAATGGATCGCTGCCTCGAGAACTGGCAGGCCCGCCAAACGATGTATCTTGAATACCGCGACCGGCTGGGGCTGCGACGGGAAGACCCGATCATCGCCGCCCGCGCTGTCACCGTTGAAGAAGGCGACATGCTCCTGCTTTGGGTGCGGCGTGAGTTGGTCGACGAAGATGATGAATCCGACGAGTCAGATAATTTTGATCGTTTTGACGATCTCGATGGCTTCGATGACGATATTCCCTTCTAAATAAAAGTTTATCGACCAATCTGGGGCAAGTCATTACTTTGTTTTTCTGCGAACAAGTGGCTGCACTTATGCATTGACCGTTTCGACTACTATAGAGCCTAATTATTACCCCTCACTCTGATACTTAGAGCGCAAGCAGTCCGTCCTTCGGGCCCCCTTTCCTGCTGAAAGGGCAGGCCTTCTCCCGAGCGGAGAAAACTTTTTTCTCCGCCCTGCGCGCTCTAAACGCAGAGGCAGCGGACGGGGCTAAACCCCGTCCTTACAGTTTTTGTACATAACAATGTTTGCTTTCTTCAGAGTATTCATGATTCCAAACACCAACTGTAAGGATAGGGACCTGTGCCCGTCAGGGTATCGTCCCCATCCGCGAGTCAGCCTATCAAAACTTTTGGAATGAAGACTGAAGCTCTGATTCGCAGAGGCAGCATTTTTTAAATAGGGCATACCGAGATATATGACAAAAAAACCACCGTTACGGTGGTTTTTTATACCCCAGGAGGGAATCGAACCCCCAACCTAGGCGTTAGGAGTGCCTCGCTCTGTCCATTGAGCCACTGGGGCGTTTATCAACCTGCGATTATACCATCAGGGCAGATATTGCCAGGGGTTAACCGGCCCGTTGGCATACCGGATCTCAAAATGCAGGTGAGGACCAGTTGAATTGCCTGTGGTTCCAGCTGAACCGATCACACTGCCCTGAAAGACGTTCTCACCGCATTGCACACTGATCGTATCGAGATGCTCATAAAGGGTTGTGTAGCCGTTGCCATGGTCGATCACGACGAAATTGCCATAACCGCCTTCCATCCAGCCCGCGTATACAACCGTACCAGAATCTGCCGCGAAAAGCGCTGAACCCAACCCGGCGCCAATGTCGATGCCGTTATGACCCGGGCCAAAATCGTTGCCGGTCAAATAATGAACCGCGGAGGGCCAGATGAAGCTTCCGCTGCCAAACAAGCCAATCGAATCAAGCAAACAGGCGCCAGGCCCATTCCACCCGCTCACCAAACGCCCTTCCGGATCGCGCACAACCGCAGCGTAGCTGATCGGTACCAGTTCCCGTTCCCCTCCCGGCACCATGACCTGCGTTCCCGGCTCGATGACCGGATTGGAGAGATCGAGATTGTTGCCAATAAAGAGCAAAATGTCATTGATGGAGGCGCCGTATCGCGAAGCGACCGAACTCAAAGTGTCACGACTGCGCCAGGTATGATAGATCCCATCAACCGGTGGGATGGTGATAACCTGACCCACAAGCAGATTGTCGGCCTTATCCTGCAAAACATCATAGTTTGCGTACAAGATCGAAGGGATCGATACGCCATAAGTTTCCGAAAGCGCCCAGATCGAATCGCCACTGACCACCGTATGCTGGATCGGTTCAGTACGAAACTCCAGTTCCCCATCGGTAAACAGCTTTTGGTCACGCGTTATCGCTTCTGCTTCTGATCCATGCTCAAAAACAGGCATGTTGGCATTGGCCACAACCTGTTCATAATCCGGCAGTTCCGACTCCAAAGCTGGATCGTAATAGGCCTGCATCGATTTTGCGATGCGCGGCTGCCAAAACAACATGGTCAACAGCGCCAGGCTAAGCATGATCGCCGTCACCCATGAAACCACAGTGACAACGATCCCGCGGTTTTCGCGCTTTGTTTCGTCAATTTCTTCAGACATACATACCTCTGATTGCTGGGTATACTACATGTCCGCCAAATTTTCCAGAAATTCCAGATTGGTTCTTGTTTTTTCCATCTTCTGCAGGATCGCTTCGGTCGCGATCGCCGTATCCATTCCAGCTCCTTGAGGCGGAGGGGCTACCATCTGTAAATACATACGGCGCATCAACCAAACTCTTTGCAAAACTTCAGGACTCAGCAAAAGGTCATCCCGGCGCGTTGATGATTTTTCGATATCAATGGCGGGGAAGATGCGGCGTTCCTGCAAACGGCGGCTCAGGATCATTTCCATGTTACCGGTACCCTTGAACTCTTCGTAGACGACATCATCAAGCCGCGAACCGGTATCGACCAGTGCGGTCGCGATAATGGTCAGGCTGCCGCCGTCTTCAAGATTTCGTGCCGCGCCAAAGAAGCGTTTGGGCGGATAGAGCGCCGACGGGTCCATACCACCGCTGAGCGTGCGACCGGAAGGATTGACAACCATGTTGTAAGCCCTTGCCAAACGAGTCAGAGAATCCATCAGGATGACCACGTCCAGACCGTTTTCAACCAGGCGCTTGGCTCTGTCAAGCGAGATCTCGGCCATGCGAACATGCGCCTGCACCGGCTCATCAAAAGTGCTGGCGATCACCTCAGCTTCGACTGAACGATCCATATCCGTGACTTCCTCAGGTCTTTCACCTATCAGGGACATGATCTGCCGCACTTCGGGATGATTCACTCCGATCGCGTTGGCGATATCCTTGAGAATACTGGTTTTACCGGCCTTCGGGGGCGAAACGATCATCGCACGTTGGCCACCGCCAATGGGCGCCACCAGGTTGATCATACGGGTCGATAAATTCATCCCATCATATTCAAGATTTAGCAATTTATTCGGGAAAATAGGGGTCAGGTTTTCAAAGCGCGGCCGTTTGCGGGCGTCATCAGGTGTCAGTCCGTTGACAGATTCCACTTTCAGCAGACCATGATGCCGTTCAGATTCACGTGGCGGGCGCACATGCCCGATCACAAGGTCGCCCGATCGCAGCTCATAGCGGCGCAATTGTGCCTGGGAAACATAGACATCGTCCGGCCCAATGCGATAATTGCTGCGCAGGAAACCAATGCCCTCACTCATGATCTCAAGCACGCCGCCGCTCATTTCAAGCCCTTCAGCTTCTGCCAGCTTCTGAGCGATTTTGACGATCAAACCATCGCGTTTCAGGCGTTTTATATTTTCGACATTTAAATCTTTTGCTATTTTTTGTAACTGCTTGTTGGTTTTTTGTTCAAGTTCAACAATTTCCATCAATTACTCTCTCTCTGTTTCATAAAATCCATTCCCCATTCATCAAAATGGCGTTTGATTCTAAATTGATCTTAAAATTCGCTATTAAACTCCATAGTAAATACGTTCTGAATGGTTGGGGGTTCCCCAAATGTAGAATTTAGTTTATTTATTTCAATGATAACAGAACAATTATACCCGATTTTTCAATGAACGCAAGAAGCCCGAAGTCCTTTTTGTCCTTTTGGCATTTTATCTCTTTGCTTCATTGCATGTTGTTCCTTGTAACATAACCTTCAAATAGTAATGGATTTCTTGCAAAAAAACATGCACAAATTCACAAAGGATCATTGGCACGAAAATCGAACAGGCACCCCTCCAGTAATGGAGGGGTGCCAAAAACTATTCGTCTTCTTACTTGAAGATCAAGGGGAGATAAAGATCCAGACCGCCGACTTTGATCGTCACAGTCGCCCAGTCGGAATAACTGCCGGTAATTCCTGGCAAGGAGATAAAGTAATACTCAAAAGTATCAGTGCCAAAGAACCCGGCATTGGGTGTATAAGTGAAAGATCCATCCTGATTGAGGACCACGGTGCCATGCTGGGGTTGGGTCTTGATATCAGCAAAGACCTTATCATTGTCACCGCCGCTGCGATCGTTCGCCAGAACACCAGGAGCATCCACGACCAGTTCGGTCTCAAACGGAGTTGAGTAGTTATCGTCAACTGCCGTGGTTCCGATATGGAAGGTAGCGGGAGCGGTCTCTTCGGTGGCTGTGTTGGGAGCATCATTGTCATGGCTGGCAACATTGACCACATCGATATCGAGCTTATCGGTCACAACCGTGGCCTGGAAGCGGATGATGACCGGATCGGTTCCGACCGGTGCATAATCAAAACAAACCACCAGTCCATTGACTGGGCTTGGGCCCTTGTATTGATAGGTCGCGCCAACGGTGCCGTCGCCATTTTCAAGGCCAATCACATTGTCGTCTGACCAATCGCCGACAACATTATCGTAGGCAAAGATGATATCCGGTCCAGACGGACGCGGGTCAGCCATGGCCCAGAAGAAGTACTCAAAATCGAGTGTTTTGTTCGGGTCATCCACATGTTGAACATCGTCAAATTCGATGATAGAGGCAATACCAGCAGTCAAACTGGCTGCGGTCACACCATGATTCAACTGCGCGTCATAAACGATCCGCAGATCGGTCATGAAAGGTGCCATGACGTCATTTGGCGCCAGCGGATTGGGGAAGCTCTGCGTTTGTCCGTTCCACCATTTGTCCAGGTCAAAACCATTCATGTAGGCATGGCCATCAGAGGTAAAGACGGGTGTTTCGGAAGTCACCCCATCAAACCAGGTCAAATCTTTGCCAATACCAGTGTAGGACCAAAGATAAGTGTCACCATCATCATTACCAGGAATGCTCGAATCGGCACGAAGATTAGCAAGTCCGAACAGGTCTATATAGCCACCACCGATCGGGGTCTTACAAGTAGCCGGACTGGTTTGATTATCGCTGATGAGGTAGTTATAGCCCACCTTGGTAACAGTGCCGTCCCAGCTGATCGTACGGGTAGCCTCATCGTAAACGGCCTGAACTGCAGACCCGATCACTTCCAGGCTGCCGTCAACCAATTCTACTTCTTCGGGCAGAACATCTTCGATGTTGTACTTCAGATCAGCATCAGAGAAATTGGGTTGGATCTCGATCTCATAGGTGACAACATCGCCCTTACGGGCAGCATCAACATCAACAGTTTTTACAACATCATCGCCATTGCGATAGAGGTTCACCTCAGTGGTCGAAACAGCGTCAGTCGCATCGGGGTTGGCCAGAATGCTGAACAAGCCGTACCAGGCTGAAGGCACCGGCATATCAGGAACGTTCCAGGCGACAGTGACGTCGTAAGGTTCCAGCGTGTCAGCGCTTTCAGGACCAGTCACGGTCATATTTCCGGCTTCTTCAGGATAAATGACAGCTTCGGTATATTTAATTGAATCGCCTTCAGGGGCGCCTTCCCAGTTTTGGATCATAACCCACAGGGGCAAACCAGCGGGGATACCAGTGATAGAAATATATTCCAAAGAAGTGGCTGTAGCCGATTGGGCAACCAGCATATCTGGATCAGGTTCTTCACCAATACCAAAGTACATATCCAGATCACCGGCTGTAGTATCAAGAATTTCCATTACCAGACGGTCAGCATCCTCTTCGAGGGTGAAAGTCTTCCACCAGACCTGAGACAGATCGTCGAATGGATCGCGATTTGTAGGATCAGGGGTCTGGTTGATCATGGTATCAGTACCAGCGACCAGGCCCGATATCACGGGGGTAAATTCAGTGATCGCTTTGGATTGGATGCCTTCGAGCACAACAGCGCCCTGGTCACGATAGATCTTCTCTTCGATCAAGGCAGGCATGGTGCTGGGGAAGGAGCGAACAGCCATCGGGATCGTGACATTGCTGATCGCTTCGCCAGTGGTCCATTTGGCTGTAGTCGCGAAATTGAGGCGACCAAAGACGAATTTTTCTGATGGAGCATTAGACACATCAATGGTCACAGTAATTTTTTGCGTTGCGCCTGGGGCAATTGTAAAAGTAGCAGGTTCAACGGTGACTGCCAGACCTTCGTCATTGTCCATGGTCAGAGTGTAGGTAGCTTCAACATCCGCGACACTCTTGAAAGTGCGCTCAAAGCTGCAAACGCCAACACAGTTTGTATTCTGATAAGAAGGAATGTTCAAAGTTCTGACATCGCCGCCTTCAGCAGGATCGGCAGCCAGGAAGCCCTCAGTCGTTTCTTCCATGACCAAACCGGTCAGGGCAGCCTTGGTCATATCCAGACGGCCGGAACCGTAATCAAAGGAATCAACCGCGGAAAAGTCGTAATCTTTGGAAGTGCCGCTGAGAGCGGTCATCATCAAAGCTGACTTGCGGGCAGCAGTCGACCAGGTCGGGTGCAGTTGGGTCATAAGAGCCAGAGAGCCGGCAGCATGAGGGCTGGCCATGGAGGTACCAGACATCAGGCCGTATTCGGTTTCCTCACCGACTGAGTCGTAGGCAGCCAGAACATTGGTGCCAGGAGCGGCAATTTCAGGAACAAGCACATCGGCTAACGTGAATGGGCCGCGGGAGCTGCTCTGATTGAGCACATCGCCCCATTCGGGTTCATTTTGTGAGCCAAAATTGGCTTCAAGCGTAACGGTCATTTCCGCTTCAGCCAGCGCGACAATGGCGTCGCCGTCGGTCTTGGAAACCATGACAGAAGGAACAGTTGTTGTTTCCAAAGCGCCCATCACGATCGGAGCGCCGGGAGCATTATTGCGCATGATAACTGCGACCGCGCCTGCAGCAGAGGCATTGGTAACTTTCTCGAGGAAGCCACAGCTGCCACGGGTAACGATCGCGATGCTATCCTCAAAGTAACCAGCCGGGAATGGATTTTCGCCATTCACCAAACAAGCCGCGTCATAAGCCGGATTCTCACCGCCGCCCCAGATCAGGGTCTGGTTGGTGAGATCAGCAGTTAAAGCAGGCCCAGAACCCGGCAGACCAATCGCAGAATATTCATTCGCAGCGCCAGGATTGACGGTGATCGGGTTACCGAAAATGCGGCCGTGATTGGTGTTGGCAACGATCAGCGTCCAGGGAGCAGCTTTGTAGGTGGTGGAAACATTCGGGCCGGAGTTGCCAGCCGAGGTGGCGGTAATGATGCCGGCATTGGTGGCTTCGAGGAAAGCCATTTCGGTCGCGCTGGCATAAGGTACCTGGCCTGGGCCACTGTTGGGGCCAATTGAATAGTTCAGCACATCAACCTGATTTCTGATCGCGTCCTGAACACCGCTAACAGTGGCAGCATTGGGGCAGCCGTCGGCGGTACAAACATCAAAGGCGATAATGTTGGCATGCGGCGCCATACCGGTAATGGTGACATCGTTACCAAAGTATTCAAAGGTCACAGTGTTACCAGCCGTGGTAGAAGCAGTATGAGAACCGTGATCATCAGCATCTTCGCCTCTGATAGGCTCGTCAACATAGGCGTAAACACCAACAAGCTTGTCATTACAAACGTATTCCGTAGGATTGCTTGCGCACAAGCCCTTGTAAACACCAGTGCCAAAAGGATTGACATGGACATAGCCGTCAACAGGGCCAACCGCCGCGAAAGAGGGGTGATCCATGTTGATGCCGGTATCGAGAATACCAACCAAAATGCCTTCACCCTTTGGAGTTGCTGCGCCAGGGACATTGGCGCTGTTCCAGATGGTGTCAACGCCAAGGAACACGGGGCTGGTATCAGTATCGGGTTGCCAGACCTGATCGGGATAAACCTCACGCACGCCGGGCATCTGGCGCAGCGTGGCAGCTTCCTGCGCGCTCATTTTGGCAGCGAAACCGTTCAGAACGACATCATAACGAGCATAAATCTCCAGCTCGCGACCCAGCACCTGTTCGGAATCGACGATGGCAGCATCAAGCTGTTGGTTGAGGTAAGACAGGTAAGCCTGTGAGGCAACAGCACTTACATTGATCTTGCCGGAACTATCGCGTTCGGGCACGGCGAGAACATTGTTGCCGCCCTTGTAGGTCACAAGAGACGGTTCTTCCAGTTGTACGATAAAGCCGTCAACCTTCTGAACTTCGGCTACCCAGGCGAGTTCCGCCTCGGTCAGCTCATATTTATCCACTGACTGGAATTGATAAGTTTCCAGACCATGGGTCGGGGTCTGAGCAATCGCGGGGCTAAAAAGCATTCCGGCGATCAGTACCAGACTTAGCAAACGTAAAAACATTTTTTGCATTGGTTTCTCCTAACTAAAATTTTGAGATTGTAAAAAAGCCGGAAAATTTGCGCCTCTAAACACACCCCGGATTTTTTACGGTTGGAAGTGAGATTCTTTCCATCATGTTGGATGATTTTATTTTCTCCCATACACTAAACCTGTTAAATATTATACCTAATTCCACCATCTTTCAGGATTTTTTCGCAATTTTTGACCCAAACCTGTTACAAGCAGAATATTGTTCAATACCACATGACCTGCTGCTTCATTATGTGATCATTTCGTCGGATCGTTCCAATGCCTTTTCCTAATTAGGTCCTTAGAACTCTACATAGTTTCTACACATATCCTCACAGATGAGTAGTGCCTGTAGAGCGGACTGCCTGCGCCTTGGTTTGCCAGGGTGAGGTTTGCTTGCAGGGCAGGTGCTACCTTAAGCCTTCTCCGCCCGGGAGAAGGGGGCCCACGAAGTGGGGGATGAGGGGCTCGCTGGGCCTGTTGCGAATTGCCATGTTCAACACCACACAAATCTCATCGTCCCTTTTCACCACTCGGTCCCGATCTGGATAATCTACGCCAGCCAATTGCGCAGTGTATAATCAAAGCAGATTTATTACGGAGATATTATGGCAACCCGTCCTACAAGCAAAAAAACAACGACCCGAACCAGCGCTGCCGCACGGTCCAGCAAAACCGGGACGACTTCCAAACCGAGGTCAACCACGACAAAGCCCAGACAACAAACTACCAGGGCAAAAACCACCCGACCGAAGCCAGAACGCGTGAAGATCGAAAGGCCGCCTCTGACCCCTGCGCAAAAAAGGGATATCACCGGCATCGTCCTGATCCTCATCGGCGTCCTCCTCCTTTTAAGTGCGTTGACCGCGCATTCCGGGCAACTGACCCAGTGGCTGAGCTCTTCTTTGCAAAATCTGATCGGTTGGGGCGCTTACCTCCTGCCCCTCATCCTTTTGGTTCTGGGCGCCTGGTTCCTGCTCTCCCGCATCGAACACCTGCCCAAAATCAATCTGGAACGCGTAATTGGTATCATCCTCTTGTTTTTCAATCTATTGGTTTGGTTCGAACTGATCGACCATGCCTTCCAGCCGCTTTCCTCGCCCAGCGGCGGCGGGCAAATTGGCGCTGCCGTCTACATCTTCCTGAAATCCATGCTTGGCAAAGCTGGCACAGCGCTCGTCCTACTGGCCTGGCTTCTCATTTGCCTGGTTTTGCTGGTGGATCTGTCCATGGCAGAACTCGCCGCCTGGGTAACCGGAAAACTGCGCAAGACCCAACAGAAATTGGGCCAGGATCTGCGCCAGAGGCGTGCTGACCGGGCAGCCCAAAAAGCTGAAACCCAGCCGCCCGAGATCGAAGAAGAGCCGGAACCGATCGCGATAGCGCCTAAACCGCTCCAGCCAATCCCCGAAGCCTCGAATAAAACCGAAGGTTCCGATGAAACCGCGGAGCCTGAATGGCAAATGCCCGTTGCGGCTGAGCTGCTCGATCCGGTCAAAGCCCCAACCGTCGATACCGAATCTGATGAAGATCGCGCCAGAGTGATCGAAGAGACGCTGCGTTCCTTTAACGCTCCAGCCAACGTGGTTGAGATCCGGCGCGGCCCGACCATCACCATGTTTGGCGTTGAACCTGATTACCTCGAATCCCGCACCGGCAGCACCAAGGTAAGGGTACAAAACATAACCCGCCTGGCTGACGACCTCGCCATGGCGCTCAAAGCCTCGCGTATTCGCATGCAGGCACCCGTCCCAGGCAAAGGCTACATCGGCGTAGAAGTGCCCAACATGAAAACCTCACTGGTGTCTTTGCTGGAAGTTGTCGAAAGCCCACAGTATCTATCAAACCCCTCACCCCTGAAATTCGCCCTCGGCAAAGATGTGACCGGCAAACCTTTCACCGCCGACCTGGCATCCATGCCCCATTTGTTGATCGCTGGCACGACCGGTTCCGGTAAATCAGTCTGTGTCAATACGATCCTGACCGGTTATCTGCTCAATCTCTCCCCAGACCAGCTGCGTCTCCTGCTGGTTGACCCCAAACGGGTGGAACTGACCGTCTATAACGGTATTCCTCATCTTCTGGCGGATGTCATTGTCGATGCTGAAAAAGTGCTTGGCGCCCTGCAGTGGATGCTGCGCGAGATGGATCTGCGCTATCGCATGTTCCAGGTCGCTGGTGCGCGGAATATTGATGAATATAACTATCATCAGACAAAGACCGGTGAAAAAACCTTGCCTTACATCGTTGTGGTCATTGACGAGCTGGCGGATATGATGATGCTCGCGCCTGAAGACACCCAGAACGCCCTCACCCGCCTGGCGCAGCTGGCCCGCGCGACCGGCATCCACCTGATCATCGCAACCCAGCGGCCCTCGGTCAACGTCCTGACCGGTCTGATCAAAGCCAACTTCCCGGCCCGGATCGCCTTCGCGGTTGCCTCAGGAGTGGACAGCAAGGTCATCCTCGACCAACCCGGCGCCGAACGTTTACTGGGACGCGGCGATATGCTCTTCCAGGCTCCCGACGCGCCCGCTCCGGTCCGTCTGCAGGGTGTTTACGTTTCTGATAACGAAATCTCCGCTGTGGCTGACTTCTGGCGCAATCAAAATTCGCTCGAAGGTGCGCCCGAACGCCCTGATAAAGCCATTATTGCTACGCGCAGTCACCTGCCCTTGAAGCAGGAGCCGCTCTGGAAGGAACTCGAGAAAGACCCCAACGCCGACCCGATCGAAGAGGAAGCGATTAAGATCATCAGAAAAGAAGGCCGCGCCTCTGTTTCGATGCTGCAAAGAAGGATGCGCATTGGCTACACCCGTTCTTCAAGGCTGATCGAAAAGCTGGAAGAAGACGGTATCATTGGCCCACCCAACCCCCAGACCGGCACCCGCGAAGTGCTCGACTGGGGCGACTATCCGCCATTAGTCGAGGACTAATCAATTTCTCATTTCGGTCATTGTTGTTTGCATTTGGCGTCCTGTACATGCATAATCAAGCATTTTTACCTTGATATTCTCCAGTAATTCCATGTATAATGGAGTAAGTGGAGAATATCATGCCATACACAACATCAATGCTAAAGGATATTTACAGCCAATACGCGAAACCGCATGACCGGATCAATCGCCTTGTAGTCAACAAAACCATCTATCCGGTGATCCGTGGGCTGTACGTGGACGATCCCAACCTGAACGGCAAATTCCTGGCCTCGATCATCTACGGGCCTTCTTATTTATCCTTCGAGTACGCTTTGTCATATCATGGGTTAATACCGGAGTTAGCCGTGGTTTTCTCTTCAGCTACTTTTATGAAAAGAAGAAGGAAGCGTTACAACACAAATTTTGGTCTTTTTACTTATCGTGATATTCCGAGAGCTGCTTATCCACACGGCATCCAGTTAAGGATTGAGGGAAAGCTTAGCTACCAGATAGCCTGCCCTGAAAAGGCGCTCTGCGACCAGTTATATACGATCGTGGGGATTGTTTCGCATAAAAGCTTAATGTCTCTTTTGTTTGAGGATCTAAGAATTGAAGAATCCGACTTCAACAATCTGGACAAAAGCTTCTTATCATTCCTCGCAATGAAATACCAATCAATCACTTTGAAGACTCTTCATTCCTGGTTAAGGAGCAAAGATGAACCCCATCCTTGAACAAATGGTTTCCTTATATAAAGATTCTGCCGGAATCGAGAAAAAAACCATCCTGCGCGAGATCATCCAGGAACTGGTTCTTAGCGGATTATCACGAGCTGGATTCTTCAACCAGGCAGCTTTTTATGGGGGCACCGCATTGAGGATTTTCCATGGTCTCGATCGATTTTCCGAGGACCTGGATTTCTCATTGATGGAAAAAACTCCAGATTTCGACCTGAACCCTTACATAAAAGCCATCGAAAATGAGGTCAACGCGTATGGGCTGAATATGCGCTCTGAAATGAAACTGAAAACGAAAGAATCTGCAATTCAATCCGCATTTCTTAAAGGAAACACAAAAGAGCTCCTGATCTTTCTGTTTTCTGATCAAATGCCAGAAACCTTTATACACCCTGGGGAAAACATAAGGATTAAGATCGAAGTGGACATCAACCCACCGGAAAAGGCAAGTTTCGAACGGAAATTCCAATTACTGCCCATTCCGTACGAGGTCAATCTTTACGATTTGCCTTCCTTGTTTGCCGGAAAGATCCACGCAGTCTTATGCCGGGCCTGGAAATCCCGGGTGAAGGGACGCGATCTTTACGATTACATTTTCTTCCTCGCAAAGAGAGTTCCGGTAAATATTGCGCACTTGCGGTGTAGGTTGATCGAAACCGGTACGATCGACCAGAAGGCTGATTTCTCTTTAGCCATTCTGACAGCAATGTTGAAAAAGAAATTTGATCAGACCGACATGGATGCCGCGAAACGCGATGTTGCGCCCTTCCTGTCAAATCAATCCGGATTACAGGTCTGGAGCCCTGATTTCTTCAAAGCCATAACAGACAATTTATCTGATGGTTAGAACTTTGATCTACCACGGTTGTTCGTGGGCTGGAAACCATGCTGAAAAGAAACATTTTTATGAAGACTTACTGGTTCAAAATTGTCAACTTTTACATTGAATCAGAATTTACGGAGGCAGGATGAAAATAACGATTCACGAGGATCTAACGGGTTCCATCCTCGACATTGGTGGCGGAGGTGAAGGTGTTATAGGCCGGGTTTACGGGCAAAAGGTCATCGCGATCGACAATCGACAGGAAGAATTGGATGAAGCCCCGGATTGCTGCGAAAAAAGGCTGATGGATGCGACCGATCTGCTTTTTTCCGATGAAACCTTCGATAACGTGACCTTCTTCTACTCCCTGATGTACATGACAAAGGACACCCAAAAAAGGGCAATATCCGAAGCCGCCCGCGTATTAAAGCAAGGGGGCAGAATGTTCATCTGGGATTCACAATTTCCTGCTGCACATCCAGATCCTCACATCGTTCACCTCGACATACATTTTGCTGATAAAACGATCCACACCTCATACGGAATCGTTAAGGATGAAGAACAGAGATTAGAAGACATTGTCCACTTTATAAAACTTAACAGGCTTAGGTTGGAGCATATTTCAAAAGAGGACGACCATTTCTTCATCTCAGCCAGCAAGCCATAATCATTTATCATTCTGTTAGTTCATTTTTTAATTCGCCTCGAATAGATCCACCATTCTTTCATGAAGTAATAATTTTTCTTCCCTGGTTTACACACTTTTTCCATCGTGCATGTTTCGCGCCTTCTTCACCTTGATTTCTCCAGTAAATCCATTATTAATGGAGTAAGTGGAGCAAAAATCCTGAAATTAATTTCGATAAACTTTTTTCTCTCATCTATAAAAGACAAAATAAATCCCGGACAAAAGCTGTACAAAGCTTTGAGAATCACCAGTCAGAAATGATAAAACAAACATGCGCAATAACAGTTGAAGGCTTTGCTATCAATCCCTCCTGCGACCAACCAAACTGTTACACAAATAATTGACCTTACAAGGAAAACGAATGATCAAGATCGCGGACTTAAACAAGAAACTCCTGCTCATTGGATTTGCAGTTTTTAGCTCTGTCTATTTCACGCTCGACCACCTCAACCTGTCCTATTCAAAAATGGCAGACCAATTTGGCATTTGGCTGGTTCTGCTAAACATATTGTTAAATTTGGTAATGGCGGGTATCTCAGCATTCATGCTGGTACTAAGTGATCACGTCCTAAAAGAAAAGAACATTAAAACCAGGGGCGACAATATGGGAATCCTGTCCATCATTGTGGGCATCCTTACCTACGGCTGCACTCCCTGCGTCATTTCCTTTCTTGCAGTTTTCGGGATCAGCTTTTCGGTCATGGCACTCCCATTCGCCGGCTTACCCTATAAGCTGCTCTCTCTGGCGCTCCTGATCCTCGGTGTTTTTATTCTTAAAAAGGAACTCGAGAGAAAGTCCTGCAAGATCAGTTTCAGGACAGAATCTAACAACACACCAAATTCCTGGAAAGTCTGACATTGAAGGTAACTAACTGCCTGACAATCCAAAACTTAACATATTAATTCATTTAAAAAGAAGAAAAAGAACTGTAATCGCCTTGCTTGTAGCATCACACAAATTATTAAAACGATCATTAAAATTAATTTGCCAGATTTTCCCCTTGCGTCTATAATAGAACCAAATTTCAATTATTGGAGCCTTATATAAATGTCAGACAACGACGCCGCTAAGTTACAGGAGAACAATCAGGAGCAGGAACAAGAAGTTACCATGGAAACCCTTATGGGTGAATATTTCGATGCTGATGGAGTAAACATCGATATACCCACCGCCGGAGAGATCCGTGACGGGATCATCGCGAGTCTCTCAGATAACCAGATTCTGGTTAGCATCGGAGCCAAATCAGAAGGTATCATCGCCGGGAAAGAATTTGACGCTATTCCCAAAGATATCCTTGCCACCTTCGAAGAGGGAAAAGCCATCCCGGTCTATGTCATTACACCGGAAGATCACGAGGGCAACCTGATCCTCTCATTCGTTCGTGCCGTGGAAGAACAGAGCTGGTTGGAAGCAGAAGAACTGCTTAAATCATCAGAAAGTTTTGATTCCATCGTTGCAGGTTATAACAAAGGCGGTCTTATCGTTCCGCTTTCCACGATCCGTGGCTTTATCCCCGCTTCCCAGCTCGGTCTAAGTCGCCGCCTCGGTATCACCGGCGGCACCCCGGAAGAAAAATTCAAAGAATTCGTCGGCCAACCGATCAAAGTTTGCGTTGTTGAAGTTGATCGTCAACGCCAGCGTCTTATCCTCAGCGAACGTGCTGCCAGCACCGAAACCCGCGACCAGATCCGCGATAAGATCCTCGAAGAGCTCAATGAGGGTGATGTCCGAAAGGGTCGTGTCACCAGCCTGGCCGATTTTGGCGCTTTCGTCAACATCGGCGGCGTGGATGGCCTCGTCCACCTCAGCGAACTTTCCTGGGATCGCCTCGATAATCCCAACCAAATGCTAAAAGTTGGTGACGAGATCGAAGTCAAGATCATCAGCATCGACCGCGAACGTCGCCGTATCGGCCTTTCACGCCGCGCTTTGCTGGGCAACCCCTGGCACGAGCACGTCAAGAACCTCAAAAAAGGTCAGCTTGTTGAAGGCGAGATCACCCGTCTGACCAATTTTGGCGCTTTTGTCAAACTCAACATGCCCGGCGACCTCGAAGGTCTCATTCACATCTCCGAGCTTTCCGAAGAACGGGTCGATCACCCCAAACAGGTCGTCAAACCTGGTGACGTTGTGACCCTGCGCATCATCAACATCGAAGAAGCAGACCAGCGCATCGGTCTGAGCCGCCGTCGTGTGGATTCTGCTGCCTATGCAGATATGGACTGGAAATCCCTCGTTGCTGATTTCAACCTTGGCGCCAGCGAAGAAGGCGAAACCATCGGTGACATCGTCGATGAGGAAATCGTCGAATCGGTCGAAGAAGCACAAGAAACTGCTGCTGAAGAAACCGTAAACGTTGACAACACCGAAGAAGTTGACAACACCAAAGAAGTTAACGAAACCAAAGACGTTGACGAAAAATAATCATTTTTAAGAACAAGTCTGCGTCGGAGTACCCAACTACTCCGACGCATTTTTAATGCCATGAACTATTTTATCGATGCCCATCAGGACCTTGCCTACAATATTCTCTCCTTCAACCGCGATTACCAGCGTTCGGTATACGAAACCCGCGCGATCGAAATACAAGATCCGGTTGATGGACTCACCAGTCAAAGCCTCCTTGGCTGGCCGCAGTACAACCAGGGTCAAGTCGCCCTGGTGATCGGCACCCTATTTGCCGCGCCAGCCCGGCGTGAACCAGTGCTTTACCCAAATCTTGCCGTCTATCATACCCCCGAACAGGCCAACCAGGTCTACTGGCGGCAGCTCAGGCTCTATCATCAGCTGGCTGAAGAAAAATCTCAGGTTTACCGCCTCATCGGCAACAAAACGCAATTGCAAAACCATCTGGCTGAATGGCAAAATCTGCCTGAGGAACCAAACCCTGATGAATTTCTTCCCATCGGCATCATCCCCAGCATGGAAGGCGCGGAAGGCATTACCAACTTCGACGAACTACCGCAATGGTGGGACGCCGGCCTGCGGGCGATCGGCCTCGCCTGGGCCGGAAACCAGTTTTGCGGCGGCACGCGCGAACCCGGTGGCCTCACATCTTTGGGGAGGGAACTGTTGGACAAAATGGCCGAGGTCGGTTTCATCCTCGATCTTGCGCACATGGACGAACCAGCCGCCTTTGAGTGTTTGAACCGTTACCCAGGCAAGATCATTGCCAGTCACGCCAACGCCGCCTCGCTCGTCAAAGGCTACAACAGCAACCGCCTGCTCAGCGACGAGCTCATCAAAGCCATTGCCGTTCGAAATGGCGTGATCGGCGTTGTCCCCTTAAACAGCTTTCTGAACAGTGAATGGGTCAAAGATGGTGGACGTTCGGCCGTTTCCGTTCGGCTTGTGGCGGAGCAGATCGACCACATCTGCCAACTGACCGGTTCGACCAGGCATGTCGGCTTTGGAACTGACTTTGATGGCGGGATCGGCCTCGAGCACGTCCCTTATGAGCTTGATTCGATCGCTGATTTAGCCAAGATTCATCCTTTTTTGCGTGATTTCGGCTACAATCAGACGGAATTGGAAGCTTTTAATGCCGGAAACTTTCTGAGAGTGTTAGAATCTGTCTTACCGGAGTAAAGCATGAAACTAAGCGATCGAAATGTACTGATTGACCCGTGTAATAACATTGAAGACAATCATGGACCAAAAGGTTTTCCAAAAAATCAGGTACGGTCTGGCCTGACAGTATTGATCATCGGTTTAATCGCACTGATCATTGGCCTAAGGCCTGATCTTTTTGGCCTGGATCGCGGCCTGTATATCGGTTTTTCGCAGATCATCCTGATCCTCTTCGGCATCGGTCTGCTCACGCTGGGCGCCGCCAACACCTTACGCTCCTTCTGGGGCTGTCAGGAAAAAACCCTGCTGGTGGATATCGGCACCCGCACCATCATGACCGGATACGTCATTTGTGTCTTCACCGCCCTGGCGGATGCCTTTGGCTTTGGCACCAATCCTCCCCCTGAGGTCTTGCTGGGCACACTCCAAAGCCGTGGGGTCATTATTGGCATGGTTCTCATTTGTGTTGGTCTGCTCATGATGCTGCGGTTCCAGATCCCTCAAACAATGGATCCGGCAGAAGAAACTCCCTCAACAGGTGAATAAAACTTGAATAGTGCTGAATTGATTCGGACAAGCCTTACAAACGGTTTGAAGATCCTTATAAAACCGATCTTCAACGCGCCCATCATCAGCAGTTGGCTTTGGTATGATGTCGGCTCCAGAAACGAGATATCTGGCAAAACCGGCCTGAGCCACTGGGTCGAGCACATGCAGTTTAAGGGTACCAAACGCTATTCGGGCAGCGAGATGGAAAAAGCCATTGCCCGCACAGGCGGATATACCAACGCTTTCACCAGCCCGGATTGGACTGCCTATTTTCAAACCCTGCCGAGCCAGGCGCTCGAAATGACGCTCGCATTTGAAGCCTCACGCATGTTTGAAGCGCAATATGAGCCCGAAGAAGTGGAACTGGAACGGACGGTCATCCTCTCCGAGCGCGAAGGCAACGAGAATGACCCCCAGTTCCTTTTGGGCGAACAGGTGCAAAAAGCAGCCTTCAGAAAACATCCCTATCGGACAGAGGTGCTTGGCGAGACCGAAGATTTGCTGCGCATCACACGCGATGACCTTTTTGGGCACTATCGCAACTATTATCAACCGAGCAATGCCACCCTATGCCTGGCGGGTGCAATTGAGCCAGCTCAGGCCATCGCTTCGGTTGAGAAAGCATTCGGAGAGATTCAGACAAAGCTCGTCAACAGGCAGATCCCTGAACCTGAAGATTCGCTTGAACAAGCCGATCTGGTTGAGGTTCACGGCCCCGAAGACGCCAATTTCATTCAGCTGGCCTGGCGCAGCCCCAGAGCCGCTGACCCTGACTTTTTTGCCTACACGCTCATCGAGAGCATCCTCAGCGGCCCCAGCTCGCTCAACATGTTTGGCTCCGGTGGGATCGGCAACCGAACCAGCCTGCTCTATCAACAACTGGTCGAAAATCAGATTGCGGCTTCGGTCAACGGCTCTCTGACTGCCACGATCGACCCGGCCACTTACTCGGTCTACATCACCTGTCGGCCCGATCATCAACCGGAAGAAGTGCTTTCCGCGCTCAATGAGACGGTTGACAGCCTCCTGCAGGCGAAGGTTAACCCGTCTTCCCTCAACCGCGCCCTGAAACAAGCCCGGGCGAATTTTGCTTATGGAAGCGACAACATCACCAATCAGGCTTTTTGGATGGGCTATTCCGAAAGCTTTGCCGATTACGACTGGTTTTGTGACTATGTTGATCGCCTGGCCCAGGTCAGTCCTGAGGACGTGCAGCGGGTCGCGCAGAAATATCTGAAACCTGAAAACAGGGTTGTTGGAATTTACCGGGGGCAAAATGCCTGAGCTTGCGTACAACCCAGCCAATCTGCCCGGAAAAGAAAGTATTCTGCGGCAAAGCTTTGAAAACGGCGCCACGCTGTTGGCTTATCCAAATTTGAACAGTCCAGCGGTTTATTTCCGCGGTTACCTGCCCGCAGGGAGCATCTCCGATCCGCAGGGCAAAGAAGGCCTGGCAAATTTCAACGCCGCCATGCTCTCGACCGGCACGCGAAAGCACGACTTTCAGGAGCTGCATTACCAGATAGAAAGTTGCGGCGCGTCGCTTTCGGTCAGCTCCGGCAGCCTCTCAACGCTTTTTGGCGGGCAATGCCTGAAGGAAGACCTTCCGCTGATATTCGATTTGCTGCTGGAAATGCTCTCCATGCCAACCTATCCGCAAAAACATTTCGAGCGCATCAAGCAGCAGCTCCTGACCATCATTCGCATTCAGGCCCAGGACACCGAAGAAATGTCTTCCCAGGCCTTTGATCGCCTCTACTATCGCGACCACCCTTACGCCATACCTGATATCGGTTATGCTGACAGCCTCGGGCGCATTTCTTTGGATGACCTTTCAAACTTCCATCAGCAATATTTTGGTCCAAAAGGCCTGGTCATGGCAATTTCTGGTGGAATCAGCCCTGAAAATACCAGCCAGCTCTTCGATGAAACCTTTTCCACCTGGCAGGCGCCAAACCAAAGCGCGCAGGAAGAATTGCCTGAATTCACGCCCCCCGATCAGGCCTGTTATGAGCACATCGCCATCCCCGGCAAATCCCAAAGCGACCTGATCATCGGCACGCAGGCACCCGTCGCCATGACTGCCGCCTATCAAAACTGCGTGCTGGGCAACAGCATCCTCGGCCAATTTGGCATGATGGGGCGCATTGGTGAAGTTGTTCGAGAACAAAACGGTCTGGCCTATTACGCGGGCAGCACGCTCGAAACGGGTCTGGGGCCTACCTGCTGGAAGGTTTACGCAGGCGTAAACCCTGACAACCTGCAGAAAGCGATCCAAAAGATCAAGGAAGAATTGCGCCGCTTCATCAACGAACCTGTCACGACCGAAGAGCTTGCCGATGTCAAAAGTCAGGCTTTGGGACGCCTGCCGCTCTCCTTTGAGACCAACGCGGGCATCGTCTCTTACCTCCTTAGCCTTCAGCGCTACCAGCTCGACCTGGATCATCTGAAAACGCTCCCTGAGCTGCTTGCGAACATCACGGCAGACGATATCCTGAAAAGCGCTCAAAGCTATTGGGATCTGGACAAACTGATCATCGCCTCAGCCGGGAGGAAACCATGATCAAAACCGGGATCGACCTGATCCGCACTAACCGCCTGGCAGAAGTCGACCCAGCCATTCGCGAACGCTTCATTAAACGGGTCTTCACCCCCACCGAACAAAAGCAGGCAAGAGGCGATCTTGAAAGCCTGAGCGGGATTTTTGCCGCCAAAGAGGCTGTTTCCAAGGTTTTGGGCACAGGTATCGGTAAAGTTGCCTGGCAGGAGATTGAGATCATCCATGCCCCCAGCGGTGAACCCTCGGTTCAGCTGCACGGCAAAGCCAGCGAGGTTGCTCAACAAAAAGGCTTGCGCCACTGGAGCGTGTCCATCACCCATGATGGCGGCCTGGCTGCCGCGGTGGCCGTCGCGATCGGAGAGCTTTCGTGAAAATTCTTGGGCTGAGCGACCTCGAAGTCCCAACCGTTTACAGCAGTCACATTCGCGAGCGCTTCGGCGATATTGATCTGGTCGTATCCTGCGGCGATCTGCCCGCATCCTATCTCGAATTCGTCGTCAGCATGCTTGATGTTCCTCTTTATTTTATCCAGGGCAATCACGTCTTCAGAATCGAAAACAAGGCTGGAACCGTCCAAACCCAGCCCGATGGCGCCATCAATTTGCACCAAAGGGTTTATTACGACCGCGAACACGATCTGATCCTGGCGGGAATTGAAGGTTCCCTTAAATACAATAAAGGCGCATACCAGTATTCACAAAGAAAGATGTGGTGGATGGTACTAAAAATGCTGCCGCGTTTCTTACTCAACAAGATCCTGTATGGACGATATCTGGATATTTTTGTGACCCACGCGCCTGCCACAGGCCTGCACGATAAAGACGACTACGCGCATAGAGGCGTGAACGCTTTTCGCTGGCTGATTGACACCTTCAGGCCGCGCTATCATCTTCACGGCCACGTTCACCGCTACAACCCCCTCGCCCCTCATGAGACCCAATATAAACAGACAAAGATCATCAATGTCTACGGCTACCGCGAGATCAATTTATAGCTTGTCTTTTTGTATCTTTTTGCCTTCGCCCTTGGGAGAAGGCCTGCCCTTTCAGCAGGAAGGGGTGTCCATAGGGCGAACTGCTTGCGTCCTGGGTTTCCAGAGTGAGGGGGAGAGATGACTTTGGGAAGCCAGAAACTACCACTCCAACGCGAACAGCGGCACCAGCATCTCATCCACATGCAATCCGCCGTGCCTGCCGCGCATCGTGTTCGGTCGTTCTGGCCACCACAAATAGGCATTTCCGGTCGGGATCACCACCAGGTCTCCCATGCGATTGAGAAGATCGGGGTGATCAGTCCCAATTCCAAGTAAACGCAAGTCCAATGCTTTTTGCCCAGAAATGATGGCAAACTTGCCAGGCCATGCAGCCTCAAAATAAGCCCGAACTTCATTTTCCTTCCCTGACTTTACATACAGGAAGGGCAACCGGCCCTCACAGGTGGGCGCGATCTGCAAAAGATTCATCAAATCAGGATGTTGAGAGAGATCATATTCAGGAAGATCAGGCGTTTCAAGCGAGCCATGATCAGCCGTCATCAGGATCAGCGTTTTCTTTTTAGCTGAAGGGGACAATCCTTCCACAAACAAGCGGAAGAAAGCATTGGAAAAATCATAAAAATGTTCGCTCGTGCGGTCGTCATAGGTGCCGTAACGGTGCATCAGGGTATCGACATCGCTCCAGTAGCCATACACAAAACGCTGCCGCTTGCTTTCGGCGTTCAGCAGGTCGCGCATGTTCAGGAAAAAGTCGCTCTCTGCTGAAAAGGTATGCAGCTGGCTGCCGGGCAAGTGCATCTGCGATAAGCCCGAATTCGCGATCGAACTCGGCAAAAAAGCATGGCTCTCCACGCCTTGCCTGCCAAAACGCTGTCCGAGGGTTGCCTGGTTCATAAAAACTGTTGGGACAAATCCCGCTTTGCCAAGGCTGCCAACATCGCCCTTATAAGTGATCGGTGAATGCAAAATATTATTGATCACCATGCCAAGTTGCTTGTGCCACATTTCATAGCCGATCACACCGTGCGTATTCGGGCAGGTGGCCGTCCAGATGGTCGTTAAAGCGGAAGCGGTTGTGCTGGGCGTGATGCTGGTAAGCGGGATGAGCTTTTGTTCCTCAAGCTCACGTTTCCAAAGCGGTGCTCTACCCTCCGTCACCAGACGGATCAATTGATTGTATCCCAGGGAATCCACCAAAAAAACCACCACATTTTGATAACTTTCCTTAAAATGTCCAAGAATACTGGTATCGAAAGCAGGCAAAGGCATGTCCTTTACGCCCAGCCACCGGCCAATGCTTGGCGTGAGGTTGGCCAGCCCAAAGCCATTATAACTGGGCAGCACAAACTCATTTTCACCAATTAAGTGGCCTAATTCTTCATTATTCAGTATCTTTGCAAGGTGATTATCCAAAATTGGCATATTATTCTCCCATCTTCAGGCAAGCTTCAACGCTCAGCCAAAACAAATTTTCCCGTATTTCCGTCCGGTCGGTCCAACCGCGTTTATCCCATTGTTTCGCGACAACAGCATCGCCCGCATAAAGGTATTGAGCGAAATCAACGCCTCGAAACTTCGCCACCGCCGCCAAAGCGGCAACTTCCATCTCGACCGCCAGGCAGCCTCTGGCCAGATAGGCCGCCGCTTTGCGCTCCGTTTCGCGGTAAGCCGCATCGGTCGTCCAGGTTTTGGTGCGCAAATAATCGACACCGTTCTTTTTTAGAGTATCTTCCAGGATACCAACCATTTTCTCATCGAGTTCAACCTCTGCTGAAGGCGGCAGATAATGATAAGAGCAACCTTCTTCCCGAAACGCAGAAGTTGGCAGCAGGATATGCCCACAGGCAATCTCGCGATCCAAGACCCCGCAACCACCGCAGGCGACCACGTACCTCGCGCCAAGGGCGACCCCTATTTCCATCTGCATGGCTGCCATTGGCGCGCCAACGCCTAATTGAGTGATCGCGAGGCGTTTGCCCTCAACCTCAATTTCATAAAAAGGAAACGGTTTAATCTCAGACCTGACCGTATAAAGCTCTCTTGCGTTATTTTCAGCCACAACTTTTTCGATCACCTCTCTGAAAAAGCACAAAACCAGATGGCTGGGGAAATCGATCTCCAGACCTTCATGGTTCGGGCGCAAAATTGCTTCACTTAGAGGGTCAAAATCTAAAATCGGGAAGCGTTCAGCAAGCTTTTTGGGGTTCATAAGTCGATCCATTCGATTTGATTGTTGTTTGAAAAACGCGTTTTCATCGTTTCGATCGCCTGTGGATTGCTGTCACACAGAATGAAACGCCGGTTTAGATTCAGGCAAGCCTGGCCGGTCGTGCCGCTGCCGGCGAAAAAATCAAGCACCAGGTCGCCTTCGTCCGAAGAGGCGCGCAAGATCCTTTCCAGAATTCCGATCGGTTTTTGGGTCGGATAACCAGTTTTTTCCTTGCTGTTGGTGCCAACAATCGTATGCCACCAGGTATCCGTCGGCAGCTTGCCTTTGGCAGCCTTCTCAGGCCCCACCAGTCCGGGCGCCATATACGGAATTCGGTCGATATCCTCGATGTTAAACTTGTGCTGCCCGGCGGTTTTGGCATAATAAAAGATATTATCGTGCTTGGCCGGCCAGCGATCTTTGGCGCGACCCCCAAAGTCATAGGCCCAGATGATCTCGTTCAGAAAGTTTTCCCGACCAAAAATTTCATCCAGCATGACCTTGCAGTAATGCGCTTCGCGGTAGTCGATGTGAAAGTACAGACTTCCATCCTCTTTCAAAACCCGATGAGCCTGTTCAAGGCGGGGACGAATAAAAGCCTCAAAATCATGAAAGGAATCCCTGTAATCACCCACTCCCAAAATTTCGGTCTGATAGGCTTTGCCGCCAAAACCAATGCGGTCGCCTTGTCCATCTTCCGTTCGCACGGTGCGCAGGCGTTTGCGCGCCTGCACCCTGCCGGTATTGAAAGGCGGATCGATGTAGATCAGGTCCACACTCGCCTCTGGTATGGATCCAAGCAGTTTCAGGTTATCCCCAAAATAAATCTTATTCGTCATAGCCCGATTTTAACACGACCCGGGATAAAAAAGCGACTGCCAAAGGCAAAGACAATTCCACGCAAAGGCTCAGTCCAATTTCGACGTGCAATGAGGGCAGCGGCTTGCTTCGATGTGAATTTCGCTTTTGCAGAACGGGCAGACCTTGCTGGTTGGCTCGGCAGCGGCTTCTTCCTTCTTGCTCATATCACGCAGCTTATTGATCCCCTTGACCAGAAGGAAAACAAAAAAAGCGATAATCAGAAAGTTGATGATCGTCATTAAAAAAGCCCCATAGGCCAAAACGACCGCGCCTTGCTCGCGGGCAGCCGCCAAAGACGTTCCAGCTGGAATGCTCACGGCAGCCTTGTTCAGCTGAATGTAAAGATCATTAAAATTGACATTGCCCAATGCCATGCCGATCGGGGGCATAATGACATCCGCCACCAAAGAGTTGATGATGGCCCCAAAAGCCCCGGCAACAATAACCCCAACTGCCAGGTCGATCGCGTTTCCTTTTTGGATAAAGTCCTTAAATTCAGTAAATATTTTTTTCATATGACCTCACTTTTCTGCCATTATATGCCTTAAATCGAAGAGGTTTTAGCCTTGTTTAGCTTTTTCAGGTGTTTTTTATAAGCTTTTGGGCCTTGACAAAAGAAGGCACTATCTATGATGAGGTATAATTAAGACTACACAATCAGACCGAGAGAAGGGAAAACATGGACGACGATTTCAACCAAAAAGCTGATGATTTTGCTGAAAACGCAGAAGATGCTGCCAGCAACGCCTGGGAGCATGTCGAAGAAACTGGTCAGGATATTGTTGATGCAGTGGAAAACAAAGCCGAAAACGTTTGGGAAACTGTTGAAGACAAGCGTGAAGAGGCTGCAGACTTTGTAAATGAGGGTGCCGAAACTGTTCAGGGCACCTGGAGCGAGATAAAAGAGGAAAAAATGGATCAAAACGACGAATTTATGCAGGCCTCAGCCGAAAGCTGGAGCGCCGAAACACAACCTGCCCCTGAAGCCTATCCTCAGGGCGAAACCAATCGCTGGGGCAGCCCCGTCCCACCGCAGGAGCCCTATCATGCTCCTGAACCACCCGCCGGTCAATCGGTTCCACGGGAAGAATATCGCAGCGTCAACACCGGACAGGTCGTCACGCCGCAGGAGAAGAAGGAATTCCCGGTCTGGGCGATCGTGCTGATCATCGTACTGGTCTTGTGCCTTTGCATCATATTGCCAGTTGTCTTGATCATCGGAGGCGGACTAGCGGTCTTCCGCAACATAGTGGAAAACACAAGCTTACTGCTGCCATATTTGTTTATGTAGCAGTTTTCAATACGATAGACCAGAAGCTGGCTTCGGCCAGCTTTTTTATTTCTCGCCACCATTCGCGCGAAGCCCCTTATTTCCGTTCCCGATTCAACACAAATGGCGCGTTCCAGAGAGGCTTTTCCATGTTAAAATAAAAGATTGCGAGGAATTATGTTGTTTAAACGAAACGAACAGGAAACTTTTCTCATCGTCGGACTGGGGAACCCAGGCGCTGAATATCGTCTCACGCGCCATAATTTCGGCTTCATGGTGCTGGATGCCCTGGCTGAACACTGGTCGCTTCAGCTCAAGAAGATCAAGTTTAACGCTGTTTACGTTGAAGACCGCTTCAAGGGGAACAAAGTTGTCCTCGCCAAACCGCTGACCTTCATGAACGAATCCGGGCGCTCCGTCGCGCCGCTCATGCGCTATTTCAAGGTTCCGGCTGATCATATGCTCGTCATCCATGACGATCTCGACCTGCCGCTGGGCACCCTGCGCATCCGCCCTTCCGGCAGTTCCGGCGGGCAGCGCGGCATCGAATCGATCACCAAGCTGCTTGGAACCCAGGAGTTTCCGCGTATGCGTCTGGGCATCAGCCGTCCACCCGGACAAATGGATCCCAAAGACTACGTGCTCAAGAACTTCCTGCCCAATGAGGAAGAACTGAAAAAGATCGTCCTGGGGCAGGCAATTGAAGCGATCGAGTGTTTCATCGAAAACGGTCTAACCACCGCTATGAACAGGTACAATGGCGAAGTCGCATGATCAACAGCTAAGCCCGCTCATACGAAGCTTAGCACCTTACAAAGAACTCGTAGTCTCGATCGAAGCCGATGCTTTTTTACGGCAGGAGAGGCGCGGCCTCGGCTTGCCCAGAGCCGCCCGCCTCGCGATACTGGCTGCCTTACATCAGGACCTCAACCGGCCGATTCTCTTCCTGACCAACCGCTCCGACCGCGCCCTCTCGCTTTTTGATGAGCTTTCCTTCTGGATCTCCTCTCAGGATAATTACTATTTCCCTGAGCCGAACCCACTTTTCTATGAAGATCTGCCCTGGTCTCAAAGCACCAGGCTCGACCGCCTGCGCGTTTTCACCACACTGGCGCAGTATCACCTGCCGGGCTCGCAGCAACCCAACCAGGCGCCTGTGATCATCGCCCCGATCCGCGCGGTCATGACGCGCACCGTTCCCCGACGCGACTTTTTGAAACAAAGCCTGCGCGTCCGGCTGGGAGACCGTCAGGACCTGCACGCCATTTCAAGCCACCTGGTCGGGATCGGCTACGAATACAGCAACATCGTTATCCAGCCGGGTCAGTTTTCCCGACGCGGCGGCATCCTGGATTTTTGGTCGCCATCTGACAACCTTCCAATTCGGCTCGATTTTTTTGGCGATGAGATCGATACCATCCGGCAGTTCGATCCCGCCACGCAGCGGTCAGAAGCCAAACTGGAACAAGCCCAAATCTTCCCCGCCTCTGAAGCCATGCCCATCGCGGGTATGGTCGAGGGTGAGCTGCCTTACAAGACCAGCGAACAGGACATCCCGGAACTTTACGATTTTCCTTCCACCTTGATCGACTATCTGCCCAAAAATGCACTGATCCTGCTGGATGGCGAAGAATTCATCGCCGCGGCTGCCAATGACACCGAAGAAGACGCCATTCAACGGCGCAAAGAGCTTGAGGATGCCGACCCGAACTTCAGTAAAAAAGTGCCTTACCTCACCTGGTCGGAACTCCTCGACAGTGCTGCCAGCCGCCAGATCCTCGAACTCGGCCACACCAACGCTGAAGGCGGCTCCGAGCTTTCAAAATGTTTTGATCCGGGCCCCCGCTTTGCCGGTAGACTGAAAGATTTTCAGGCGCACCTCAACAGCCTCGACAAACAGTCCCATCATTGGACCGTTGTTTCCAGGCAGGCAGCCCGTCTGAAACAACTCTGGATCGAAACTCATCCTGACGAAGAATACCGCGAAAACTTCATAGAAGGTTCACTCTCAGGCGGTTGGGTTTTGTACGCGAGCGGGCAGGAAACCCACCACCTGCTGACGGACAGCGAGATCTTCGGTTGGAGCCGTCCGCAGCCGCGGCGTTTGCCGCCCGTCGCGCGGGAAGCGCCCGAGATGGTCTTCGCCGATCTCAAACCCGGCGATTATGTCGTCCATGTCGATCACGGCATCGGGCAATTCATCGGCTTGCACAAGCCCAATATCGACGGCAACCAACGCGAATATCTTTCCATTCAATACAAGAACAACGATGTGCTTTATGTTCCCATCCATCAGGCAGACCGTGTCAGCCTTTATGTCGGGCCTGATGGTTCGCCGCCCAATTTCAACAATCTCAGCGCCAACGACTGGGAACAAACCAAAAGCAAAGTTCGCCATGCTGTCGTTGAGGTTGCCGCCGACCTTCTGGATCTTTACGCCAAACGTCAGTTGGCCCAGGGATATGCCTTTGAGCCCGACTCAGACTGGCAGCGTGAGTTGGAAGCCTCTTTTCCGTACATTGAAACGCCCGATCAACTGCTTGCGATCGAGCAGATCAAGGCAGATATGGAATCTTCGCGCCCCATGGATCGCCTCTTATGCGGCGATGTCGGTTACGGCAAGACCGAAGTAGCTTTACGGGCAGCCTTTAAGGCGGTCGCGGATAACAAACAAGTGGCAGTCTTGGTGCCAACAACGGTCCTGGCGCAGCAGCATTACGAAACCTTCCGCCAGCGTCTGGCAGTTTTTCCCGTGGAAGTGGAGATGCTCTCCCGCTTCCGCACCACCAAAGAGCAGGACAAGATCATCAAAGACCTTGCATCCAAAAAGATCGATATCATCATCGGAACGCACCGCCTGGTCTCTTCTGACGTAAAGTTCAAAGACCTCGGGCTGGTGATCATCGATGAGGAACAGCGCTTCGGCGTCACGCACAAGGAACACCTAAAAAAGCTTCGCGAAGAGGTGGACGTGCTCACCATGACCGCCACGCCGATCCCCAGAACGCTCTATATGGCGCTCAGCGGGGTGCGCGACATTTCGACCATCAACAGCCCACCCGAAGAAAGGCTGCCGGTCGTCACCCACATCGGCCCATATTCGCCCAAATTGGTGCGGGAGGCAATCATTCGCGAGCTTGACCGCGGCGGTCAGGCCTTTTTCGTCCATAATCGCGTTCAGTCGATCGGCGCGGTCTATAACCACCTGCAAAACCTCGTGCCGGAAGCGCGCATCGGCATCGGGCACGGCCAGCTGCCCGAAAATCAACTGTCCGAGGTCATGCAGCAGTTCTCCAGCGGGCAGATCGACGTCCTGCTCTCTACAACGATCATCGAATCCGGTTTGGATATCCCCAATGCCAACACGCTGATCGTTGACCGGGCAGACACCTTTGGCCTGGCACAGCTTTATCAGTTGCGCGGTCGCGTTGGCCGCGGCGCGCAGCGCGCCTATGCTTATCTCTTCCGTGACAAACGCCGCATGCCGACCCCGGAAGGCGAAGAACGGCTGGAAGTTTTGGCAGACAACTCCTCTCTGGGTGCGGGTTATGCCATTGCCATGCGCGACCTGGAGATGAGAGGCGCTGGCGATCTGTTGGGCACGCGCCAATCCGGCTACATTGCCGCGGTCGGTTTCCAGATGTATACCAAACTGCTCAGTCAGGCGGTCAGGGCTTTGCGCAGCGATTCAGACCTTGAGCCTGTACTCGACGATAATCAGGCCTGGAGTCAGGCGCCCAGCCTGAATATTAATGTCGAACTTCCGCTCAGCTCCGAAATTCCTTCCAGCTATATCCCGGACGAAGAACTGCGCTTGAAACTCTATCGTCGCATTTCCAATTTGCGTTCCGACGAAGAGATCGCCCAAACCGAGATCGAATTCAACGACCGTTTTGGCGAACTCCCCGAAGGCTTAAAAGACCTTTTCTATCAGATGAAGGTCAAATTAGCGGGAGAAACAGTCGGGCTTGACTCGATCTCCATCATCAACCAACAACTTGTCCTCAGCTATCCTCCCCTCCCAGCGGGTATCAAACAGCGCGAGCTGACCGAAATCGACCCGATCGCCCGCGCCGGCCGCAACGCCTGGTGGATCAACCTCAAAGCGCTTGGTGATGAAAGCTGGCAGGAGGCTCTCCTGCGCTTCCTGCACAAGCTGAAAGCGAAAAAATAGCTTCCTGTGCCTGTGATATACTGCAAAATCATGTTAGGTAAATTAAAACCCACCAGTATAATCATTCTGAGCGTCGTAATGATCCTGTTCGGATTGTGCCTGCTATTCTTATCTCAGATCAAAAATTACACTCTACTGGTCGATGACAACGAAATTCGGATCAAGGCACTTGCCTTTCGCGCCGGTCAACTTTTTGACCTGGCAAATGTTGAACTGGAAGCAGATGATCGGGTCTCAACCGACCCCAACGCTGTTAGCTTTTCTCTGCCTTCTTTTGTCTCTGTGCATTCTGCCCGTAACGTGCTGATCAAAACCTCAGAAGAGGATCACATCTACCGCAGCGCGGAACGAATTCCTGCCAATTTACTGGCACTGGCAGGCCTGCGGTTCTATCCATCAGATATGATCCTCATGAACGGGCAGCCGATCCCATTCGACCAGCCGCTGCAAGCCGGACAGGATGTAATATTGGAATACCTACCCGCCAAAAGGATCGATATCTATGCTGATCAGGAATATCTGACCACGCTTTTCACACAGGCTTCCACTTTTCTTGAGGCGCTTGAGCAAAACAACCTTCCCATCCATCCCCTGGACGACTTTAATCCAAATTTAGACACCAAATTAGAGGCAGAAAATCGCCTTGACCTGATCCGTTCCAAACAAGTCTGCGTCAAAACAAACACTCAAATTATCTGTGGATTGACTACTGCCAGCACGATCAGCCAGGCCCTGATCGACCTGAATGCGATCCCGCAATTTCTCGATTTCACAGAAAAAGCCGGACCAAGCCCGATCAAGTCAGAAGAACATGTTCAATTTCATCATGTCAGCGAACGGGTGATCCTGCAAAAAGATGAAAGCAGCTTTGGGTTTTCTTACCAGGCAGACCCGACAGCGGAACTCGACAGTACCACTGTGCTCGTGCCCGGCAGACCCGGCATTATCGTCTCACGCACCACTGAAAGGATCGTGGATGGCGAAGTCTACGATACCGTCCAGGAAGAAGCCTGGCAAGCCAGCCAGGAAAGCGACGCGATCTACGGCTACGGCACGCTCGCGACCCTGAAAACAGAAGTAGTTGATGGACAAACGATCGAATACTGGCGTAAGGTCAGCGTCTACGCCACCTCCTACCACCCGGCTGAATTTGGCGGTTCCACCCAAACCCGTTCCGGTCTGCCTCTGAGCAAGGGCATTATCGCCGTTTCCGCTGCCTGGTATCCCAGCATGGCGCTGCAGAACGTCTACATCCCCGGCTATGGGTTTGGCACGATTGCTGATTCCGGCGGCGGCATCCCTGGGCGATACTGGATCGATCTGGGTTATGATGATGAAAATCATGTTGGCTGGCACAGCCAAACCACGCTATACTTCCTCGCGCCCATACCTACCAATTACCTGGGGATCCTGCCATGAGTCTGAACTACCTTAACATCCACTCTCTGATGAAAAAATATGGGATCCACCCGAAAAAGTCCCTCGGGCAAAACTTTTTGGTTGAACCAGCCGGTTTATCCAAGGTCATCAACGCTGCTGAACTGACCGCTGAAGACCAGGTGCTCGAAATTGGAGCAGGACTTGGCAGCCTGACCTATCTGCTCGCCCAGGTCGCCAAAAGAGTGACCACAGTGGAAATTGACCGAGCCATGCTGCCTCCGCTGCGGGAAGCCTTGTCCGAATTTCCCAACGTCCGCGTCATTGAAGGCGATATCCTCAAGCAGAACATTGACGAGTTGGTTGAAGATCAGGATTATGTCGTCGTAGCCAACATCCCCTATTATATTTCCTCCGCCATCATCCGCCACCTGATGGAGGCATCCGTTCGCCCCCGGCGGGTTGTCCTGACCGTTCAAAAAGAGGTCGCCGAACGCATCCTGGCGCGCGATGGCAAGATGAGCCTGCTTTCTTTGTCAGTGCAGGTCTTTGGCGAAGTTTCTTTGGGCGGCGTCATCCCGGCCGGCAGCTTTTTGCCCGCGCCGGATGTTGATTCTGCTGTTCTCAAAATTGAGCTTTACCCCGAACCGATCATTCCCCTTGAACTCCACGATGCCTTCTTCAGGATCGCGCAGGCTGGTTTTTCACAAAAGCGCAAAACGCTCCGAAATTCCTTATCAGCCGGCTTGCATCTTCCTACAGACCAGGTCGAAGCATTATTACAGGAAAGTCAAATTGAAAACACAAGACGGGCCGAGACCTTAAGCCTGTCCGAATGGCACCGCCTGACCAGGTCTTATTTAGCGAATTAAGCTTTTTTATCTTTACGTTTTCCAGACCTGATCACGGAAATTGCGCCGATCAGGCCAGCCACACCGGTCAGAGCGAGGATCGGTCTTTGAGCCAGCCAAAGCAAGCCGCTCAAGACATTGCGGGCAGAATTAACCAATTTTTGTTTCGGAAGACGAACCTCAGCGTCCCACTCAAAAGTGACCAAGCGGCTCAAAAAGCCTTGTTCGACACAACCTTCCAGGCTGAAAACATAGATCGGTTTGCGCGTCTGCCATGCCAGGCGCAGATCGGTCGAAAATTCACCCCAGCTCAAATAGACTTCGGGCTTCCTGCGACCTTCGAGCACAACCCCGCCGCCGGTGTTCCCTATGCCGATCGCCTCAGCCTGTTGAGCATAACTCCACAAAATGCTTTGCCCGATGGGACGGAAGAAACTGGAATAAAGCATCAAAACTTCGCGATCCACCGGCACGTCAACGATCCCGCTGATCCGTTGGATCACGGTCGATTTGGCTTTCCTTTCATCGAGGATAAAGGGAAAGTGGTAGGACTCAACAAAATACCCGTCATCGCGAATATTCACTGCCAGTTTTTTATAGTCCTTGCGCGCCTTGGCGATACGGGCTTTGTCTTTCAGACGGCCCAAAGCGCGCGGGATGGTTTTTAGCGGCGTGTTCAAAACGCCAGCCATATCGTTGATGTCCGGCTCGATATCCAGACCAACGCCCGCCCAATCAAGGTCATTTTCCTTGCTCCAAAGCTTAAATGTCTCATAAACCTGGAGCGCGTCATCAGAGTTATTGAGGTTGAACCAATATCCTTTTTCTTTGGGCAGCAAAAGCCAGGCCCGAACAGGAATGCCCAGCAAATTCAGCTGGCGCACAACCTCCGCCCGTTCGTCTGAAAAATCAAGCATACCCATCGAGATGGAGGCATTCAAAGATTTTAGATCGTCAAAAACAAAACGGTTTTCGAAGAGTTTTTTGAGAGATACGCCGTCCAGTTCGCAGAAAAAAGTCAGATCAGTTTTCATGATTCACCCATTAACTTAACGCAAGCCTGGGCTTAAAGTTCCTCTAACCTGGAGGCAATAAGTTAATTATGGATGGGTGATTTGGCAGGGATGCCAACTCGCCTTGGGAATTCGCTCGGCGTCGCGCGCACCTTTTCCAGAACGACCAGATAGCGCTCGTCCTCCACCTCGGGCAGATCGATCGGGATGATATCAAGCGATTTACCACCCAGCAAACGAATGGCGTTGCGGCTGTTTTCGCTTTCTTCCCGGGCGCTTTTGCCCTTCTGCATCACCACCCGACCGCCGATCCTTGCCAGCGGCAGCAAATATTCGACCAAAACCGGCATGTTTGCCACCGCTCTTGCCAGAACCAGATCATATTTTTCGCGATGAAGCGGATCCTGCCCGATCTCCTCCGCTCTGGCTGTGCTGACCAGCACATTCCCGAGGCCCAAAACCCGCGCCGCGTGTTCACAAAAGCCAGCCTTTTTCTTGATCGACTCGACCAGCGTCAATCTCGCCTCTGGATAGACTATGCGCAAGGGAATGCCGGGCAAACCTGCCCCGGTGCCAATATCGATCATGCTGCCGGGAACAAAACCATCTTTGAAAGCTGCCACGACACTGAGCGAATCAAGAAAATGCTTGATCTCAATCGCTTCCGCTTCGCGAATAGCGGTTAGATTAAACTTCTGATTCCATTCCATCAGTTCTGCCAGAAAAGTATCAAAAAGAGCTTTTTGTGAATCGCTCAGGGAGAGTCCGTAAAGCCGTTCTGCGTGCATGTGCCAGGTTTTCATATCACGATTATAAGGTAAAACCTCTGTTAATATGGCACTCTAAAAGTTCTTGAAGATCCCCGCGCCCAGATAGGCAAACAGCAGCATTTTGGCCACTTTCCCGATCCAGGTGAAGAGCAAAAACTTCCACAGCGGCATTTTACTCGCCCCGGCTATAAATCCTGCCATGTCAAAGACCGGGTTGGGAATAAATGCCAGAAGGATGATCGGCCAATGTTTGTATCGGCTGATCCAATCTTCCAGCCGTTGATACCACTCTTTATCATCCAGCCATACCTGCCCGCCAAAGCCAGCCAGATAGCCGGAAAGCTCGCCCAACGCCGCTCCTGTTCCAGCCGCCAGAGCCACGTATAAGGGGTTAAAAACAGCCCCCATGGCGGAAGTCAGCACCACCCCCGGCAGAGGGATCAGAACGGTCGCGTTGGTCAGTACGGAAAGCAAGAAGATACCAGGGTAGCCATATTCCTCAAGATGCTGAAGCTGCTTGCGATAAACGAGTAAAAGGACGGTACCGACCAGAACAAAGATCAAGAGTAGGATCCTGATGACGGTCTGTTTTTTTGTGAACGTTTCGTTGTTGTTCAATTTTCCTAACCGATCAGGCTTTTCAGCCGCGCGATGATCATCTCAGACGCGACCGGATTCTGGCCGCCTTCCGGTATGATCACATCCGCGTAGCGTTTGGTCGGCTCCACAAATTCCAGATAACTGGGGCGCACGGTCTCAAGATATTGGCTGACAACCGAGTCCATCGTCCGTCCTCGCTCGATAATATCGCGCTGCAAACGACGAATGAAGCAAATGTCCTGATCCGTATCGACAAAAAGCTTCATATCAAAAAGGTCACGCAGCTCTTTCTCAACAAAAATAAGAATCCCTTCCACCAAAATAAGCCGTTTTGGTTCCACCAGCCGCGTCTTTGCCGAGCGTGTATGATGGACAAAGTCGTACAAAGGCATCTCAACCGCCTTACCGGCCTTAAGCTGGTTAATATGCTCGATCAGGAGCTCGGTTTCGAGCGATTCGGGATGGTCATAATTGACTTTTAAACGCTCTTCGATCGTCTTCCCGTCCTGATTGCGGTAATAAGAGTCATGCGGAAGGGTGGCGATAAAATCCGGCCCGATCTCTGTAAGAATACACTCGGAGAGGGTTGTTTTCCCGGAACCAGAGGCTCCGGCGATGCCAATAATAAAAGGGGGGATGCTCGTTGTCATGCGAAAATTATAACCTCATCAGGCCCTTTTTCCACATACATTTTCAAACCATTCCCCGAACCAGCCGCGTATTATTACAACGGTCTCAGGTATAATCAACCCAGGAGAAAACAAGTTATGACAGCCAAAATCATTGATGGTAAAGCAATCGCGGATCGCGTCCGCGCGGAAGTAAAAGAAGCCGTCGCGAAACGGGCCGCTGAAGGAAAAACAATTCCTGGTCTGGCTACCGTTCTGGTTGGCGAGAACCCAGCCTCAAAGGTCTATGTTCGTTCAAAACAAAAAGCTTGTGCCGAAGCAGGAATTAACTCTTTTGGGCACAATTTACCCGAAGATGCCACACAGGAAGAGGTTGAAGCCCTCGTGCGTAAATTGAACGCCGACCCGAACGTGAACGGCATTCTGGTGCAGCTTCCCCTGCCAAAGCATCTCGACGAAGAAAAAGTGCTCGGCGCGATCGACCTCAACAAGGATGTCGATGGTTTTCACCCGATCAACATCGGCCGACTGGCGCAAAAAGGCCGCGAACCCGTTTTCATCCCCTGCACCCCGGCTGGCTGCATGGTTTTGCTTGAAGAAGCTGGCGCGCGACTGACCGGAGCCAACGCGGTCGTCCTGGGCCGTTCCAACATCGTCGGCATGCCGGTCGCGCTTCTGTTGGTCAAAGCCAACGCCACCGTGACCATCGTTCATTCCCGCACAAAAAACATCCCTGAGGTCTTGCGCGAAGCAGATATCATCATCGCCGCCATCGGCCAGCCTGAATTTGTCAAAAAAGACTGGGTCAAGCCCGGCGCTTTTATCATCGACGTCGGCATTAATCAAATCGAAGACCCAACAAGCAAAAAAGGCTACCGTCTGGTTGGCGATGTCGCATTCGATGAGGTTGCCGAAGTTGCGGCTGCCATCACGCCCGTTCCAGGCGGCGTTGGTCCAATGACGATCGCCATGCTGCTCAAAAACACCTTGCGGGCAGCCGAGCTGAAAGATTAAGAACAACCATTTTTGGGAGGGATCATGTCCACTTTACTGGTTAAAAACGCTGCCATCATCGTTACTATGGATAAAAATGACCGCGAACTGCGCGACGCTGCCATATTTTGTCGCGATGGCTTCATTGAGCAGATCGGTCCCGCGGCTGAGCTCCCACAGGAAGCTGATGAGGTGCTGGACTTAAAAGACCACATCGTTTTGCCGGGTCTGGTCAACACTCATCATCATTTTTATCAGACATTGACGCGCGCTTTGCCCGGCGCGCAGGATGCCAATCTTTTCAACTGGCTAAAATACCTCTACCCCATCTGGGCGCGCATGAACCCCGAAGACATCTTTTTGAGCACGCAAACCGCGCTGGCAGAACTGGCGCTTTCCGGCTGCACGACCGCATCCGACCATCTCTACCTCTTCCCCAATGGCAGCAAGCTGGATGATGAAATTGCTGGCGCGGCAACGACCGGCATGCGGCTGCACGCAAGCCGTGGCTCGATGAGCCTGGGCGAGTCCCAGGGTGGTCTGCCGCCCGATTCCGTAGTTGATACAGAAGAATCGATCCTCAAAGATAGTGAACGCCTGATCCAGCGCTACCATGACCCGAACGTTGGCTCGATGCTGCAGATCGTCCTGGCGCCCTGCTCCCCATTCAGTGTCACGACCCAACTAATGCGCGATTCCGCCGTTCTGGCGCGTAAATATCAGGTACACCTGCACACCCACCTGGCAGAGACCGAAGATGAAGATGACTTCTGCCTGGCGAAATTCGGGCACAAACCGGTGGCTTATATGCAAACGGTCGATTGGATCGGCGATGACGTCTGGTACGCTCATTCCGTTTGGGTGAACGAAGCTGAAATGGACCTCTACGCGCACCACGGCTGCGGCGTGGCGCACTGCCCCTCATCCAACATGCGGCTTGCCTCCGGCATCGCCCCGATCATGACCATGCTTGGCAAAGGCATCAAGATCGGGTTGGGCGTGGACGGCTCCGCCAGCAATGACAGCTCGCACATGCTCAACGAGGTTCGTCAATCCATGCTGCTGGCAAGGCTTAACAGCGGCATCAAGGGAGCCTCCCGCTCCGCGCCAGACGCGCCCCCGCTCATGACAGCCCGCCAGGCGCTCTCGATCGCTACCCGCGGCGGCGCGGCAGTTTTGGGGCGCAAAGACATTGGCAGCCTCGAAGTCGGAAAATGTGCCGATTTCTGCGCGATCGACCTCAACAAGCTCGATTACGCTGGCGCGCTGGAAGACCCTGTCGCGGCGGTCGTTTTTTGTGCCCCACTGAAAGTGGACTATACAGTGGTTGGCGGCCAAGCCGTGGTTTGGGATGGACAGTTCGTGAAATTTGATATAACTGAGCATGCCCGCAAGCATAACCTTGCCGCGAAGCGTTTATTAGAAAATTAATAATAATTTCCCTTATTAAAGGGCAAAAGGAGAACTCATTTTATGCAAAAAAAAGGTTTGGCTGTTGTCGCAGTTGGCGGAAACGCCCTCATTCAGGACAAAGATCATCAATCGATTCCTGATCAATATCAGGCTGCTGTCAAAACAATGAATCACATCGCCAACATGATCGAGGAAGGCTGGGATGTCGTCGTGACCCATGGTAACGGTCCCCAGGTTGGTTTCGTCCTGCGCCGATCGGAAATTTCCGCAAAGGAACTTCCCGAGGTCCCATTGGATTTTTGTGGCGCTGATACGCAAGGCTCGATTGGCTACATGTTTCAGCAGATCCTCTACAACGTATTCCACGATCGGGGCATTCAAAAGCAAGCCGCAACAGTGATCACTCAAACCATTGTAGATTCAAAAGATCCCGCTTTCCAAAACCCCACCAAACCGATCGGCTCCTTTATGGACGAGCATCTCGCCAAGGAAAAGAAGGAAAAAGAAGGTTGGGTCGTGGTTGAAGATGCTGGTCGGGGCTGGCGTCGTGTCGTCCCTTCGCCCATTCCTCAGACCATCGTAGAAGCAGACGCCATTCGCAATCTGATCGATAAGGGCTTTGTCGTCGTCGCCGTGGGCGGCGGCGGTATCCCCGTGATGGAAAAAGAAGATGGCAGTCTGACAGGTGTGGAAGCTGTGATCGATAAAGACCTTGGTTCCGCCATTCTGGCCAGTATGATCAATGCCGACCTCTTCCTGATCAGCACCGCGGTTGAAAAAGTTGCCATTAATTTCAACAAACCTGATCAAAAATGGCTCGATTCAATGACTGTGGCCGAAGCCAAACAATATATGTCGGAAGGTCAGTTCGCCAAAGGCTCCATGCTGCCAAAGATCGAAGCCATTCTGAAATACATGTCCGCTGGCGGCAAAAAAGCCCTCATCACTGACCCGGAACACATTAAAGACGCCCTGGATGGAAAGACCGGCACCTGGATCGTGCCCTAAAGGCTTATGAGCATCAGCTTTTTTCAGTGTTCACAATGTCAGGCAGAGTACACCCCTGCCGAAGTGAACTACGCCTGCCCTGCCTGCGGTGGCAACCTCGATACACATTTTAGTTTCGAGAGCGATCCAAAGCAGATCAGGCAGGAAGCTATATTAAACAATCCGGAGCGCTCACTTTGGCGTTACGCGCCCCTGTTGGCGGTGCCTGACCCGGGTTTTGAGCACACGCCGCTGCATCGGGTGGGCTTTACGCCCGTCTACCAATCCGGTCGGCTGCGCGCGAAACTGGGGTTAAGCCAACTCTTTATCAAAGACGATAGCTCCAACCCCAGCGCATCCTTTAAAGATCGTGCCAGCGCGATCGTGATCGCCAAAGCCCTGCATGATAATATCGACACGATCATTGCCGCCTCAACCGGCAACGCGGGCGCGGCCATGGCCTGCATGGCTGCCAGTGTCGGCAAACGCGCCATCATCCTGGCGCCTCGCACCGCGCCACCTGCGAAGATCGCCCAGTTGCTCACCTTCGGGGCCGAAGTCGTTCTGGTTGACGGCAGCTACGACGATGCTTTCGACCTCAGCATCCAGGCATCTCAGGAATTCGGCTGGTACAACCGCAACACCGGCTACAACCCCTTCACCGTCGAAGGGAAAAAGACTGCCGGGCTTGAGATCTGGGAGCAGGTGCTCCGTTTTCTACCCAAAGAGAAGACTCTGAACGTCTTTATTCCGGTCGGGGATGGCAACATCCTTTCCGGCATTGCCAAAGGCTTTCTCGATCTGCTCCATCTGGGTTGGATCGGGAAACTGCCCCGTCTGATCGGCGTCCAGGCGCAAGGTTCCGCGGCAATCTTCAATGCTTTCAGCCAGGGCAAGAACACCATCGAAGCGGTTTACTCCAACACGATCGCAGACAGCATCAGTGTTGACCTGCCCCGCGATGGCCTGCGCGCGCTGCAGCGCGTCCGTCAGAGCGGAGGTTTTTATCTGACGGTCAACGATCAGGAAATCCTGGCTGCCATTCCTGAATTAGGCAGTGTTGGGCTCTTTGTTGAACCAGCCGCAGCCACTGCTTATGCCGGTCTGGTCAAAGCGCTCAAAGATCACCAGATCAACCCTGACGAACCGGTTCTGGTCATGTCAACCGGATCAGGGCTCAAGGATATCAAGGCTGCCATGCAGGCAGTGCCAGCCGCCCCCATCATCGAGCCAGGCCTATCGAACCTAAAGGAGGTTTTACATGTCTGATCCAACTTTTACTGTCATCGCCCCCATTTACAATGAGATCGAAAACCTACCCCTGCTCTACGAACGCGTCAAAAACGTTATGGACCAAACCGACGAAGGCTGGGAATTAATTTTGGTGGACGACGGCAGCGCCGATGGCTCCACGGATGTGATCCGTGAGCTGGCCGCCAAAGATGAACGCGTCAGACCAGTCATCTTTGCCCGCAATTTTGGTCACCAGATCGCCGTCACCGCCGGAATGGACTACAGCCGCGGGCAAGCAGTCACGATCATCGACGCTGACCTGCAGGATCCGCCCGAAGTTATCCTCGACCTGATCGAAAAATGGCGCGAAGGCTACCAGATCGTCTACGCCGTTCGTTCCGAACGCGAAGGCGAAAGTTGGTTCAAACTGACCACAGCATCGCTCTTCTACAAACTCATTTACAGGATCACCGACGTCAAGATCCCACTTAACACCGGCGACTTCAGGCTGATCGACCGCACCGCGCTCAATATAATCAACGACATGCGCGAATGCAACCGCTTCCTGCGCGGCATGGGCGCCTGGGTGGGCTTCAAACAGATCGGCGTCGAATACAAACGCCATGCCCGCCATGCCGGTCAGACGCATTACCCGCTTAAGAAAATGCTCCAACTGGCCCTTAACGCCATCACTGGTTTTTCCACCTATCCGCTTAAGCTCCTGACCATGATCGGTTCTTTCCTGGTTGGCTTATCGCTGGTATTATTAGTTATCTACCTGCTTTTGGCGATCTTCCATCGTGTTGACCTGACCTACGTGCTCGCCACCTGGCTCACGCTCATTTTCCTTTCAGGTTCGCTTTTCATCGGAATGGGCATCCTTGGCGAATACATTGGCAGGACCTACGATGAGGCCAAAGGCAGACCGCTTTACATTGTCGCCGAAGGACCGGACAAATCGCTCGATCCCACCCGGCTTGATCAGAAAAAATAAATACTGTGAGGGAAACTCATGACCAAAATTGACTTAACCATCATGCATGACCGTCTCGAACGAACCATCCAAAGAGTTCGGGAGAAGAAAATCATCATTCCTACATTCGCTCAACAAAAGGACCCCAGCTTGATCCCCAATGATATTAAAATCCGCCTCAAAGAGATCGGCCTTTGGGATCTGCACCCGCTCAATCTTTTCCGCATCACCTGGTTCAACGAACCAACCCCACACGGCGGACTCTTTAGTGGTCCTAACTTTGTTGAATTCCCGAAGGAATTTACAGGCGTAGATGCCCGAATCATCGGCCTCGTCGGAAAATGGTTCCCATGCGGCGTCCATAAAGTTGGCGCGGCATTTGGTTGTTTGGTTCCCCGGCTGGTAACCGGCCAGTTCGACCCCACCACCCAAAAGGCTGTCTGGCCTTCCACAGGCAACTATTGCCGCGGCGGTGCTTATGATTCTTACCTGCTGGGCTGCAAATCGATCGCGATCCTGCCGGAAGGCATGAGCAAGGAACGCTTCGACTGGCTGCGTACCGTGGCTGATGAGGTCATCCCCACGCCAGGCACCGAATCGAATGTAAAAGAAATTTTTGACAAGTGTTGGGAACTCCGCCGCAGCGGTCAGGACCTGATGATCTTCAACCAGTTTGAAGAATTTGGCAATTACCTCTGGCATTACAGCCTGACAGGTGACGCGCTCGAAAAAGTTGCCCGCTCCGTCATGGGCGAACGCGACCGTCTGGCTGGCTTTGTCTCCGCGACTGGTTCCGGCGGCACGATCGCGGCGGGCGACTACCTGAAACAGGTCTTCCCGTACAGCAAGATCGTTGCCAGCGAAGCGCAACAATGCCCAACTTTGCTTGAGAACGGGTTTGGCGCTCATCGCATCGAAGGCATCGGCGATAAGCATGTGCCCTGGGTTCATGACGTCCGCACGACGGACTTCATCACTGCCATTGACGATAACGCTGTCGTGCAGCTTGCCCGACTCTTTAATGAAGAAGTTGGCAAGGAATATCTGGTTGCCTCCGGCCTCGATGAGGCTTTTGTCAACAAGCTTGACCTGATGGGCTTCTCCGGCATCGGCAACCTGCTCTCCTGCATCAAGTTTGCCAAATATAACGAGCTTACCAAAGAAGACATTGTCCTGACGGTGCTGACCGACTCCATGGACCTCTACCACAGCCGTTTGGTTGAAATGCAGGAGCAATTTGGCGATTACACCCGTGATCATGCCATCGCCGATGACGCCCGCTACCTGAAGGGACAAGCCACGGACTACATGCAGGAACTTGGCTACAAGGACCGCAAGCGCATCCATAATCTCAAGTATTACACCTGGATCGAACAGCAAGGTCGTACCTACGAAGAGATCATGGCGCAATGGTACGATCCCGATTACTGGACTGAGATCCAAACCCAGCAGCCTGAAATTGATGCCTTGATCGAAGAGTTTAACCACAAGGCAGCGGTACAGCTCTAAAGGAGCGTTTTGAATAGTGAAGTGAACATTCCGGATACCAGCCTGGTTTTGGTGGCCTTGATCCCCTCGCCGCGCGACCTTGATATCGCGCGTCTGCTGGGCTGGTACCGAATTCCGCTCAAATCTGCCCCCAAGATCATTGCGGTGGATTACCTCGCTTTTTATCAACCCGCTGCCTTCGGGAAAGATGAAAAGCATCAGATACGCTGGTTGGCACCCATTTTGGGTCATGAGCTGGCCACCCGCGCAGACCTCCTGCAGGACCAACTCGATCATCCCCGCGCAGGTGAAGAATACTTTAAGGTTCAACTGGGTGGATTGCTTGAACTGCCTCAACCCATCCCCGCTGGGGATTGGAAACGGATCACCTTTTTCTATACAACCGGAAAACGGATCAAAGAAGCGCGATCACTCAACGATCTGCCGGTTCACGATGAAGAACGACCCGTATTATGGCGCGCGCTAAGAGAACGAGCGCTTAAGAGTGATGAATATCGCGCCGAACAGTTGCCGGAAGACTTGCTCGACCCGGCAATCCTGGCACTTCTAAGCGGATTAGCAAACAAGAAAGCGTAGAAATGAAAACGATCATCAAAAATGGCACCGTTGTAACGGCTGAAAAGAGTTTCAAGGCCGATATCCTGATTGAAGGCGAAACAATAGCTCAGATATCTCCTTCCATTGAGGCAATGGACGCAAAGCTCATTGATGCAAGCGGACTTTTGGTACTGCCTGGCGGCATTGACCCGCACGTCCACCTTGACCTGGAAATGATGGGGACGATTTCCTCCGATGACCATTACACTGGTGGCAAAGCAGCCGCCTTTGGCGGCACGACCACAATCATTGACTTTGTTTCTCAACTTGAAAGCGGTCTGGAAGAAAGCATTCGCCAACATCGCAGGAACGCCGATCCCAAAGTCAGTATCGACTATAGCTCGCACATGAACATCAGCCATTTTGATGAGAAAGTGGCGGCTGAACTCCCTCTTTTACCCGAATACGGAATTACGTCCATCAAGGTCTTTACTGCCTACAACGGTCGTTTGCGCATCAGCGACGGCGACATATTCAAAGCTATGCGCATTGCTGGCAAGCACGACCTGCTCACCCTCGTCCATGCCGAAAATGGCGATGTGATCGACATCCTTATTGAAGAAGCCCTGCGGGAAGGCCACACCCAGCCCATCTGGCACGCGCTCACCCGCCCTGGCTGGGGTGCGGTCGAATCCAGCCTGCGTGCCTTTGCCCTGGCAGCTCAGGCTGATGCTCCGGTTTACCTGGTGCATATGAATATGGCAGGCGAAGTAGACCAACTGGCCTATGCCCGCTCCAAAGGCATTTATGCCATGGGCGAAACCTGTCCGCAATACCTCTTTTTTAGCGAAGAAAACCTGCAGGCGGAAGACGGCGCCAAATGGATCTGCTCGCCGCCTATGCGCCGAAAAGAAGACAACCAAAGGCTCTGGCAAGGGCTCATCGACGGCAGCATTCAGGTGCTGGCAACCGATCATTGCCCCTTCTTTTACGACGGCACAAAAGCGATCGAGTACGAAGGCAAACCAATTGCCATTCCTGGTAAAGAATTGGGCAAGAACGACTTTACCAAAATCCCCAACGGTCTGCCTGGTCTTGGCGACCGTCTGCCCCTCTTCTGGACCCATGCCGTTGCCAGCGGGCGCATCAGCCCGGAACGCTTTGTCGCTCTCAGCGCGACCAACGCCGCCAAAATATTTGGGCTCTACCCCAAAAAGGGCGTTTTGCAAGTCGGTTCGGATGCTGATATCGCCATCTGGGATCCAAACCTTGAAGTTAACTACGGCGTCAAAACCGCCAAACACCGCACTGATTACAACCTTTACGAAGGCTTTCAACTGAAAGGCTATCCGGTGATCGTCATGCAGCGCGGCGCCATCCTGGTTGACCACGGCGAATGGTTTGGCAAACCTGGTCAGGGTCGTTTCATCGAACGCTTAAGTGGAGAAGTGCTCTAAGAACAGAGATAAATCATGTTGACCTATGTGATCTTTGGAGTGCTTTTATTGGGGGCAGTCCTCATTCTTATTACCCACTCCTATAAGCCAAACACAGCCCGTTCCTGGGTGATCGCCATCGTCAGCGCCTCGATCGCCTGGGTCGCCTCTTTTGTTTTACGGCTCTATCTGCCTGCTGACATTCCCCTCATGACCTGGCATGCCGAAAGCAGTTTCGCTGATCCGCTTGCCTTGGCGATCGACTACATCAACTGGCCCTTTTTGGTTGCCATCCTGAGCATGGCAGTGGCAGTATTGCTGACCGATACAACCCGCATGGAAGCGGGCATCACGCCCTATTCCTGGCTGCGCGTGCTCACGATCACAGCGCTGAATCTCATTTCCATCCTGGCTGCCAACCCGCTCACCATGGCGATCTCATGGATGCTGATCGATCTGGTTGACATTCTTTCTCTCCTGCAGCTTTCGAGTGCCTCTCAGTTAGGCTCAAAGATCACTTCCGCTTTTGGGATCCGCCTGCTGAGCACCTTCATGCTGGTCTTTGCGACTGCCAATACCTGGCGCATCGATCCGGTACAAGTCGGCTACGCGCAAATTGCCAATGCCAGTATCTATTTCCTGATGGCGGCTGGTTTGCGACTGGGCGTGCTCCCCTTGAATCTCCCCTTCCTTGACAGCCCTGAACTGCGACGAGGCTCTGGCATCCTCTTTCGTCTTATGCCAGCGGCTTCAGCCCTGGTTCTGATCGCCCAAATGCAGGATGAATTTCTTCATTTTGACAAGACCTTTTCAACTGTTGTCCAGGTGCTGACCTTGATCGCCGCTTTTTATTCGGCTGTCATGTGGATGACCCGTGAGAGCAGTTTTGAAGCCAGACCGTACTGGGTTGTCGCCCTGTCTGCTTTTGCCGTCCAGAGCGCGCTGAACGGGCACCCCGGCGCCAGTCGGGTTTGGGGTCTGGGGCTCCTGCTTTCTGGCAGCCTTCTCTTTCTCTTCGATCCGCCCATCCGCAGGATCATGTTCTTACCGCTCATCGGATTGATTGGCTTTACTGGCTTGCCCTATACCCTGGCCGCCTCTGGCTGGCAAGGTCTGCTGCCTGAGTGGATCAACTTTACCTGGGTGATAATGGTGCTCACCCACGCCTTTTTGGTCATTGGTTATCTGCGTTTCTTGTTCAGATCCGAGAGCACCGTGACCGGTCTGGAGAAATACGCCCGCATCACTTTTCCGCTCGGGTTAGTGATCCTGATCCAAACAATATTGGTGCTTAATCTGGCAGGCTGGCCTGGCGTGCTCACTACCGGCAGTTTACCGGGCAGCGGGATCAGCCTTTTCATCGTCCTCGTGGCGCTGGTTCTGGGCTGGAAATTTGGCTTTGACAAGGCTTCCACGAAACTTCCCCAAACGATACCTTTCTACCGCCTGCTGTCCCTGATGATCAGTTCCCTGCGTCAGTTCCTCAGCCTCGCCTGGGTTTCCACCGCCTTCCGTAAACTTTTCATCGCGCTCAGCAGCCTGGGTGCCTTCTTCAACCAGATCATTGAAGGAGATGGCGGGGTTTTGTGGTCTTTGGTCTTTATTGTTATCCTTTCCATTATCTTTTTGTCGCTTGGAGGGAGATCGTGACCGACATTCTTTATACGCTCGCCCTCTATCTGGCGCTGCTCTCCTCGCTTCTGATCCTGATCAGAAGGCAATGGACGCTGAACCTGATCACACTGACAGTTCAGTTCCTCTGCCTCTTCCCTGTTTTGCGCAGTTTTCTCCCGCTTCAGGTGGCAATTATCCAGCCCCTAACTGGATTGATGGTCACACTGATCCTTTATCTCTCCCTGATCAATGTGGGAGGGATCAAGCGCATCGATCTCATGTTGCGCCTTACCAGCGGCGAGGTTTTCAGAGCTTTGGCAGGAATTTTGCTTTTATCCCTCTTGCTCGCCTTCATCCCCCAGCTTCAGCCGACTGTTTTCCCTGCAGTCCCTGGCTCTTATCTCTTTCTGTGTTTGGGATTAATTGTTCTCGGCATCCTTCAAATCGGAACCACCCGCGAACCTTTCTATCTGGCGATCGGCATTCTTACTTTTCTGTGCGGATTTCAGCTCCTTTATAACCGCCTCGACTTCTCATTGATGCTTGAAGCACTCCTGGTTGCTGTGAACCTTATGCTTGCGATGATGGGCTCTTTCTTTGTTATCAAGCATGCCGAAGAGGAAGCCTCATGAGCAATCCAGGCAACACCATCGTGCTTTGGATCCTGCTGCCAATGGTTTTGAGCATTGCCACCTCGTTTTTGCGGCGCTGGAAAAAGATATATCACGGTCTTTCCATGATGATCCCTCTGCTTCTGGCAGTTCTGGCAGTAGTGTTTTCTCAAAACCTGACGCTCAATTTCGCTGGCAGGCACATCGTTCTAAGTGACAGCATGGCGGTGTTTGACCGAACCTTGCAGATCACAGCCAACCAACTTGGCATGGTCAGCTTCCTGTACTTTCTTTGTTTTGCCTGGAATTTGCTCGACCCCATCAGCAAAGAAAGTCAGTGGTTCGGCAGCCTCTCATTGAGCATCACCGCGCTCTGGGTTACAGTTCAGTTTCTAAACCCATTCCTCTATGCCGCTGTCGTGATCGAGCTGATCACCTTGCTGAGTATCCCCCTGCTCTCTCCGCGCGGCAGCCCGGCAAAATCCGGCATCATCCGTTACCTTAGCGCCCAAACGCTTGCGCTGCCATTGATCTTGCTGAGTGGTTGGATGGTCAGCGGCATCGAAACCTCCCCTTCTGCCGAAGCCCTCGTCCTGCGCGGCACCTTGCTGCTCATGCTTGGATTCGTGCTTTGGTTGGGCATTTTCCCCTTGCACAGCTGGCTGCCAATGCTTACCGAAGAATCGCCCCCATGGACGAGCTCATTTTTGCTCACAATCATGCAATTGAGCCTGAGCTTCTTTTTGCTCAAAGTGCTAAACCAGTATGGCTGGCTGCGCAACCTGCCCGAACTGGTGCTTTCCCTCAAATGGATCGGCGCGCTCTGTATCTTCTCCGCTGGCGTGATCGCGGCTTTTCAGACCAATCTGAAACGTCTTCCAGCCTACTTCTTTTTGGCAGAGACAGGATACATCCTCCTGTCGGTTGCCTTCCGCGGAATTGGCGGGCTGGAAATCCTCAGGATGACTTTGCTGCCCCGCGTTTTCGGATATTGGGTTTTGGGCTTCTCGGTTTCAACGCTGCAACAGGCATTGGATGATAACACACTGGATTTTGACTCCCTGCGTGGTCTTTTCTGGCGTTTTCCCCTCACAAGCGTTCTCCTGTTCAGCAGCCTTCTCAACTTGATCGGAGCGCCCTTATTTGCGGTTTTTCCTGCCAGACGCGTCCTCTGGAACCTGCTTCCAGTGGATGTTTTACCGCTCAGCATATTGGTCGCGATCGGCGTTCTGGGCATGTTGATCCTTTTCCTGAGGCTGTTCAGCACCCTCGTTCATCCAAAACAGGAAGATTCACAGGAGCTGACTGAAACACCTAAAAAAGAAGGTCCTGTCCTGATTGCGGCTGTCGCTTTTATCCTCCTGGCGATGATCGTGTTTGGCATCTTCCCCGACCTGCTGGATGACCCCTTCAGACAACTTTGGGCTTCTTTCCAAAACCTCCTGCCTTAATTGGCAGGATGAGCAATTTCCTGTGTATAATCACATTCACGAACGATAGCAAGGATAAAACCATGGACGAATATTCTGGAATTGAACAATTAGAAAAACGGATCGAATGGCTCGACAACGAGCGTCGCAACGATAAGACCAATCTCGCCTCTCTGCAAAACCGTCTTACCATCCTCGAAGGCGAAAACATGAACCTGCGCAAGCAGATCAAAGAGCTCGAAGTGCTGATCAACCGCAACGCCAACCAGATCAGCAATATGGATAAGTACGATAATCGCATCGACCGTCTCAACATCGATCTGACCAAACAAATCCGCGATGTCAACGAACGTGGCGATCTCAATCTATCAGAAGCCCAAAAACGCTTAAAAATTGAAATTGACTCCACGAAAAAGACCATTGCCGAGCTTTACCCATTGACCGAAAAGTTTGATCCCATTTATGCCGATATTTCCTCGTTAAAAATGGAAAATACGCGCCTGGTACGCCTGATCGAAGAGCAAAAAGCAAAAATTCTCGAGGTGGGTCGTTTTGATGAGGACTACCGCCGCTCTCTCCATCTGCTTGAGGAAGGCCGCCGCCAGGAAGCCAAACGCCTCACCGACCTGCAGGGCGAAGTAGCCTCGGTGCGCAAGCGTCTCGAAGAGACCCGCGCCCGCTTTGACAGCTTTACAGACAGCTTCCGAACCTTCGACACGCGCATTACCGAGCTGCAGGCCAACGAAAAAGACCGTCGGGAAAGCCAGTCGCAGTTCATCGATCGCGTCAACAGCTCTTTGGTTGAAAAAGACAAGGTCTTCGCGAATTGGGAAAAACGCTTCGCGGAAATTGATCAGTTTAACGCCAATCTTGGCTCCCAGATCGAAACGCTCGAAAACATTCGCCTGGCAGTCAGCAAGGCAGTTCAAAGCGCTGAAGATGTCACCCAACGCTTTGAGCGCCGCATCAACGAGATTACCGAACTGCAGCGCCTGAATGACGACCGCTACCGCCAGGAATGGAATGTCTTCAAATCGGATGACGTCAAACGCTGGACCAACTACATGCTGGCCCAGGAGGAACAAAACCGGGAAACCACCCAACAATACACCGAACTGACCCGACAATTGCAGGAAATTGACGACCTGACCGCCCTGATGCGCGACGAACTTGACGCGCTCAGCCGCGAAACCGTTCGCCATGTTCAGACCATCCTGCTGGCTTACCAGGAATCGATCCAAAACATCGCACCGCTAATGGAAAAGAAAAACGGCTAAGGCATGCACATCATTGGAACCGCTGGACACGTTGACCACGGCAAATCGACCCTGATCGCCGCTTTAACAGGCACGCATCCTGACCGTCTGAAGGAAGAAAAAGACCGAGAGATGACCATTGAGCTTGGCTTTGCCTCGCTGCGCCTGCCCAATGGTGAGGAAATTGGCATCATCGACGTGCCGGGTCACCGCGATTTCATCGGCAACATGCTGGCTGGCATCGGTGGCATTGACGCCGCTCTGCTCGTGATTGCCGCCGATGAAGGCGTTTCTGCCCAAACCCGCGAACACCTTGCCATTCTGGACCTGCTTGAGATCGATCGCGGCGTGATCGCCATGACTAAGATCGATCTGATTGAGGATGCAGAATGGCTGGAGCTGGTCGAAATGGAAATCCGCGAATTGATCAGCGGAACAAGTCTGGCAGATTCCCCCATCATTCCCGTTTCCGCCCGAAGTGGTGAAGGCATCGAGCAGCTCCTGCTCCAGATTCAGGCCAGCCTGGCAGACATTCCAGACCGCAAAAACCTGGGCAAACCCCGCCTGCCGGTCGATCGAGTTTTTACTCTGACCGGATTTGGAACCGTTGTGACCGGCACCCTTTTGGACGGAACTTTTAAGATTGGGGATGAGATCATCTGCCTCCCTGGTGGGAAAACCGGCCGCATTCGCGGTTTGCAGAACCATCACCACAAATTGCAGAAAATTGACCCCGGCTTTCGTGCCGCGGTGAATATCGTTAACCTCAACCATCAGGATATCGCCCGTGGCGATGTCATCACTCACCCCGGCGACTACAAACCCACATCGCTCCTCGACGCGCATTTTCGGCTTTTGCCCGAAAGCGCCTTTCCTATCAAACACAACATGCAGGTCAAACTCTTCATCAATGCCAGCGAAACAACCGCTTCGCTAAGGTTGCTTGGCGCTCAAACCCTTTCCCCTGGTGAAGAGGCCTTCATCCAGCTGCGGCTAGATCATCCCATCGTTGCCGCCAAAGGCGACCGCATCATTCTACGCTTGCCGTCCCCTTCTGAAACACTTGGCGGCGGCGTTGTGCTTGACCCGGAGCCCAGGGTGCTTTACAAGCGCTTTAACCAAAGCAATCTGGATCGCATGGATACGATGTTAAGCGGAACCGATGAAGACCTGCTGATCGAGATCATTCAAAGCCTGAAAACAAGCAACTTCGCCACGTTGGAGCAGAAATCCGCTTTGCTGCCTGAGGTGGTGAAGGATTTGATCACTTCACTGCTCGAAAAAGAGCAGATCATCTCCCTGAAATCCTCTCCGAACCCGGTCAAGGATCATTTTGCCAGTCCCGACTACTGGCAGGAGTTAAAAGAGAAGACGACCGCCATTCTCAACAGCTTCCACCACAGGAACCCTTTCAAAGCAGGCATGAACCGCGAAGACCTTCGCGCCGCCCTGGGCCTTTCGCAGCTGATCTTTGACGCGACCCTGGACAAACTGGCCGCTGAACAGCAATTGGTGCAAAAAGGCAATCTGGTCTGGGCTCCCGACCATCAGGTGACCTTGAGCGAGGCCCAGGAACAGATCGTCGCGCCTGTTCTGGCTGAATTCCAGGCTACTCCCTTCAGCCCGCCTGATATCAGCAAGGTCGAAGCAAGCATTGGGCCTGACCTTCTGGAAGGCCTGATCTCCTCCGGACGCCTGATCGCGGTTTCAGATTCAGTGCTCTTTACTCCTGAAGCTATTCACGCTATGCAGGATTGGGTTCGTGAGATCATCCTGCAAAATGGCGATGTCAGCCTGGCTCAATTGCGCGACCACTTCCAGAACAGTCGCAAATACGCCTCTGCCACGCTCGAATACTTTGATTCCATCGGATTCACCTACAGAAAGGGTGACGTTCGTGGTTTAAGATAGTACAATAGACATAAGTTCAAAACTAAAAAAGGAGAAAGAATCGTTATGACATTTAAAGTACTCATTACAGACGGTCTGGAAAGCGTTGGACTGGACCTGATCAATCGGGCTGGTGAAGCCGTCAACCGTAAAGGCATCGAAGCAGCCGAACTTTTGGCTGAAGTCGGTGAATATGATGGTATGATCGTTCGCGGTCGCACCAAGGTCACCCGCGAAGTCTTCGAAGCCGCCAAAAACCTCAAGGTCGTTGGTCGTGCTGGCGTTGGCGTCGATAATATCGATCTCGAAGCTGCCAAAGATCACGGTGTAACCGTTGTCAACTGCCCAACCGCCACTTCCGAAGCAGTCGCCGAACTTGCTGTCGGCATGCTTTTTGCCCTTTGCCGCGAGCTGCCCCGTGCGGATGCCTGCATGAAAGTTGAGAACTGGGACAAGAAAAACCTGATGGGCGTTGAACTGATGGGCAAGACCCTCGGTATGATCGGATTTGGTAACATCGGTCGCCTGGTAGCAAAATATGCCTCCGCGATGGGCATGAAAGTCGTTGCTTATCGGCGTACCTGGGATCCCGAATTCGTCAAAGAACACGGTGCCGAACAGGTCAGCCTCGATGACCTCCTCGCCCGCGCTGATTTCATCAGCCTCAATCTGCCTCTCAACGCGGAATCAAAATACCTGTTGAACGACGCAGCTTTCGCCAAAATGAAAGATGGCGTTTATATTGTTGACGCTTCCCGTGGTGGTGTCATCGAACAAGCCGCCCTCCTGCGCGCGCTGCAATCCGGCAAGGTCGCCGGTGCCGCCCTCGATGTCTACGAGAAGGAACCTCCGGTGGATTGGGAACTCCCCAAGCATCCCAAAGTGATCGCCACCCCTCATATCGGTGGTCAGACCATCGAAGCCCAGAACCGCGCCGCTGAGGACATCGCTTCCGAGGTCATGAACGTCCTTCAGGGCAAAGAATTGCGCTGGAAGATCTGCTAAGTTTGGCATTCACTTAAATTGAAAAAAACCGGATTTCTTGATGGAATCCGGTTTTTGTTTAACATTCCACTTCGCCTATGGCACCGGCGTCTCCGTCGGATAGAACAATTCCTGTGGTGGCGTTCCCATGGGCGTTGGCGTCGGGATTGGCGTCTTACCGGAGGGGTCATGCAAATAGACATAATCGCCAACCCGGGCCCAGCGATAAACCCATTGCGCGTCGCCCGGAAACATGTTGACGCATCCATGCGACTGCGTAAAACCAAGCATCGCTGGCCAATAGATGCCGTGAATAGCCTGGGCGTGGTTGTAATAAAGCTGCCAGGGAACCCCCTCAAGATAGTAAAAATCAGAGCGATCTGAGGAATAAGAGCCCTGCATCAGATCAACTTCCTTCATTTCATAAATGCGATAGGTCCCCGGGTCAGAATACAACTCGCCCGAACCGGTCGCCACCAGAGAGGCGAACACCAGCTCATTGTTGTCATAAACCGCCAGCGTCTGATTGTGCAGATCGATATTGATCCACCTGCCGCCCTCAACCTCCGGCGGCGTGGTGGTATCCACCACCACCTGTCTTGCCTTCAAAGACGGGATCCATTCAGTTGGCGAAACCTGAAACCACTCATACCCTTCCGCTTCCACCACGTTATAGACCGGAAAATAGTCATATTTGGCATAATCCACGCCGGAATTGCCGGAAGCAAAGCTGGGCCCGTTGTACGAATTAGTGAAATCGATCGTCCAACCAAAATCGCTCTCCGGAGTGGCAAAGAACTCCAACCCCTGCCATTTCGGCCAGGAGTAGAGAGGCGTTGCCTCAACCCAACCACCCGATTGGAGCCGCACAAAAGTGCGGTTACCTGAAGTCGCCTGTTCGATCATGGCGACATAGCGATTGTTCGCGCCGCCAGGGATCGTCCGGATAACCGTACCGCTGCCGCCGATCGCCTCTTCCAGGCTGGCGAAAACCAGGGTCTCATTGCTCCCGATGCGTGCCACAAGGATCGGAAGCCGAACAAGGTCCGGGTCTGGTATGGCTGCCGGCAGGCTGGTCAGGGGGTAAGGGAAACCCTGTTCCCGCAAACTGTTGATCGTTTGGGAAGGCCCCAGCGGCAGGCAATCCCCCGGTTGCGTGGCGTAATAGCCAGGCAGACACAAGGGCAGATCGTAATAATCCTGCGCCCCATTCTGTTCATCCGCTGCATCAACATCTTTAAAATTGGGCTGAAACAAAACGACGGCAAATACTAAGAGTAGACAGATAAGATTTTTCTTTTTCACCATTTCATTATAACCGCCTTCTATATTTCCAGCCTTCTCCTACCATTCCAGAGGATGCTGCCTTAAGCCTTCTCCGCGGGGAGAAGGTGCCCGTAAGGGCGGATGAGGGGTTGCCCGCAAGGCGGGCTGTCTACTCTGTACCAGAATAAAGACTTGTTACTACTAAAAGCCTTCTCACCTGCCCGTGGTGCTTTCCCAAGGGACTCGGGAGAAGGCCTGCCCTTTCAGCAGGAAAGGGTGCCCGAAGGCCGGACTGTTTACCCTGGTTTACCAGGGTGAGGGGTGGCTTGAAGGGCGGACTGTCCATCCTATATTCCCAGGGTAAGGGATCAATCAAAGATCGCTTTGCCCTCGAAAATAACGAGAATTGCTGATTCTTTTGCGGAATTCTTGCAAAGTATAGACATTAGGTTAAAATTAGTCAATTAAGCTTTGGAGGTTGGTTATGAAATATCCGTTTTATCAGGTTGACGCTTTCGCGGTCAAACCCTTCAAAGGCAATCCCGCAGCCGTTGTAATGCTGGAAGAATCCCGTTCAGAAAGCTGGATGCAAGCCGTGGCTCAGGAAATCAACCTCTCCGAAACCGCATTTCTGCGTCCAAAAGGCCATGATTACGAACTGCGTTGGTTCACCCCCACGACAGAAGTAAATTTATGTGGTCACGCCACCATCGCCAGCGCCCATATTCTTTACGAATTTGGTTTTTATGATCCTGACGAGACCATTAACTTTCATACCCGCAGCGGCGTGATCAGCTCCACCTTCAGCCGCGGCACGATCGAGCTCAGCATGCCCCGTTTCAGCTTCAAACCAGCAAAAACGCCCGCCGGACTGGTAGAGATCCTGGGCATGGAACCAGTCGCGGTTTCCTTGTCCGAGAATGACACCCTCATCGCGGAAATGCCCAATGCCACCATCATCCGGGACTTCAAGCCCGATTTCGACGAGATCAACAAGCTTGCCCATGACGGTCTCGCGATCACTGCCCTGTGTGATGAAACGAAATTTGACTTCGTTTCGCGCTATTTCTCACCCCAAACCGGCATTCCGGAAGACCCTGTTACCGGCATGGCGCACTGCCTTCTGGCTCCCTATTGGGAAAGCAAAACCGGCAAGCGCAGCTTCCACGCCTACCAGGCGTCTGCCAGAGGCGGCGAGGTTTGGATCCGCCTGACCGACACCCGCGCCTTTATCGGCGGCAAAGCCGTGACCGTTTTAAAAGGCGAGATGCTCAAACAATCGATGGTGGAATAAAACACAATCGTTAAAAACTATAAGTAGGCCCAAACACTCACAGACTGAATAAAAAGAGGTTCAGAAGAACCTCTTTTTACTCCCATACGAAGTCACAGTTTTTACAAACAAATTCGAATTTTATCCATTTGCCCTGAAATTCTCCGCCAATCTCTCATGGCTTGGTTATAATTATAGTATGTTGGTCTTTTTACGTCAGCAATCCTTACAATCCTATCGCTCTTTTATCAACCCAATTTACAAACAGCTCGGAGGTTTCGCATGGACTTAATGAAAGAAAGAATTCTCAAAGACGGTAAAAACCTGGGTGGCGGCATCCTCAAAGTTGACCGTTTTATCAACCATCAGGTTGACCCGATGTTAATGGACGAATGCGGCAAGGAATTTGCCCGCCTTTTTGCCGACACTCCGGCTGTAAAGATCCTTACCGCTGAGATTTCCGGCATCGCGCCCGCCTTGATGGCCGGAAAATATCTCCAGCTGCCGGTCGTCTACGCCCGCAAGAAAAAACCGATCACCATGCCCAGCGATGTATACATCACCGTCGCCCCCTCCCACACCAAAGGGCATAACACCGAACTGATCGTCTCCCCTGAATACCTGGGCAGAGGCGAAAAAATTCTCATCATCGACGATTTCCTTGCTTCCGGCGCGACCATCGCCGGTCTGGTACGCCTGGCAGAAGTGGGTGGTGCTGAAGTGGTTGGCATCGGCACCCTGATCGAAAAAACCTTCGAAGGCGGTCGTGCCATGTTGACGCCCCTCGGCGTCCCCATCCATTCCCTCGTCTCCATTTCCTCTTTGGACGATGGAAAGATCGAATTCACCGACGAATTTGCGGCTTAGTACAGGCAGGAAACATCATGACAGATCGCATCGTAATTCTTGATTTTGGCTCTCAGTTCACCCAGTTGATCGGCCGACGCATTCGCGATATGCATGTCTATTGCGAATTGCTGCCTTGGAATGCCAGTGAGGCTGAAGCCCTCACGCCTGAAACCAAAGGCATCATCCTCTCCGGCGGGCCGCAGTCCATCTATGCCGAGAACGCGCCCTACATTCAGGATTACATCCTGAAATGCAATGTTCCTGTTTTGGGAATTTGCTACGGCATGCAGGCGTTGGCGCATCAATCCGGCGGCAAAGTTTCACAAAGTGAGGAACACGAATATGGCCTCACCCCCATGAACGTGCCCGAAGCGAACCCGCTTTTGCACCTCGGAGATCAAAAAGTCTGGATGTCGCACGGCGATTACGTCGCTGCCTTGCCGCCGGATTTCATCGGCATCGCGCATACCCCCAACACCCCCTACGCGGGCATGGCGAACTATGCGCAAAAGCGCTATGGGCTGCAGTTTCATCCCGAAGTCAGCAGCACGCAGTATGGCAACGAGGTACTCGACAACTTTGTCATGAAGATTTGCGCCTGCCAACCCAGCTGGACCTCGAAAAATATCATCGGTGAAAGCATCGAAGCCATTCGACAGCAGGTTAGCGATGGGCGCGTGCTTTCGGCTCTCTCGGGCGGCGTTGATTCCGCCATCACTACCGCCCTGGTGCAAAAAGCGCTTGGAGATCGCGTTACCGCCGTCTTTATCGATACCGGTCTGATGCGCGCGGGCGAAAAAGAGCAGATCGAAGCCAGTTTCCGTCCGCTTTTGGGCGATCACCTGATCATGATCGACGCCTCGCAGCGCTATTTTGAAAGATTGAAGGGTGTCACCGATCCGGAAGAAAAACGCATCGCCATTGGCGAAATGTTCATCCGTGAATTTGAAAAAGCGGTTCACGATCTGGGCGAATTTGAGTTTTTGGCTCAGGGGACGATCTATCCCGATGTGATCGAATCGAAAGGCGTCGGCGTCAACGAAGCCCACCGCATCAAATCGCATCACAACGTCGGTGGCTTGCCGAAGGACATGAAATTCAAGCTGGTCGAGCCTTTGCGCCTCCTCTTCAAGGACGAAGTCCGCGCGGTCGGGCTGGAACTGGGTATGCCCAGGGAACTGGTCTGGCGCCAACCCTTCCCGGGTCCCGGACTGGCAGTCCGCTGTCTGGGCGAAGTAACCCCGGAGCGTATCGCCACCGTTCGTCATGCCGACCAGATCTTCCTCGAAGTGCTCGAACAAGCTGATCTCTTACACGTACGGAAGGATGAGGCGGGCGTCCTCCACGGCAGCTCGCAAGCCTTCGCCACTCTCATCCCGGTGCGCAGCGTGGGCGTGATGGGCGACCAGCGCACTTATGCGGAAACCATCGTCCTGCGCGCGGTCACCACGGTCGATTTCATGACCGCCGAATGGGCGCGCCTGCCCTACGAAGTGCTGGCAGAGGCAAGCAAACGGATCGTCAACGAAGTCCTCGGCGTCAACCGCGTCGTCTACGACATCAGCTCCAAACCCCCCGCGACGATTGAGTGGGAGTGATAATTGTTTTTATGTCAATAAGATTAAAGGAATAAATAAATGCTATTCAATAATTATAAACCGATAGTAAATCAGCTGCTTGATGATGAAGTTGAACTTATAGAAGGTCTTAGTGATATTTTTGATTTAGAGTTAGCTATATTAGAGTATCAAACTTTGAACAGGGTAGATCTCATTAATCGTAGTGCGTACTTCGGAAAAATTGATGGTAAGGAAACAACTCATGTTCAGGCCTGTAATCTTCAAAAACCTGAACTGGTACACCAAAAAAGCTCATTTAGAACAAAAGTCTTTTTTCTTGATGGAAAGTATTCAACTGGATACGCAACTCACAGCCTTTTTCCATATAAAGGCAAATTCCATCCTCAGTTTTTAAGAGGATTGCTAAACATTTTAGGTGTAAAACAAGGCCAAATAGTGCTTGATCCGATGGCTGGGAGCTCAACATTAGCAGTAGAGGCTAATTTAATAGGTGTTGACGCGATCTCGCTAGACATTAGTCCTTTCTGTCAACTCATGGGAAGAGTAAAGACTTTTGCATTGGATTTAGACTACAAAAAATTAGAAAACTTTGACCTCAATAGAGGAGATATTTTTCACAAACTGCATGAACATAAATTCACTTTCAATCCAGTGAAGGGTTTTACGAGTGAAAGCAATAGATATCTTGAAATATTCTTATTAGCATATTTAGATGCCATGGGTTTTTCGAATCGGTCTTCTAAGTCCATAGATTCATTGTTTCCCCGAGTGATAGAAAGGTACATTCTCACAATAAAGTATTTCCAAGAGGCTAGAGAAAAACTAGGTCTTAGAATTGGGAAAAGCGACATTCTTTTAGGTTCAGCACTCTTAATGCCCATTGAGACTGATGCTGTCGACGTTATTATTACCTCTCCTCCTTATTCCTTCGCCATTAATTATTTAGAAAATGATAAACCACAGCTCAACTATCTTGGTGTCGATACCATTAGCCTAAAAAATGATATGATTGGATTGCAAGGTAAAGGATTGGAAGAAAAAATATCATTGTACTTTAATGACATGAAGCAAGTCTTTAGAGAAACTATTCGAGTTTCAAAGACAAATTCCCCAATTGTTATTGTCGTAGGAAACAACACTATTCAAACCAAAGGAATATTGCTGGATGAGAAATTAGTTGAAATTGGAGTGAATGAAGGACTGAGACATGATTATACCCTAAAAAAACCTATTAGAGGTTTACAAAACAGCATGAAAGAAGAATCAGTTTTATTTTTTACGAATAGGAAGTGAAGATGTTTAATATATTACCTAGTATAGACGATAAATTTAATACCGTAATTCAGAATAATACATTCTATTTTTCCAATTCAAGTTTTGAGGAATCTTATGAAGCCCATATCAATTCCATAAGAGAATTACTTCTTGTACTTAAAAACGAGATTGATATCAACGGACTTACAAAAGAATTGCTTGAAAGGTTTATAAGAGATCGAGAAAATGGACTATTAGCAATTCTTGCATTAACAGGGATTTCTAATGAAACTTTAAAACGACTAACTACAATAATAAGAGTAGTCGATGATCCAGAGCTCTCAACACTAGTTTACAAGGATAAATGGTGCGATGACATTAATGGGTCTGATATTAATGAATGGAGTGACTCAAGAATTGAAAAAATGGTCAAGACAAACCATTTTTTTAGAAAAGGTTTGATAAACCTTCTACTCGAAGGATCTACCATCCCCTTTTTAACAAAGAATTTTCCCCTTTTTGAACTAAAAAAACTTAGCATTTCAAAATTAAAGTTCGAATTACCTAGTTTGATTGACACAATAATCAGGTACAAAAATAAAGGAAGTTACTCTGGTAATAAATTGAATAATCCAGAACGTGTAATTGAAAGAGTATTAGAAACGCTCAATATACCTTATACAAGTGGAGAATTAGATCAACTAGTTGAAAATGCCCTTAATACCAAAAGAAGATTAGATTTTATCATTCCAAACAGAGAGAATCCCCTTGTGTTTATAGAATCTTCTTACCTTATCACAACATCATCTGGTCAAGGTGATAAATCGAAAACTGAAATAGCAGTAGCTAAGTTACTAAAAGAGCATTATCCTAGAGCTCACTTTATCGGGTTTGTTGATGGTGTAGGTTGGTATGTAAGAAAAGGTGATCTCAGAAGGATGGTAGCTGCCTATGAAGATGTATTTACATTTCACACTGATGAATTAATCCGATTTGAAAATATGTTAATCAAAATTATTAATTAAGAAACTACGAAAATGGATAACTTTATTAATAAAATAATCAATGGAGATTGCATTGAAATATTGAGATCGATTCCAGATAATTCAATAGATATGACCTTTGCAGATCCACCGTTCAACTTACGCAAAAAATACAACAATTATAAAGATAGCTTAGAGTTCCAAAAATATCTTGAGTGGTCTGATACCTGGATATACGAATTAGTCCGTGTTACTAAACCAAGCGGTTCCATCTTTGTCCATAATATACCTAAATGGCTAACTTTTTTTGCAGCTTCACTTAATAAATATGCTTTTTTTAAACATTGGATAGCTTGGGATGCTCCAACTGCGCCAATGGGGAAAAGCCTTCAACCATCGCATTATGGGATTCTTTTCTACTCTAAATCTCCTCTTTCTAATAAGGTTTATGAGCTAAGAAAGCCGCATGAAAGAGATCGAAAGTCTAATTATTTATTGAAAGACTACGGTGGTAAGAAAGCTGGTTTACACCCATTTGGACCATTGATATCGGATGTCTGGACTGATATACATCGAATTAAACACCGGAAATATCGTGATGATCACCCCTGTCAATTACCTATCCCATTACTAGAACGACTCATACTAATGACCACAGATGCAAAAGAAATCGTTCTCGATCCATTTATGGGAACTGGGACAACTGCTGTTGCAGCAAAAAAACTAGGCAGGAATTTTGTAGGTATTGAAATAGATCCACTCTATGTTGAGATAAGTGAAAAAAATGTATCTAATGTTCAATCAGATTCAAGGATTGGAAACGCATGGGTAAGTTTCTATTTAAATGAAGTTAGGACTTTAAGAAATATTGATTGGAATTATCTATCTAATTATTTCGAGTTACCTACAAATAATAAAGACATTGACTTTTTCAAAATCAAGTTAATAAAGACAGACATTAATTGTGACAAATTTCTAAAAAATTGATATTAACATGACGATGATTTTCATATTTCTGAAGAAATAATGATGGAAAAAGGCAGTTTCAAATAACTTTTGATATCAATTTTTGAACATGTGGAATTGAACATTGTCGAGTTGATTGAGGTAATTTTTGTTATTCTACATTAGGTTTCAACTAATTTTCAATAATACCCAGTGATTTACACACACGATTATCTTTGGAGGTAGAAAGTCCAATCAGTATGGATTGAAATATTAAGACATGCCTTTTTATTTAGGTAGCGAATCGCTGTTAGCGTATTTAGCTGACAAGCGTATTTAGATGACTTGACAACAAACAATGTCGTATTACAATGTATTACAGAGGTGAAGCATGACTATTTCATTAAGATTGCCAGATGAAGCCATAAAACTGTAATCAATTCAGGCTTAATTTCTTATCCATGTTCGTTCGATTGAAGCTTGCACCCTGGATTTCTCGATTCTCCTCTATGAAAACGCTATTTTTGATAAAAGTGAGGAACCCAGGAGAAATTTCCGGGTTCTAACAAAAACAGATGCCGTGCGTTTCGTAATAGAATCCTCCCCTTTCCATTTCAGGGGAGGATTCTCTTTAATAATCGACTACTTTTTCAAAGCAAAATCAGTACGTTATAAAGCACCCTTTGCCACTCTCGGGTTATTAAAAACAGTCTTTCGACACATCCCCGTTGAGCGCATCTTTAAGGTTGCCTGATTTTACGCGATTGGTGCGATCAACACTCTTCCGGTGCCGCGGTAGACGTTGACCAGACCCTCACCGGAAGCCGCCGAACCAACCAGGGTTTTCGTTGAACGTTCCACAGTAAATTTGAGCGAAGGTGACCAGGCTATAGCCATATTTCCATCAATCCGAAGCTCATCATTTTCAAGATCAACAACGATGATCTCTTCTCTTGGAACAGAGCTTTCGAGGACTGCAACGCCGTTTCCCCGAAGAGCGGTATTGAAAAGTCCTTCACCACCCAAAACAGCTGAAGACAGGGTTGAGCGCGATTCCACACTGATATCGATGCTGTCATCGCAGGCCAGGAACATTCCGTCTTCGATCACAACCCCACCATTCCAATAAGATATATCTTCAAAAAGAATATATTTATAGGTGGGTTCCAACACCAGCAAACCGCTTCCGGTATATCTGGGTTTGACCGCAGATTCGCCGGTCAGCTTGCTCCCAACGAATTTTTTCATCAGATCTCCTGCGCCCTTGATGTTTGTGGCAACCTGTAACTGCCCGATCATCAACTGCATCGCGCCCGCTTGCGTGGTCACGCCCTGGCCGGGTTCAAGCCTGGCGATCACCTGCCGTTTGCGGATGTTCATCTGCGACATAAAGAACGCGGTCGCAGCCTGGTCAGGACTTACAGAAATATCTTTCTCATATTCAAGCAGGGAATACTTTCCGGCGTTCGCAACAACTTTATGAACCGGAGACGGTTGAAACAAATTGGTTCTGATCATATTGGAGTTCCTTTCTTTTGGTAAGATAACTGGCAGAACACAGCCATTATCCCACAAAGTGATAAATCGGAAAGGGTGGCAGCAATACCCAATCCTACTGTGAGAAAACCCGATCAGGTCTTCCCGAACAGCTAAAAATGGTTCCATGCTTTCCGGACTACAAGCCACTTTGTCAATATTTCTAGAATTGCCCATGTAGAACTCATTAACTCTCTATTTCCTTATCTGGCGCTTATAATAGATGAAATCAAAAAAGAATCGCGGAGATATCCTATGACAGATAATAACAATCAACTGCCTCCATTGGTGGAGGTGCCAAATTACCATGAGGCACCGAATCCTTCAGCGGCTCAGACCCAACAAGACGGCTTCACATCCGCGCCCGCGGCTTCAACTGTATACCCAACTCAACCCCAGCAGGCTAACGCCGACCTTGGGCGTATCACGCAGCGTATTCACAGCGGCGCCAGCTGGATCTCAGCTGTAGGCATTTTTTCCTTCCTGAATACGGTCCTGGGCCTTTTCAAAGCGACCATTCGTTTTGTCATAGGGCTTGGCGCGACTCAGATCATCGACTATATTGCGGTAATGCTTTCCCAAAAAAGTGATAATCACACCCTCTTCATCGCATTAAACGTTGGGCTCAACCTGCTCATTGCAGCGATTTTCGTCATCTTGGGTTGGTTTGCCAAACGGGATCACAGCTGGGCCTGGCTTGCGGGCATGGCATTATACCTGATCGATACCGCCATCATAGTCTGGATCCAATACTGGCCGGGTTTGATCTTCCATATCATTGCACTGGTAATGATGATCATGGGCTTTATCGCCTTGCGTAAAAAGCAAAAACTGCTAAAGGCATCCTCGATCCTGTAAACCCTGCCTCGCGGAAGGCTGCCGATTGCGGTTAACATAATAATTATTAATAAATAAGGAGACCAAGATGATGAAATTAGTATTAATACGCCACGGCGAAAGTGAATGGAACAAGCTCAATCTCTTCACTGGCTGGACAGACGTTGAACTGACCGAAAAAGGACGCGAAGAAGCCGCGACGGGTGGTCGCTTGCTCAAAGAACAAGGCTTTGACTTCGATGTCTGCTACACCTCTTTCCTGAAACGCGCCATTCATACCCTCGATATCGTTCTGGATCAAATGGATCGCACCTGGCTGCCTGTGATCAAATCATGGAAGCTAAATGAACGCCATTACGGCGCCCTGCAGGGCTTAAACAAGGCCGAAACAGCAGCGAAATACGGCGAGGAACAGGTGCTGATCTGGCGCCGTTCCTATGCCACCCCTCCCCCGGAACTGGAAGAAGATGACGAACGCAGCCCGCGCGTTCAGGCCCAGTATCGCGACGTCAGCGACAAATCAGAGCTGCCCCTGACCGAGAGCCTGGCTATCACAGTAACACGTGCGATGCCCTACTTCGAAGAAGTGATCAAGCCCGCCATGCTGGCTGGCAAACGCGTTCTGGTGGTCGCTCACGGCAATTCCCTGCGGGCGATGGTCAAAACCTTCGATAACATGAGTGAAGAAGAGATCGTTGGCGTCAACATCCCTACTGGCGTTCCGTTGGTTTACGAATTTGATGAGAACTTCAATGTGCTCAACAAGTATTATCTGGGCGACCAGGAAGCCATCAAAGCGCAAATGCAGGCGGTAGCCAATCAGGGCAAGGCAAAATAGCCGCCCGATCAGGGAAATATGCCAGAAGCGCTGATCAGCTATCATTTTGACCCTGCCCGACGGGAGATCCTTGCTCTGAATGAGTCTGGCGATCAGGTTGGCGAGGTCACCTACCACGCCCGCGACGGTTTTTGGAACGTGAATCACACCGGCGTGCGGCCTGAATATCGTGGCGGCAGCATCGCCCGCGACCTTATCGCGAATCTGGTTGCCGAAGCGCGCAAAGCTGGTGTCAGACTTCGCGCAACCTGCCCTTACGCGCTCAAAGTGTTGCAAAGAACTGATGAATATCGGGATGTTTACACCGCCGATTAGAAAACACAAGAACAATAGAAGGCCTGGTCCCTAACCGGACCAGGTCAGGTGAAAAATGCTCAAAAACAAAGTAATCTTTCTTGATCTTGACGGCACGTTTATCGATCATAAATTTACGCCACCCGCTTCAGCCATCGAAGCTTTTAAAGCAGCCAAAGCCAACGGGCACAGGATCTATATGAATACAGGCCGCGGTGTCTGCCAGGTTTATGACCATCTTTGGGAGCTTGGCTTCGATGGTTTTATTGGTGGCAACGGCATCTATATCGAGGAGAACAGAAAAACGCTCTTCTATAAGCCCCTCCGACAGGATCTGCTCCTCAGGGTTTATGATTATCTGGTAGACCACGGCATCGGGTTTTTTGAAGAGGGCAACCACAGCCTCTACGCGCACACCAGCTACCTGCCCGCTTTTAGCCGTCGCCTCGAAATCAGCATCGAGGAGGCGATTAAAAAAACGGACAGTCTCTTCCCGACAACGCAATACAATTGCACACAAGCTCATCAAAACGTCAACAAAGTTTCCATCGTTTTGAACGATGAAGTTGATCTGGAGGCCTTGCGCGCGTTCATCCAGCCCGAACTGACGCTTGGCCTATGGGCTCTGTTTGGAAATGAACGGGAATTCGCGGATATCTTCCAAACCGATATCAGTAAAGGAAGCGCGGTCGAATTTATCATGGATCACCTCGGCAAACCTTTGTCAGATGCCTATAGTTTTGGCGACGGCGATAATGACTTCGAGATGATCCAAACAGCTGGCACAGGCGTCGCGATGGGGAACGCGATCCCCGCGCTAAAGGCGGTCGCCGACCACGTAACCGCGCCAATCCATCAGGATGGCCTCCTGAAGGCCTTCCGACATATCGGTCTGATCGATTAAGAAAGATCAATTAAAATAAGAAAAGTTCCCCTCTCAACAGCTCAGGAGAGGGCACAAGGACTCATGTTAGCCCGTCGAGAAACTCAACCCATGCGAATCAGACTGTTCTGCCTCCTGCTGGTTTTCGTGATGCTCGTTATCATCGCGCCAAATACCGTTGGCTACGCGCAAGCGCCTGAGCCAACCCTGCAGATCACCGGAACAGACACACGTGATTTCCCGACCATCCGGCTCGACTTTAAAGCGCAAAACTTACCTGCCGGTCTACCACCATCTGGTTCCAAATATACGGTCATCGAGAACAACGAAAAAATCTCTCCTGACAACCTCGAAACGAATTATGTGGGAATTCACTTTTCCCTGGTCATAAACCCGGAGTATTCCCTGACCCTAAGCGGGGTTAGCGGTCAGCAGCATTATGCCGAAATGATCCAGGCTGTCAAACTGATCGGCCCGAACCCTGACCACCCGCAGGCAAACCGCTACAGCCTGCACATCAACCCCGATATCAGCAAAACTGAGCTAAGTAGTTACGACGCCTGGGTTGAGGAGATCGATGCCTATCAGGAAAACCAACGCAAACTTACCTCTTCGCTTGACAGTCTGAATAATGCGATCACCGCGCTTGAGAACAGCCCGTCCGAACTCGACACGGTTCTCCTTTATATAACGCCCTACCTGCATCCCTCGATCCTGCCTGGCTTTTTCAGCCTGGTTGAGCGCGCCGCTGCCATCCAAATTCCCATGCACGTCTGGATCGTGATGGACAGGGGCATGCTCGGCACCGCCTACGAAACCAATCTGCGTGATGCGCTCCAGACCACTGGCGGCAGTCTCAGCGCCTTCACCGGGCTGGAGGAAGTGCCCGACCCCACTGATTATTTGACCGCTAAGGGCAATCGCTACAGCCTCACCTATCAGTCGCGTATCCGCCAAAGCGGTAAAGCTAATATAGCGTTTGAAGTTGAAATGGCTGATGGTGTCATCCTGCGCTCTGATGCTTCGGGTATTGATCTACAGATTGAACCGGCCAGGTTGAGTTTCATCAATCCGCCTGAAAAGCTTGAATTGATCCAAAGCGCAGATGGTTCCCTTAGCCCAGGCAGCCTTCCTCTGGAAGTGTTGATCGAATTCCCGGATGGCTATCCACGCGGTATTGTTCGTTCAAGCCTTTTCGTTAACGGTAAAGAGGTTCAAAGCAACACAGCCGCTCCATACGGAAGTTTTGTCGTCAATTTGCAGGACTGTCACGAAGCTGACGAGCTGCGATTGGAGGTTCGCCTGGAGGATCAGCTGGGTTTGCAGGCAAGATCAGGCCCTCAAACGATCCAACTGGACATTTTCCAACCTGAAAGTCCCTTTAAAAACGCCTGGTACGCCAGCTACTGGTTGTGGTTAAGCCTGCTTGCTTTGGCTGGCCTGATCGCTTTCCTCATCTTCCGCAAGCCAACCAAAAAAGCCTCTTCCGAGAAAAGCGAGCCAGAAAAAAACGATGGAAAGGCAGAGCAAGCCCTGGCTGCCCCAACTTTTGTGACCCTCAAAAGCTACGGTAGTTTGATAAAGCTCGACCCGGATCAAACCCCATCAGCTGAGAAACCACTCTTATTATTGAATGAAGTGACCCTGATCGGGCGCGACCCGACCAAAGCGAACCTGGTCTTGGACCACCCTTCCCTGGAACCCTTGCACGCTGAGATCCACTTTTTCAGCGATGGGCGAATTCGCATTACCGACTTCAAGTCGACTTCGGGCACCTACGTCAATTTCGAGCCCGTGACCACACACGGCAAAAACCTGCAGCACGCCGATCTGATCCACTTCGGCAGCCTCTTTTTCCGCTTCAACAGCAGCACCCGCACGCAAAGCGGAGCGGTGAATCAGAAATAAGGTCGAAATTGAACCCCTCTTTTGGGTTCAATTTCGACATCGATACTTTGGTAAAATTGCCTCCACCAATTCAAACAGCAAGAATTGGAGCAACAGGTCGTACCTAAGCCAAACCCTTCTTGCACTTCGAAAAATTTTCTCGCAAACGGATGATGGAAAATAGCCTTCTCCGCTCGGGAGAAGGTGCCCGAAGGGCGGATGAGGGGAGTTAGCACATGGTCGAAACTGGTTCACTTGATCCACAACATAAACAAACAGCAAAAACGATGGACGATTTACCTTGAAGCCAAAGCCTTTTCGTGTTAGAATTTTGGCTCTATGGAGGGATGGCCGAGCGGCCGAAGGCGCCTGTCTTGAAAACAGGTATAGGGAAACCTATCGTGGGTTCGAATCCCACTTCCTCCGCTGGCCATAGTGCCTTTTACAATTGGGGAGGTGCCAGAGTGGACGATTGGGGCCGCCTGCTAAGTGGTTGTCGGGTAAAACCGACCCAGGGTTCGAATCCCTGCCTCTCCGCCTGATTGAGGCTGTTACCATGCAGATGGGACAGCCTCAAAGCTTTAATATGTCAACCGATTTCCACCTCACCGCCCAAAAACGGATACAATCAAGACACGACTAACAAGCCGCTCCGCAACAAACAATTCGAAAGATATTAAAAGGAGCAATGACTCTGAGGTTTTTATGGCAAAAGAACACTTACTGGCAATTGACGTTGGCACCCAATCTACCCGGGCTTTGATCTTTGACCTGCAGGGTAATTTGCTCGCGAAAGGGCAGGTTCCCATCCCAAAATACCACGTCCCAAAACCCGGCTGGGCGGAGATGGAACCGCAGGTGTTCTGGCAGTGCGTTTGTGACGCCTGCCACGATCTATGGAACCAGCCCGGCGTTGACCGCCAGCAGATCGCCGGTGTCGCGCTCACGACCCAACGCAATGTCATCATCAGCCTTGACAACCGCGGCGAACCGCTGCGTCCCGCCATCCACTGGTCCGACCAGCGCCAAACGCCCGGCCTGCCCAACGTTCGTGGCATCTGGGGGCTTTTGTTCGCGATCTCCGGCATGAACAAGACCATCCGCTATCTCCAGGGCGAAGCCAAAACCAACTGGATCCGCACCCAGGAACCCGAGATATGGGCGAAAACCCATAAGATCGTTCTTCTTTCCGGCTACATCACTTATAAACTGGTTGGGAAATTCGTCGATTCCGTTAGCTGCCAGGTGACGCATCTGCCCTTTGATTACAAGAATCACCGTTGGGCAGGCGATTTTGACTGGAAGTGGCAGGCTGTTCCGGTTGAACGGGAGAAGTTGGTCTATCTGGTTCCTTCCACTGGTTTATTGGGCGAAATTTCGGCTCAGGCGGCAGAAGAAACTGGCATCCCAGCTGGTTTGCCGTTGATCGCTGCCGCGGCAGACAAAGCCTGCGAGGTGCTTGGCTCCGGCACGCTGGCACCGAACGTTTGCTGCCTCTCGTTCGGGACTGCCTCAACCATCAACACCATACACCAAAAATACGTCGAAGTGATCCCGCTCATTCCGCCCTATCCGGCTGCCGTTCCCGGCTCTTATTCCCTTGAAATTCAGCTTTTCCGCGGCTACTGGATGGTCTCCTGGTTCCTGCGGGAATTCGGGCACAACGAACAGCGCCTTGCCAAAGAGCGCGGGGTTGCACCCGAAGCACTGTTTGACGATCTGGTCAATTCCGTCCCAGCCGGCTCGATGGGTCTGACCTTGCAGCCCTACTGGGCGCCCGGCCTGAAATCTCCCGGGCCCGACGCAAAAGGAGCCGTCATCGGTTTTGGCGGCGTGCACACCCGGGCGCACCTCTATCGTTCCATTCTGGAAGGTCTGGCATACGCGCTGCGCGAAGGCGCCGAACGCACCAGCAGACGCAGCGGCGTGCCGATCACCGAAGTGCGAGTGGCGGGCGGCGGCTCCCAAAGCGAAGCCGCCCTGCAGCTGACAGCGGACGTTTTTGGCATGCCAGTCAGTCGGCCGCATGTCTACGAAGCCAGCGGGCTCGGTGCCGCCATCGACCTGGCAGTCGGTCTGAAACTCCAGCCCGATTTTCCAACCGCGGTTGAGCAGATGACGCATATTCGGGATACTTTTTCGCCAGATTCCAAAAATCACGCACTTTACAGCGAGCTATACGAACGTGTCTACCTGAAAATGTACAAAAGACTGGCCCCGCTTTATCAGGAAATTCAGGAAATAACCGGCTACCCTGCCAGGAATTAGCCGGTTACGCTAAGGAATTAAGATTCGTCTTTCGACCGGACAACGATCGTTGATTTCCCGGTCAATTTTTTGATGTCAAAATGCGTCTTTCGGGCACGGATCAGGGGAGCTAATTGGTTGGCGCCGTATGTGCGTGGGTCAAAACCAGGGTCAATACGACGTAAAGCCGTGCCGACCTCTGAAAGGCGCGCCCAACCGTCATCATCCGTCCCCGCCATTTCGATGGCGTCTTCAATATTGTCAACCAGGCTTTGTTCTTCCTTGCTCATCTGCTGGCGCGCCGCCGCCTGACGCTTCTGCCGTTCGCGCATTTCAAGGTTTTCAGTGTAAATGAAAACGTCACAGGCGGAAACAAAAGCGCGCGGCGTCGAATTTTTGCCGATCCCAACCACTAACTTTCCGCTTTCGCGCAAACGGGTTGCCAGACGGGTGTAGTCGCTGTCACTGGAGACCAGACAAAAGCCGTCGGTTTGGTTGGTATGAAGAATATCCATCGCGTCGATGATCATGGCTGAATCGGTTGAGTTTTTACCCACCGAATAGCTGAATTGCTGGAAAGGCTGAAAGGCATAAGAATTGAGTGTATCCTTCCAGGATTTCATGCTGTTCGAGGTCCAATCACCGTAAATCCGGCGGATGGTGGCGTTGCCATAACGGCTGGATTCGACCACGATTTGTTCAATAAGAGAGGCTTGCGCGTTGTCACCGTCGATCAGGATCGCGATGCGTTTTTCGCGCAGGTTGTTTTGAGTTTCTGTATTTGTCATATTGAAATTATAACTGCTTTAAGGACATAAAATAAATTAACAGCGAAGCTCATCCGAAATCATCAGGTTATGCTTTTTATAATAATCCTGATGATACTTTTCAGCCTCATAAAAGGTACTGGCAGGAAGGATGGCAGTGACGATCCTGCATTCGGACTTGTTTTCCTGTTTGGCCTTAAAAAGCACGCTTTCAGCGATTTGCTGCTGTTCTCCATTCAGCGGAAAGATCACCGAACGATACTGCGAGCTCTGGGAACGGCAATTGTCTCTGCATAATGTGGCATCATGAAACGTGAAGAAGGCTTCCAAAATCTGACGATAGCTGACTTGCGCCGGGTCAAACTCGATCCTTACTGCCTCAACATGCCCGGTATCATCCTGGCATACATCCCGATAGGTCGGCTCTTCCAAATGACCGCCCGTATACCCTACCTCGGTATCCAGCACGCCAGGTAGGGTCTGGTATCTCGCTTCCATACCCCAGAAACAACCACCTGCTACTATCGCTGTTTGACTCATTAGATACTATCTCCTGCTAATTTCACTAACCAATCTGTCCAATGATAAATCCCGAAAAATGTTAGTGTTTTGTCCAATTATAAGATTAGCAAAGCCTTATTTTGTCGTTTGTTTAAGGTTTGATGAAATTAATAGTTATTTTTCCCGTAAAAAGATCGCCTGATTGTTAACAGAGAGGATCAATATATCCATGGATATGAACAACATACCACGGCCGAAGACAAAAACAACCGCGCTCCCTCGCGCTTTCCAGACATGTCGCACATTCCAGACATGTCGCGCTTTCCAGAGGTGGATTTTTACTCATGAAGAGAGTTGCATAATTGCTTCCGAATAGTCTCTTACAGGTTTTAGACAAAATGGAAAGAAACAACAGTTAAAAGAAAAATGGGCCCGGATGGATTCGAACCAACAACCAAGCGGTTATGAGCCGCCTGCTCCGCCATTGAGCTACAGGCCCCTGCAGGCATTATTTTACCAGACAAACAAGTTTTCGTTGCTTTTTTTATGAGAAAAAAGGACGTCGGATTGAAAGATGAACTTTAGGTTCATCTTTCAATCACGACTAACTCTCAATTTTCGAGTCAGTTCTTTTTGGTTTTCAGGGAATATTACCCTTTCCCCATCTTTGCCCAGCTGTCCACCAGACCAAGCGCGCGGTTGAAAACCAAATACCCGTCTTTGCAATCTTCGCTGTCGAGCGTGAAGTAGCCGTTGCGTACAAACTGCCAGGGCTCGCCTGCTCTGGCGGATGCCAGGGAAGGCTCAAGTTTGGCTTCCAGAACTTTGATCGAATCCCGGTTGAAATTCTCCACAAAGGTTTCCCCTTCCGGCAGGTCTTCCGGACGTTCGTTCTCAAACATCTGGTCGTAAAGGCGCACGGTCGCATCCACAGCCGAATGAGCGGCCACCCAATGGATGGTGCCCTTGACCTTGCGGCCGTCTTCCGACATGCCGCCTTTGGTGGTCGGGTCATAGGTGACGCGCACTTCCACAACCTCACCCGCTTCATCCTTGATGACGTCCGTACAGGTAACATAATAAGCGTTCATCAGGCGCACTTCCCTGCCTGGGGAAAGGCGGAAATATTTGGGTGGCGGCGTCTCTTTAAAGTCTTCACGTTCAATATAGATCTCGCGGCCAAAAGGCACCTTGCGGGTTTGACCCTTTTCAGGATCCTGCGGGAAGTCCGCCACTTCAAACGCTTCGGTCTGATCTTCCGGATAGTTCTCAATGACCACTTTGAGCGGCTCCAGCACGGCCATTCTGCGCGGTGCGATCAGGTTGAGCTCATCGCGGACAACATGTTCGAGCAGCTCGACATCAACAAAACTATCTGCCTTTGAAACGCCTATCATCTCGATAAAATCACGAACAGCCTTGGCTGGATAGCCGCGTCGCCGCATTGCTGCCAGCGTGGGCATGCGAGGGTCTGTCCAACCGCTGACATAGCCTTCCTCGACCAATCGGCGCAGTTTTCGCTTGCTCATGACGGTATGGGTCAGGTTCAGCCTGGCAAATTCGATCTGCTGCGGATGGAAGATCTCCAGCTCATCCAGGAACCAGTCGTACAAAGGCCTGTGGTTCTCATACTCCAGCGAACACATGGAATGCGTGATACCTTCCAGTGAATCAGACTGGCCGTGGGCAAAGTCATACATCGGATAAATGCACCACTGATCGCCGGTGCGATGGTGATGGGCATGCAAAATGCGATACATGACCGGGTCGCGCATGTTTAGGTTTGGCGAAGCCATGTCAATTTTGGCGCGCAGCGTCAGGCTGCCGTCAGGGAATTCACCAGCCCGCATTCGCTGGAACAGATCCAGATTCTCCTCGATCGGTCTGTCGCGCCAGGGGCTGTTCTTTCCAGGCTCAGTTAGCGTGCCGCGATAGTCGCGCATCTCGTCGAAGCTCAACTCATCAACAAAAGCCTTGCCCTTTTCGATCAGCTTGATCGCCATTTCATAAAGCGCCTCAAAATAGTCTGAGGCATAGTATTCCCGATCGCCCCAATCGAAGCCCAGCCAATGGATGTCTTCTTTGATGGCATCGACGAATTCCACGTCTTCTTTGACCGGGTTGGTGTCATCATAGCGCAAATTGGTCAGGCCGCCATAGTCCTCGGCGATGCCAAAATCAAGACAAAGCGCCTTGGCATGGCCAATGTGCAGGTAGCCATTCGGCTCAGGTGGAAAACGTGTGTGAACCCGACCGCCAAAGCGTCCGGTGCGATTGTGTTCGTCGATGATATCACGAATAAAATTTGATTTTTTTGGGCTGTCTTCTGTCATAACATGCTCCTTGGTTAGGATTTCAAAATTATACCTTAGGGAATTCCTCCCTATTCAAAAATGAGCTTTGCGTTTCGGCAAAGCTCATCTGGTGTTCAAAAACGGACAGGCTTATGCCTTCAGAAATTCTCTCACTTGTTGCAACTGGCCGGCGCTGCCCAGATATTCGTTCTTCGCTGCAATAAATTTGGCATATTCGCCCATAAAGACCTTACCGGGGTCGCGCAGGTCGAACTTGGCCGGGAATTCATTGAAGAATTCGCGATGAACGCGCGTCCAGACCAGGCGGCCGTCGGTGTCAATATTGATCTTGGTCACACCCAGTTTGGCAGCCGGGCGGAATTGGGTCGCGTCCACACCCTTCGCGCCAGCGATCTGACCGCCAGCGGCATTGATGCGATCCACTTCTTCCTGAGGGACCGAGCTGGAGCCGTGCATCACCAGTGGGAAGCCAGGCAAACGTTTTTGGATCTCCGCCAAAACGTCAAAATGCAGGGACTGAGAGCCGGTGAACTTGAAAGCGCCGTGGCTGGTTCCGATGGCAACCGCCAGCGAGTCAACACCGGTACGCTCAACGAACTCTTTGGCCTGATCGGGATCGGTCAGTTTGGCGTTGGCCTCATCGACCTTGACATGTTCTTCAACGCCGCCCAACATGCCAAGCTCGGCTTCGACGACGATGCCTTTGGCATGGGCAGCCTCCACCACACGTTTGGTGATGGCAATGTTTTCTTCAAATGGTTCGCTGCTGGCATCAATCATGACAGAGCTGTAAAAACCGGAGTCGATACAGTCATAACAGGTGGCTTCATCGCCGTGGTCCAGATGGACGGCAAAAATTGCTTCCGGGAAAACATCATCGGCAGCCCGGATCAGGCCTTCCAGAAAAGCTTTATCGGTATAAGAACGAGCGCCCTTACTGATCTGAATAATAAAAGGTGCCTGGGAATCCAGATTACCGCGAAAGAGTCCAACGATTTGTTCAAGGTTATTAATGTTATATGCGCCAATGGCATATTTTCCGTAAGCATGTTCAAAGAGTTTTTTGGTAGTAACGATCATCATTCGCTCCTTTTGGGAATTTACTATCAGTTATTATACCCGAATTGAAAGGAAATTCAGGTCTTGCACAACAAATAAAAACGGCAACCAAGTGTTGCCGTTTTGAAACTCAAGATAAAAAAGAGATTTATATGTTTGTGCCGTTTCCTGCCACAAGGAACTGGCTGTTGTAAAGATCAGCGTAAAAGCCGTTGGCTTTCAGCAAGCTCTCATGCGTACCTTGCTCGATGATATCGCCATCCTTCAGCACCAAAATGCGGTCGGCATTTTTGATGGTGGAAAGACGGTGAGCGATCACAAAGGAGGTTCTGCCTTTCATCAGCTTGTCCATGGCTTTCTGGATCAGTATCTCGGTACGGGTGTCCACAGAACTGGTGGCTTCGTCCAGAATGAGGATGGCAGGGTCGGCCAGAACAGCCCGCGCGATCGTCAGCAGCTGTTTCTGCCCTGCTGAAACATTGGTGGCGTCTTCGTTGAGTACCATTTCATAGCTGCCTGGCAGCGTGCGCGTAAAGTGATCGGCATAAGCCATGTCGGCTGCTTTTTCGACTTCCTCATCGGTGGCATCCTGACGGCCATATCGAATGTTTTCGCGAATGGTGCCGTTGAAAAGCCAGGTATCCTGCAGAACCATCGCGAATTTGCTGCGCAGGTTCTCACGGGTGAGGTCTTTGATATTGACGCCATCGATCAGGATCTCGCCGCTGTCAATGTCATAAAAACGCATCAAAAGCTTGACCAGGGTGGTTTTGCCGGCGCCTGTTGTCCCGACAATGGCAATTTGCTGCCCTGGTTCAACGGTTAAGGAGAAATTCTTAATGACAGGTTCTTCCAGGTTGTAACCGAAGTGTACGTTTCGGAATTCGACCTTGCCTTCAACCTTGTCAAGCACTTCCGGTGTGGAGGCATCGGCTGAGAATTCGGGCTCATTCAAAAATTCAAAAACGCGTTCGGAAGCAGCCGCGGTTTGCTGCAAAATGTTGGTTATGTTGGCAATATTCATCAACGGCTGCTGGAAGGAACGCAAGTACTGGATGAAGGCCTGAATTTCACCGACATTCAGCCGTCCCTGAATGACCTGATAACCGCCCAGCATGGCGACAGCGACATAGCCAAGGTTGCTCAGCAGGCGCATGGTGGGCATGATGATGGCTGTCATGAACTGCGAGCGCCAGGCGCTTGTATACAATGTGTTGTTGAGCTCCTCAAAGCGGGCGATGCTGGCTTTTTCGCCATTAAAGGCCTTCAAAACGATATGACCGCCGTACATTTCCTCAACATGGCCGTTAATGTGCCCGAGGTATTCCTGCTGCTGGCGGTAATAGCCCTGCGATTTGCTCACCACGATGCGGATAAAGATCATCGAAAGGGGTACCATTGCGACACCAATTATGGTCATGACCCAATTGATGCTGAGCATCATGACCAATACACCAACCACGCGCGTCACTGAGTTGATGATCTGGGAAAGGCTCTGGTTCAGCGTCTGGTTGATGGTATCAACATCGTTAGTCACGCGGGAGAGTACCTCGCCCTGGGTGGTACGGTCAAAAAAGCTCAATGGCAGGCGATTTAATTTCTCGGATAGCTCTTTGCGAAGCTGGTAAGAGATCTTGGCGGAAACGTTGGCCAATAAGTAGCCTTGGAGCAGATCGAGGAGGGTTGAGATCAGATAAAGGATCATCACTTTCAGAAGGATCTGGTTCAAAGTGACAAAGTCGATGCCAAGCGGATCGTTTTGGACGATGCGCATGACACCTTTATAAAGCTCAGTTGTGGCTTGTCCAAGCGTTCTGGGCCCAAAAATGGAAAAGACCGTCGAGGCTGAGGCTATCAGCATGGCGATAAGGATGGGCCATTTATGCCTGCCCATGTATTTGATCAGCTGGGACATGCTGGTTTTGAAATTTTTTGCTTTTTCCCCAGGCATCAGCGCACCAGGGCCGCCGCCACGACGCGCAGGGCGCGGGTTTTTGTTTTGAATATCTTTGTTGTTCATGGTTTTACCTGGGCGGGTTTGTTGCTGCATGCTCATGCTAACTCCTCCTCACTCAACTGGGAGCTGGCTATTTCCCGATAGGTTTGACAGCTTTGCATCAGCTCCTGATGTTTGCCTTTACCGACCAGCTGTCCGTTGTTCAAAACGAGGATCTGATCTGAATTTTTGGCAGTTGATACGCGTTGGGTAACGATAAGGATGGTTTTGTCACCAAGTTTATGTTCCAACTCGCGACGGAGCGCGGCATCGGTCTTGAAGTCCAACGCTGAAAAGGTATCGTCAAAGATCATAATCGGTGACTTCTTGATCAGCGCCCGGGCAATGGAGAGGCGCTGTTTCTGTCCACCAGAAACGTTGGTACCGCCCTGGGCAATTTCCATTGCGAGCCCTTCATCTTCATCGAAGACGAAGTTAGCTGCCTGCGCACTGCTTATGGCCTGACGCATTTCTTCTTCGCTGGCATCGGGTTTGCCGACGCGCATATTGCTTTCAACATCTCCTGAAAAAAGGAGTCCTTTTTGGGGCGCGTAAGCGATCTGATCACGCAGATCAGACTGGCTCAACTCGCGAACATCAACACCATCAATGGTGATCTTCCCTTTGGTGACGTCAAAGAAACGCGGCAGGAGGTTGATCATGGTCGATTTGCCCGAGCCCGTTGAGCCAATGATCGCGGTGGTTTGACCAGGTTCGGCTCTAAATGTGATGTCATGCAAAACGTCTTCCTCCGCGTCTGGATATCGAAAATCAACATCGTGAAATTCGACTACGCCACGCACTGGTTCACTGAGAATTACTGGTTGAGCAGGATCAACAATGCTGACTTCTGTTTCAAGAACATCAGCGATACGACCGCCTGAAACAGCAGCGCGAGGAATGAAAATGAAAAGCATTGACAATTGGGTGAAGGAAAAGAATATTTGCATCGAATATTGCATAAAAGCGATCAGATCTCCCACCTGTATCGCGCTTTGGGCAACCCATCGTGCGCCGATCCAGATGATCAGGACTTGCCCGCCAAGCATGACGAGGTTCATCATTGGGAAGACAAAAGCCATAGCCCTGCCAATGAAAATCTGATTGTTCGTGTTATCAAGGTTGGCTTTATCGAAGCGTTCTTCTTCGAAACGCTGTTTGTTGAAGGCACGGACAACCAACATGCCGGATAAGTTCTCGCGCATAACCAGATTGAGACGATCAACCAGTTCCTGAATGATCTTGAATTTTGGCAATACCAAAGTGAAAATTGTGACGATGATGATCAAAAGCAGGATCACTACGAGAGCGATGGTCCACCACATGCTGGGGCTTTTTTCGAGGGCATAAATGATGCCAAGGGTACCGATAAGAGGCGCCTGGATAAACATCCGGATGATCATGAAGACGACCATCTGAATCTGGGTAACATCATTGGTCGTTCGGGTGATCAGGGTCGCGGTTGAAAATTTTTCAAATTCAGCATGGGAGAAATTTTCCACCTTGCTGAAGATAGCAGAGCGGACATCGCGGGCGACGCCAGCGGCTGTTCTGGAGGCAAAAAAGCTGACGGTAAGCGAGGCTACCAGGGCAATAACGGCCACCGCCACCATCTTCAGGCCCGTGTTGAGGATATAGCGGGTTTGGGTTTGCTGGGTGTCGATGCCGAGACGATCGTATTCTACGGTTATGGCGCCGATGGTCAGTTGGCCCAGGATGGTGCCTTCCAGCGCGGAAAGGTGCTGGTTGACTGAATCGAGCATTTTAACGCGTTGAGCTTCCGGCATAGTCTGCAGGATCTGGTCAAGTCTGGCGCCTTCAGGGATTGTCAGGTTTTGCAGGGGGAAGTTTTCTCCGAGGATGTTTTTTGCCTGCTCCGGGTTGCTCTGGATCATGTTCAGGGACTGAATGAAGACCAGCGGTTTCGCGATCAGGTCTTCTAATTCGGCTTTTTGCGCTTCATTGATCGGCTTGAGCACGAATACGGCTTCATTGGCCAAAGCGGGGACTTGTGTCAGTTTTTCTTTGGCCTGGGGAGTTCCTGGATCGACCAGCTCGTAAAAAGTAAGAAGCGCGGCTTGTTCTTCCGGCGATTGCAAAGCCTGGAGCGATTGCATGGTTTCAGGGCTTAGCGCATCTGGCGCGGCGCTTTGGATGCCGCGCTGCTGAATGCCGATATTAATGATCTGGGAAAGCAGATCCGGCAAGGAAAGGTCTGCTGCTGCCACCACAACTACCATGATGATGGCAAACAGGATGCTTTTCCAATAGGGTAGGATATATTTTTTTAATCTAATCATTCTTTTCACCTGGATGGGGATTTTGTAAGTCCGGGGCTTTTTTGAGAATTATTTCTATACTCTTTTGCACGATGGAGGCTTCATCAGGTTCCAAATTCAAAATAATGCCCGAAATCCATTCATGCTGGGCTTCGCGCGCGTTTTTGATCGTCTGTCTGCCCTGCGGCGTCAGGTCAAGCAATTTTCCACGTCGGTCCTGCGGATTATCGACGCGTTCAACCAGATCCATCTTCACCAGTCGCTCGATCAGTTGCGACACGGCTGCATTGGTGATCCCAATGTAACTGGCCAGTTGATTGATCGAAACTTCCTGGTGACAAGCAAGATAGAATAAACTGATCATCTGGGTATGCGAAATGTTATGCTCCTGAATGAAGCGAAAACGCTGTATGATGGAGGTGCGTGCCATCAGGTCAGCGAGCTGGAGAACGGTTTGGTTTAGGTCTTCGGTCATAGCTAAGCCTCCTAAATTATTAAGAAAGCTTAACTATAATTACGCTATATGAAGATGTCAAGGGAATTTACAAAGATTTACAGGGATTGATTAATTGTTTTTGTGAACTACCCCTTCACCCTGGCAACCCCAGGCGCTAAACTTGCACATCACACAAGCTTAGTCTTAAGCCTTCTCCTTGCCCTGGAGCTTTTCCAGGGCTTAGGAGAAGGGGAACCACGAAGTGGTGGATGAAGAAATCAAAGTGATTCACGGTTTAGCAATTGGCCTCTTTCCTCCACTGCAACAACCCCTCATCCGCCCTGCGGGCACCTTCTCACCGCGGAGAAGGCTTAAAACCAGCACCTGTCCTGTGGGCACATTATCTCGATCTCAGCGAATTTCAGGAATTTCTTGCCTGCCGAGCCAGGGCGGTAAGTCGAGATTAAGAGTTGACGCGTAAACCGCGTCAACTCTTAATCCGACATAATCCTAATGTGTGCAATCCTTACTTCTTGTTATAAACACAGATATTTACGTCGGATTGAAGATGTGGGTAACACCCACATCTTCAATCTCGACCTACCAAAATTTTGTCCTGACCTTGGGATTTTTAAAAGCTTCTTGCTTGTCTTGCTAAATAAAGGGCGATGGAACCAGCCACAGCCGCGTTGAGTGAGTCGATCCGGCCGTACTGGGGCAGGCGCATGATCTCATCACAGCTTTTCCGAACCAGCTTACGCAATCCTTCCCCTTCATTGCCAACCACGAGCGCCAGTCCACCTTTCAGGTTGAGCTGGTCAGGTGTGCGCGCCTGGTCATCGGCGTCCAGACCGTAGACCCAGATATCAAGCTCTTTTTTGAACCTGTCAATGGCCTGAACCAGGTTGTATTGGGCGATCAGGAGATGTTCACTGGCGCCCGAAGAGGCATGTACCACGCTGGGTGTGACCTGAGCCGCCTGAGAAGAGGGGATGACGACCCCGTGCACGCCCATCAATTCCGCGGTGCGCAGCAGCGAACCGAGGTTTTGCGGATCCTGGATCAGGTCGAGCAGAAGAAAGAAAGGCGGTTCATCCTTTTTTTGCGAAAAAGCGATCAGGTCTTCCAGCGCGGCATAGGGGTAAGCGCTGACTTCCAGCGCCAGCCCCATGTGATTGCGGTCGATCTGCCCAAGCTGCTGCTTATTAGCCTGACGTACAGGAACGTTCGCCTGACGAGCGAGCTCGACAATTTCCTTAAGTTTTCCTTCGATCTTCAGGTCCTGCAGCAGGAGCAGATTGAAAAAATGGCGTCTTTTGGCGATCAGGGTTTCATAGACCGGATTGCGATTGGTGATCCATTCTCTCATTTGCTCTGCCAGCTCCAGGTTGTGCCTTCCTTGCTGTCCTCCAGAACGACGCCAAGTTTGTTGAGCTCATCGCGGATCTTGTCGGACATGGCCCAGTTTTTCTCAGTTCGCAGGTCACGACGGAGGGCGACCAGAAGGTCAATAAAGGCGTCGGCATTGCTGTCGGCGGCTTGTTCTTCGTTCAATTGCAGGCCCAGCGTGGAGACAAGTTCAACGAAGATCGCCAGGAGCTTCTCCAGCTGCGCGTCATTGGCGCCATCAGCGCGGGCCTGATTAATTTGCTTGCCAAGCTCGTAAACGCTTGCCATCGCCAGGGAGGTGTTAAAATCGTCATCCATGGCTTCAATAAAGGCTGCCCTGGCTTTTTCAGCTTGTTCCAGCGCGGCTGCGTAGGTTGTCTCATCGAGACCTTTCGCACCAGGGAGAGCAGGCTTTTTGGCGCTCAGGAGGCGTTTGTAACCCTGCGTGGTTTGCTCAATGACAGAATCGCTGTAGGTCAACGGGCTGCGGTACGAGCCATTCAACACCCACAGGCGCATGACGTCGCCAGGGTGTTCCGAAAGGAACTCATCAATGGTGATCATATTCCCCAGCGATTTGGACATTTTTTCGTCCTTCAGGCCCAACATGCCGTTGTGCATCCAGTAACGGGCGAAAGTCTTGCCAGTCACAGATTCGGTTTGGGCGATCTCATTTTCATGATGGGGAAAGATCAGGTCATTCCCGCCGCCGTGGATATCAATTTCCTCCCCGAGGTGGGCCATGTTCATGGCTGAGCACTCAATGTGCCAACCCGGCCTGCCCAACCCCCAGGGGCTTTCCCAGGCGGGTTCGCCGGGTTTGGCGGACTTCCAGAGGGCAAAATCCATCGGGTGGTCTTTTCGTTCGTCCACCTGAATGCGCGAACCGGCGTTCATCATCTCGATCGACCGACCGCTCAGTTTTCCATAATCATCATCAGAATCGACGCTGTAATAAACATCGCCATCGACCGCGTAGGCAGCATTTTTATCGATAAGAGCCTGGATCATTTCAATGATCTGAGGCATGTCCTCCGTGGCACGCGGGTTAACGGTGGCAGGCTTGATATTAAGGCTGTTGAGGTTTCTCTTGTAGCTGTCGATGTATTTCTGGGCGAGTTCATAAGGGTCGACGCCTAAATGATTGGCTTTGTTGATGATCTTATCGTCCACATCGGTGAAGTTCATCACATAACGAACATCGTAACCGCGATATTCAAGGTAACGGCGCACAATGTCAAAGACCAGGGCAGACATGGCATGGCCGAGGTGCGCGTCGGCATAGACCGTGGGCCCACAAACGTACATGCGCACTTTATTGGGCTCGATCGTCTCGAACAGCTCTTTCTTGCGGGTCAGGGTGTTGTAAATTCGTATGCTCATTTTGCCTCCTAATGTTCCTGGGTTGGTCGGGCGAAGATCATGCGGCCGGCCGAAGTTTGCAGGATCTTGGTAACGATCACGGGCAGGCTTTGCCCGAGGTATTTCTCTCCGTTTTCAACCACGACCATGGTGCCATCGTCCAGGTAGCCGACCCCCTGCTGGTATTCCTTGCCTTCCTGGATGACTTCGATGGTAAATTCTTCGCCAGGCAGCAGGACGACCTTGACGGCGTTGCTGAGGTCATTAATGTTCAGTATCCTGACGCCCTGCAGATCAGCAACACGATTGAGGTTGAAATCGTTGGTAAGGATCGGGGCGTTCATTTGTTGGGCAAGGACGATCAGGCGCTCGTCCACTTCACGGACGCCTTCGACATCGACATCGGTGATGATAACGGGAACGTCCTCATTTTCCTGCAATTCGGAAAGGACTTCCAGCCCGCGGCGGCCGCGTTGACGGCGGAGACTATCAGCGGAATCGGAAACGAACTGTAGCTCGTTAAGCACGAAACGCGGGACGATCAGGCTGCCGCCCAAAAAACCGGTTTTGGCAATATCAGCAATGCGACCGTCAATGATGGCACTGGTATCCACAAGGATGCGCCGCTCACCGCTGTTGGCCGCTTTGCCGCCTTTAACGCTGCGAGAGGGCATATGCTTAATCATGTTGAAAAAGTCCTCCTGCCTGGTAACAAAGAGGACGACGCCCAGATAGGCGAACAAGACCAGCCCGACAAAGGGCAGGATCTGACCAAGAGGTTTGGGCAGAAGGCTCAGCGGAAAAGCCATGATGGCCGCTGTTACCAAACCAATTATTAAACCAACCAAACCACTCACCAAAGTCTGGGGAGTGGCTTTGTTAAAAACTTTTTTCAGCCATTCAATCGGTTTAATGGTGATATAAGGCGTAATCAGAAAGCCCAATATAGCAAAAACCGCGGAGCTGATGGCAATTGTGGCACTTGGTGAAAGAGAATAATCAGGAATAAAGCCAGTAAGGTACTGATGGATTGGAAGGCTGGTGAAAACACCAACGACTCCGAGCACAATTGCGCCAATTATGCGAGAAATGATCATCGCACTCATATAAAACCTCCATTTTAATGTGCAGAATAAATTAGACAATAAATCCAATTGAATGATAGCATTTTGCCAGGTCGTTGTCAAAGAAACGTATCAACAAATTGGGGTATTAGACCTCATTTCCCATTCTCGGGCAGGCTGATCGTCAGGGTCTCAAGCAGGGGTTGGATCGCCTGGAAGCAAGCCTTTTCATCCTCAACCGTTGTCAGCATCTCAAAAGCCCACATCAGGTCATCGCGTTGAAACTCGGGCTTCTCTGGTTTCACATAGATGAAATAAGTGGTAGTAGAAGATGGGCTTTGATTGGTCGGAAGCTCGATCAGATAGCTAAAATCATTTTCTCCTGCTTTCAAATCAAAGGGGCCGTCAGTAGTACCCGCGCCGCGGCCAAGCAGAATGCGAAACTGGCAGTTGGCAATTTCGGTCGAGTGAAGACCTTCCTGCTGTTCGTCCAGCTGCCACTGTTCGCCGTCGTAAAGCAGGCTAAAGGGCAAATGGGCAAAGAACTCTGTATTCTTAAAGGTCAGCAGACCGGCTTGTTCTCCCTGAACCGGGGTGAGTGATGGTTCTGGTTGAACAGGGCTTTTTCCCTCTGGAACGGTCGGCGTCTGCAAGGGTTCGCAGGCGGTGAATAACAGGCTGATCAGGAGGAAGATCAGCAAACCCATTTTGCTTGTTTTGATCGATTTCATGGCTTATCCTTTCTTGGCCTTATTGAATTTGAATGCCAAGAATAACGTAATATTCCTGATCGCCAGCAGTGGCATAAAAGGTGATCACGTTTTGATAATTGGTCGGGTTGTAGATAGAGTAACCACAGCAAAGATTGTGCTGGATCACATCGAAAGGCAGGATGACCTCTTTACCATTATAGACATAACTAAGTTGATCGCCCTTGCGAACAAAGAAAAACTCTTTACCGCCCAGGAAACGATAGTTGAAAACCTCATCGGCGTAGAAAATATCGTTCAGAGAGTCACCGTCATAATAGACGCTGCTTTCGTGGTAAGCTTCGGTGCGGTCACCGTAGGCGGGGAAGTTTGTGACGACTTCAAGCACCCATTTGCCGTTTTCAAGCACAAGAAAGTTTTGCAGGCTTGAGTTGCTTCCGACCCTTCCTGTGTCCACAGTTAAGACCTCTTCTCCATCCTTAATCACGCGTACCACGGTCATGGGTACGCCATCTGCGTCATTGCCAGGAATTTCTTCAACCGCATACAGGTCTTCGGTGCCGATGCCAAAATCCTGCTCCTCTGGAGCTGGGGCATAGCCGCCAAATTCAGGCAAGGAAGGCTTTAATCGGTCTGCCTGGGCTTCATCAAGGGGAATGATCTGCCCAAAGACCTTATCGTCGAAAAGTCCTGATTGTTTCAAAGGAATGGTTTCGAGCGTGAGCCCGGTCGGGTGGACGGTGATGCCGGTCAGCAGGGATTGCGCCTCGGAATCCCCGGCGGTCAGCTCAAGCAATTCAGTCATGGGTATGGCGCAAAGGTGGCTTTTTTCCTCTGGGCTCATGAAGTCGGTCACCATGCCAAAATGGAGCTTATCGTGGATGATGATGGGAAGGATCAGGGCCGTGTTTTCGGCGTGGGAAACGAGGTTGTAGGTTTCCATGCTTTTAACGTTCGCCAGGTAGATGCCGGTTGTTGGCGCTTCCGGGCCGCCGGAGGCCTGCCAGCTCAAATAATTGCCGTTTAAGTACTGGATAATGATGTTTTCTCCCAACAATTCCAGGTTGGAACGATCTTCGCCCCAGATATCAGAAATAGTCACTGAAGTTGGGAATTGATTTTGGTTCCCATGCGCAAAAACCAAATGCTCTTCGGTCAAAAGCGGGTTCCAACCGACTAATTTAAATTCCTGCAGGGCGTTGCTGGGTTTAAGTTTGATCATGATCATAGGTTGGTAGGGATCAGCATCTTTGCTGATCGCGACCTGTTCCGCGACCAAAACATTTCCGTTCACAGAGAGGCGGCCGATCCGAACCTGCTCAGAATTGAGAGAGTAAATTTCTTTTTTCACACCGCTTTCGATGTCAATTTCGAGAATGCTGGATGTGTAAGTTATGCCAAAATCCGGGCCTTCAACGATCGAGGCATAGACCGGTCCATCTTCAACATCGAAAAAGACGAGCATGGTCATGGCGCTTGGGTAATCTTCTCTGCTCAGGAGAATTTTGCTCTCACCGGTTTCGAAGTTGTAGGCGGTAATGCTCCATCTTCGGGTCAACATGTAATTTTCAGAATCGAGGTAGACCAGATAATCCCCGTCGATCTGCGAAGGCGGTTGGATCACGCCCCCTTCAAAGGCGCTTTGCACCAACAGCGTTTTTTCGTTAGTGATCGGATCGAGCAGATAGAGTGAATCGAGGTCTTCCCCGCTGCTGAGAATGAGCTTTCCGTCTCTTTCCGCAATGGTGAAAAGCCGACCTTCGGTGGAAGCGGAGCAGTATTTTTCTGCCAGTGTCTCATCCCAGTTCAGAAGATGATCAGCCGTTTTGCGCTCTGGCAGGCTGATGATCAGGGTTTCAAGGATGGGTTGAACCGCTTCAAAACAAGCCTGCTCGCTTTCGGCCGAGGTTTTCATGCTGAAAGCCCACTGCAGGTCTTCGCGCTGGAATTCCGGTTCCGTGGGCTGGTAATAAATGAGATAGCTAACTGCCGCGGTGGGCGCCTGTTCGGCTGTTAGGCGTTCGACCCGATAATAGAAATTCTTATCGCCAAGTTTAAGGTCAAAGGGCCCTTCGGTATCTCCGGTACCGCCTTGAATGGCGCCAAACTGACAATCCGGGATTGTGGAGGAGGTCAGACCTTCAGAGCCCTGACCTTTTGTCCATTGTGTTGGGTCAAAAAGCATCTCAAAGGGCATGTTCCTTTGCTTTGGGGTGTTTTTAAAGGATCCCAAAGGTAATTCTTCAACTGCTTGAGGGGTTTCGGCTCCTTGCTCGACTGGCTCATCATAGGGAACACAGGCCGAAACAAGAAGGCTCACCAAAACGAAAATGAATAAACCATGGCGAAAGATGGCACGAGGTTTCATGATCAACTCCTTTATAAAGCTTGTCTTTATTGTAGACGAATTTGGAGGAGGCATTGTTCCCTGGGCGAACGATCTGGCAACTTCACATTACTAAATACGAGTGTCCCAGACGTGAGATTAAAACTTCAATTTGCATTATTGTATTGACAGTCTTAGGACAAGGTGCTAAATTTGACACAAGAATTTAATATACTAAACCGTTGAAGCGGGAGTAAAGGCAATCATGCCTTCACAGAGAGCCTGAGGCGCTGAGAGTCAGGTAAGAAACAAGTTGTCTAATGGGCCGCTGAGGGTGCAGTCAAATGGGAAGATCCCAGAGTATTCTGCAACGGGTTGGCATACGTTAGTTGCCGGGGATATGTTGGTATCCTGCTAAGCGCACAGGTCATGCTGTGAATCAAGGTGGCACCGCGGATAATGTAGAAATATTTTTGTAGCTATTCGCCCTTGACAGAAAGAATCTCTGTCAGGGGCTTTTTTTATTGGTAAGTTCCATCGATAAGAGACAGAAAGTTATAAAGAAAAATCCTTATAAAGGAGATTAACAATGCTGCTAACAAAACGATGGCGCTCCGCGCGCCGAATAGAATATTTGAAGAGTCCAGACAAAGTGAAACAAGAAGCAAAAAGATTTTCTATTTTAAGGAGAATACGATGAAAACCAATGAAATTGATTTCAATAATTACTTTAAAACCTATCCTGATTCGAAGGGTTATTTCGGCAAATACGGCGGCTCTTATATTTCGCCTGAGCTGCAGGTTGCCATGGACGAGATCGCTGAGGCATATCAGACGATCTGCAAATCGAGAAGGTTCATCAGTGAACTTCGCAGGATCCGCAAGGAATTTCAGGGCAGACCGACCCCGATCTCACATTTTGAAAGGCTTTCGGACAGGATCGGCACAGGCGTTCAGCTCTATGGCAAGCGTGAGGATCTGAACCACACTGGTGCGCACAAGCTCAATCACTGCATGGGCGAGGTCTTGCTTGCTTCGTTTATGGGCAAAAAGAAGGTTATCGCGGAAACCGGCGCCGGGCAGCACGGCGTCGCACTTGCCACCGCTGCCGCTTACTTTGGCATGGAATGTGACATTTATATGGGCGCGGTTGATATCAGGAAACAGGCTCCCAATGTCGCCAGAATGAAGATCCTCGGCGCAAAGGTTATCGAAGTTACAGACGGTCTTGCCACGCTGAAAGAGGCTGTTGACGCAGCTTTTGCCGCCTACTCCAGGGAGTACAAAGACGCCATTTACTGCATTGGCTCCGTCGTGGGGCCGCATCCCTTCCCGATGATCGTACGGGATTTCCAGGCTGTGGTTGGTTTTGAAGCCCGTGAACAGTTTATTGGCATGACGGGTGAGCTTCCCGACGCGCTTGTTGCCTGTGTTGGCGGCGGCTCAAATTCAATAGGGTTGTTCGCTGGCTTTCTGAATGATCCTGTTGACATCTACGGGATTGAGCCGCTTGGCAGAGGTTCCAGGATGGGCGATCACGCCGCAAGCCTGACCTACGGCGAGGAAGGCGTTATGCATGGCTTTAACAGCATTATGCTCAAGGACGAGAACGGCAACCCTGCTCCGGTGTATTCGGTGGCATCCGGCCTGGATTACCCGTCCAGCGGGCCCGAACACGCCTTCCTGCGCGACATCGGCAGAGTGAAATATGATGTGGTTACAGATGAGGAAACTGTTGACGCTTTCTTTGAATTATCCAGAATGGAAGGCGTCATTCCAGCGATCGAAAGCGCCCATGCTGTTGCATATGCTATAAAGCTCGCCAGGACGATGGGCAAAGGCTCGATCCTGATCAACCTCTCGGGCAGAGGCGATAAGGATATGGACTTTATTATTGAAAAGTACGGGATCAGATAAAAATACAGTCAAAATGTAGCAAAAGGAAACGGCTCCTTCACCGGAGCCGTTGATTTTAATTAGTTGGAGGACAGGATCAAGGTTGCGCGTGGACGAGGTCCGGAATGGTAAGCAGTTTTATCTTGTTCAGCGGCCAGTAGACCAACAGGGCCTTGCCGACCACCCATTCCATCTTTACCGTGCCCCACTGATGGGAATCGGAAGAGTGGTTGCGGTTATCACCCAGGACGAAAAGCTGATCCTCCGGAACCTCCCAGGTGCCGTTATACGTCGGCATTTCCATAATATAAGGCTCGGTCAAAGCCTGACCATTGACGCGCACAACCCCGGACTGAATCTCGACCAGGTCGCCGGGCAAGCCGATAACGCGTTTGATATAGTCTTCCTTATCGTCGCCATTGAAATGGAAAACGATAACATCGCCGTGCTTTGGAGTGCCAAAGCGGTAAGCCAGCTTGTTCACCAGCAGGAGGTCCTGTTCCCTGAGGGTGGGCTGCATACTGACGTTAAAAACTTTAACCCGCGAGGTGATCGTGTTCAATATCACGAAAAGGATCAAAGCCATTGCCACGGTTTCAAATAGATCCTGCAAAAAGCTCTTGCCTGACTCTTCTTTCGGCTGAGGGTTATCTGTTGTCGCGGTTATAACAACAGGGTTTGTTTCTTCGGTTTGATTTTCTTTTATTTCTTCCACATTTCGTCCAATCTGTTTAGCCAGCTAAACCATCCTATTATACCAAAATGGAGGGCTTGCTATTCGCGCCTTTCACGCTTTTTCAAGACGATCTGCATGGGCGTCCCCTTGAAGGGAAAGGTCTCGCGGATTTGGTTTTCCAAAAAGCGCAGATAGGTAAAATGGACCAAAGTTGGATCGTTGACATAGAGCAGGAAGGTCGGGGGTTCGGTCTTGACCTGCGTGCCGTAATAGATGCGCAGGGGTTTGCCAATCCCGGAGGGGGACTGATGGCGGTCCTGGGCGGCCACCAATATTTTGTTCAACTGTGCGGTCGTGATCTTGCGGGTACGCTCATCCTGAATTTCCTTGACCAGGGGCAAAACCTGATGGACACGCTGGCCGGTCTCGGCAGAGATGAACAGGATCGGCACGTAAGGGAGGAAATTAAGCTCCTGTCGGACGTGTTTTTCAAAATCCAGAGCGGTGAGATGGTCTTTTTCGATCAGGTCCCATTTGTTAATGACGACCATGACGCTCTTCCAGGCGTCTTTGATATAACCGGCGATGTGGGTGTCCTGCGCGGTGATGCCGCTGACCGCGTCCACCACCAGAACAGCGACGTCACAACGTTCGATGGCCTGCATGGCGCGCAAAACGGAATATTTCTCAACGCCGGGTTCAATCGAGCCGCGCTTACGAATGCCGGCTGTGTCGATCAGTGTGTATTCCTGCCCGTCCAGGCTTAGTTTGGTATCGATCGCGTCGCGGGTTGTGCCGGGGATATTGCTGACGATCGAGCGTTGTTTTCCGGTCAGCTTATTCAGAAGGCTGCTTTTCCCTGCGTTGGGCTTGCCGACAATGGCAACTTTGATGCTGGTATCGTCTTCTTCATCGACCACAGGTTCGGGGAAGCATTCCACAACCGCATCGAGCAGATCACCGGTGCCGGTGCCGTGGATGGATGAGATCGGATAGGGGTCGCCCAGACCCAGCGAATAAAAATCCATCGCGTTGAGCCGCAGCTGCTCGCTGTCGGCCTTGTTGACCACCAGCAAAATGGGCGGGGTGGGGCGATTGTTCGTTCCGGCGCGACGGCGGCGCAAAATATCGACAACTTCATGGTCGGCCTGGGTGACGCCTTCGATGGCATCGGTGACCAGAAGGATCACATCCGCTTCTTCGAGCGCGATCTCTGCCTGTTCGCGGATATCCTGAATGAAATCCGCCGAACCGATCGAGAGCGGGGTCTGGCTGCGCTGTTTGCTGGGGTCGATGCCGCCGGTATCGACGACAAAAAAGTCGTGTCCGGCCCAGTCGCCTTCCGCGAGGAGGCGGTCGCGGGTTGTACCGGGAACATCATCCACAATGGCGAGTCTTTCGCCGACAAGACGGTTAAATAAAGTGCTTTTGCCAACATTGGGTCTGCCGACCAGCACGATTACAGGTTTTTCCATACTATTTTTCCTTGGTGTATTCCGGCCTTATTTTGTGATCGTCACTTCGATCGTGGCGGGCAAGATCGAATCGAGCCGCAGATCAAGCCCCATCAGATCGACAGTCGGCGCGATCTGCCAGGTGCCCGGAGCACGGTTTGCCAGATCAAGCAAGACCCGAATACTGTCTGCTTTCAGGCTTTCGAGCAGATAAAGCGGGCCGGAGATATAAACATCCACTTTATCAGGAGATATTTGGGCTTTCAGGTTATCGCCGAGATTGATCACTTCGACGGGAATGTCAAAAAGCTGAATGGAGCTTTGGATCGCTTCAATGCCAACTTCAACGGTCACCTCCTGTTCCCCGACGATGACGATGCCGTCCTGCACCTGCAGGGGCACACGGATCGAGAAACTCTCTTTGGCGCCATTCAGATTGACAGGCGCGGTGTCAAGGAAGGAGGGCAGGCTTTGGTTCAGCTCCGTATTGGAGGCGTAAATGGTCAGATTTGGCGGGTTGACGATCAGACCGGTCAAATGATAACCGGGGGCGATCGAACCGGTGGTGATGATCTTTACAAAAACATTGCGGTAGCCAACCAGTTGTTTGATCGGTATTTCAACACTGATCGATTTCGGGTTCAGGCTCACGCTCGAGACGACATTGCCGCGTTTATCGATCGCGCGCAGGTCAAGGTTGCGTGTGATCGTGCTGGTGGCGTTGCTGAGATCAATGTTTGCGACAACGTTCAGGACTTCGTCCAGCTTGGACTGCGGCCCCAACATTTGCACCTGGCTGGTGCTTAGAACCGGCTCGCTGGCTTCGTAACCAATGGGCAAACTGCCGTTTTGCAGCAGGAGGATATTGACCGTTTCAGTTGCAACCTGTTCAAGCGTCAGAGTGATCTGGGGTGGGTTGACTTCCACCAACTGTGTGGGACGAAAACCAATGTTAATTTCGGGCGTCAATTCGTAGGTGCCGGAATTGAGACCATTAAGGTTAATGCGGGCGATGACGTTGTTTAAATTGCGCGCGAGTTGATCGTGCACGGAGCGGGGCGCCCGAACAGTGATCAACACGCTGCTGGCGCTCTGATCCCTGATGACCAGATCGGGGTTCAGGCCGATGACGGAAAGGTGGATCGGGGTGCCATAAGTGATGGTCTCATTGGGATCCTGAGAGGTGACGGAAGAGACCCAAACAACAAAAGCCAAAACCAGGGCTGTCAAAAAGACAGGAATAAGTTCGAGGATCTTTTTCAGGAATTTCATTCTTCAGCTATCTCCTCTCCGTCATTGTCAGCTTTTTTTCTAAAGATAGAGGCGAGCTTGCTCGTTTTGAACGTCAGATCGGTGATCATGATGGCACGCATGCTGTTAAGCAGGCGCTCGCCATCGAGACTGCGGATCAGCTTGCCGCGATGGGCAATGGAGATCGTTCCGGTCTCTTCAGAGACGACCACCGCCAGGGCATCGCTGACCTCGCTGATTCCCAGCGCTGCCCGGTGCCGCAGCCCCATGGTGTGGGCGATGCTGCTGTTGAGGATGCCGCTGCTGGAGAGCGGCATGACGCATCCGGCGGCCTTGACGCGATTCTCAGAAATGATCACAGCGCCATCGTGCATGGGCGTATTTGGATAAAAGATCTGCAAAAGCAGCTGAGGGGTGACCTCGGCGTTGAGCATTACGCCGTTCTTGTAATACTTGTCCAAAAATTCAAGCCGCCGGATCACGATCAACGCGCCGTGCCTTCGTTCGGAAAGTTGTGCCGCAGCCTGGGAAACAGAATTGAGGAGTTCTTCCATCTCCTGATTGCTTCTGGAGTTGCGGCCGGAGAACCAAAACCGCAGTTTGCCGAAGCTGCCCATGCGTTCAAGCCCACGTCGGATCTCCGGCGTGAAAATGACCGGCACGGCGAGGATCAGGGCCGGGGTGATGGTTTTTACCAACCAGCTGAAAGCCGGCAGATTGACAAGCGAGGTGAGCAGGGTGATCAAAATCACGACCAGGAAGACGCCCCGCAAAAGCGTCTGGGCTTCGGTGTCGCGCAGGAGGTAAAGGAATAGACCAAATACGATGGTCACCAGCAGAATGTCAAGCAGGCTTGACCATGTAAAACGCTCAAGAATAAAAAAGAGATTGTTCCAAAGATCTTGCATATATCATCACCTGATCAAACATCTAAGTATAACCCCTTCTGGCACTAATTAGGCTTAAATATTAAATATGTCAAGGCAAAATAGAAATGTCC
>DBPR01000001.1 GCA_002305635.1 Anaerolineaceae bacterium UBA1415 | reverse complement strand
TTGGGATCAGGACTATTTGCTGCGTGTTCTGTCTCAATAAGAAGCAATTCTCTAGCGATATATCCTAATTAACCAAGGAACCTCCTATAGAGGTTTGAAATTAATTAAAGTAATCAATGAAAAAATGGGACTTATCTTCTTTTATCGGTTGGGTTTGACGTAAAAAAGAGAATTACTCAAATCTACTGTCTGAGGGTATCCAATTCTTTGATAGTTAATGAAATCTATCCTGCAATTCTTTTTTGTTTTGACCTTGGTTATCTTCATTGAAAAATAAGATGCAATTGCCCTGGGTGTTCTGCCATTGAGGAGACTATATCATGTGCTTGATATTTCTAAACTGAGAATTGCTGAGCGATGCGGAATTCTCAGTTTGGCATTGGGAATGGTCTCCAGCCCACGAATCATTCCGGTTCTTGTTTGAATACTTTACAAAAACACTCTAATCGTGGAGCGTTCCCACAACTTTGCTTTATAATGTTGGCATGAACGAACTACCCCTGGTCTCCATTGTGACCCCTTCCTTTAATCAGGGAGAATTTCTGGAAGAAACCATACGCTCTGTAATCGAACAGGATTATCCAAAGATCGAATACTGGGTGATCGATGGCGGATCGACTGATAACAGCATCGAGATCATCAAGTCGCATCAGCAGCGCCTGGCTGGCTGGGTTTCCGAAAAAGATCGCGGACAGGCGGACGGGATCAACAAGGGCTTCGCCAGGGCTACAGGCGAGATCGTCGGCTGGCTCAACTCGGATGACCTGTATTATCCCGGGGCGATCCGTGAGGCGGTCGCAGCCTTTCAGTCGCATCCAGAGGCCAGTTTTGTATTCAGCGATGTCGAATCGATCGATGGAGAGGGAAAACCTTTCCACATGATGCGTTACGGTGACTGGAAGCTGGCTGATCTGATGGCTTTCAATATCATCGGGCAGCCGGGCGTATTCATGCGTCGGGAAGTCCTGGAGCAAGCCGGCTACCTTGATCTGAGCTACAACTATCTGCTGGACGTACAGCTTTGGATCAAAATGGCAAGGATCGCTGAACCCTTTTACGTGCCCGGAAAGGTTTGGGCAGCCGCGCGCATTCATGAGAACGCCAAAAACTCAGCCCAGGCAAAAGGGTTTGGACCGGAAGCTTTCAGGCTTGCGAAATGGCTCTGTGAGGACGAGGCATATTATCCGCTCAACGCGCAAAACTTTAATAAAATTTGGGCTGGCGCGCACCGCTTGAATGGTTTCTATCAGGTGGAAGCCCGAAACTATAGGGAAGCTATTCGTTCTTACGCCAGGATGCTTCGTTTTCAACCCAAACAGAGTTCGCGCATCTACCGTCGGATGCTTTTTGCCCTGCTTGGCTGGCTTGGCCTGGAAAAAATGCGTGAACCCTACGAACGCATGCGGGCACACAGCTATCCCTGGAGATGCGGCAAACGTGGTAACGGGCATGACTGAGCAGAACCTCCCCAAAGTCAGCATCATCACCCCTTCTTTTCATCAGGCGATCTTCCTGGAGCGCACGATCCGTTCGGTGCTGGCGCAGGATTACCCCAACATCGAATACATCATCATCGATGGTGGTTCCGCGGACGGGAGCCGGGAGATCATCCAAAAATATGCTGACCAGCTGGCGTACTGGCAGTCACAAAAAGACAAAGGGCAGACCGACGCCATCAATCAAGGGTTCGCGATGGCAAGCGGTGAAATTTTGGCATGGCTGAACTCGGACGACATTTTGTACCCCGGCGCGGTCAGCGCGGCGGTTTCTTACCTGCAAAAACACCCTGAAATTGGCATGGTCTACGGCGATTGCGACTGGATCAACGCGGATGACCGCGTGATAGGCCGCTTTCCGGCCGCTCAAACCGATCTGAAAAAGCTGCGTCGGGGCCATGTGCACATTCCCCAACAAGCTTCTTTCTTTAGGGCAGCTTTGTGGCGCAAGGTCGGCCCGCTGGACGACAGCTTCTATTTCGCGATGGACTACGACCTCTGGACGCGTCTGGCAAGTCATCAGCCCTTGCTGTATGTTCAGGACGTCTGGGCAGGATTTCGGCTGCACGAAGGCGCAAAATCGATCGCCGAGGATGACCGCTGCTGGCCAGAGATGCTGCGCGTGCACTACCGCGACGGCGGCAAAAAGCTTTCCCTGTTTACGCTGAAATACTGGGTGCGCAAACTGGTTCAACCGCTTTGGATCTGGCTGCGCCGGAAGAGGATCAAGGCTTAAGGCAAGAATGAAATAGCTGGCAGATATTTTGCTTCTGTTCGTGCAGTTAGCGCTCGATCAGAGCGAAAATCAGTTAAGAAGTATTGTCTGATTTCCTTATTCGTTAACAGAATCCATTACTCAGCAGCGACAACTTCCGCGTTGGGAAAAAACTGGCGGATCGTGCCGGCAACCCAACCTTGCAGTGTTTGCGTTGAAAGCTCGCAATCGGCACAGGCGCCGCCCAAACGCACTTTGATCTTGTCGCCTTCGATGGCGACCAGCTCAACCGAGCCGTGATGATAATGCTCAATATAGGCGCTAATTTGCTCGATCAGACCAGCAATCTGATCATTACGGGAAAAATCGGGGGCAGTATGGTTGGTCATAATCACTCCTGGTTAACTTTATTGCTTTGTCTGATGAATTAATTTTATCATCGAATCAAGGAAGAATCGGATGGTGGCTAATCAAAAAGCCTGCCCTGCAGCAAGTGCTCGCAAAAGCTGCGTCGGTGGAGCGAACAGAGGCCGTAGGCGTCAATTGCCTGTAAATGCTCAGCTGTTCCGTAGCCTTTGTTTTTCTTAAAATCGTACAGGGGGTGATCGGCTGCCAGGGCGATCATTTTCTGATCGCGGGCTTGTTTGGCGAGAACCGAAGCGCAGGCGATCGAAAGGCTGCGTTGGTCGCCTTTGACCAGACAGGTTTGGAAGATGGACACCTGCGGCAGTTTGAAATAATCCAGCAGGAGCTGACCGGGTTGGCTTTTCAGGCTCGCGAGCGCGCGCTCAAAGACCAAAATTCCAGCCCGGGCCATCCCGAACTGATCGATCTCCTCAGCTTCAACCCAGGCGATCGCGAAATCGCTGGCAACTTCCATGATCTTCCTCGACCACTGTTCCCGCTCCAGGCTGCTCATCTGCTTTGAATCGCGTACGCCAAATAACGTTTCCTCAATATCGGACCGATCCGCTGGCAAGACCACCGCGGCGGCACAAAGCGGGCCCGCCAGGGCGCCGCGCCCGGCCTCGTCCAGCCCAGCCACTACCAGATGACCCTTCCGCCAGGCTTCCATCTCATATTGCAGAGTTGGAAAAGGTGGGATCAGCGCTGGGTCAATTTTTCTTGCCATGATTATTCAGGGGCTGAATCTTTTGGGCAGCATTTGCGCAAATTTCGCCGGATCTGAAGCAATTCCCTGAACATGCGCCAACTGTCTTTGACAATATTCAACTTTGAGCCGGGCTTGTAATGCCAGGTGATCGGCACTTCTGTGATGTGATAACCCAGATTTCTGGCAATGGCCAGCGCTTCAACGTCAAAGCTCCAGCCATCCATCGTCTGAGCGCTAAAAACCGCCTCGGCAGCCTCGGCGCTAAAGCACTTGAAGCCGCATTGTGTATCCTGAATGCCGGGTAAGACCAATATCCGCACCAAAAGATTGAAAACTCTTCCAATGATATGGCGATAAAAAGGCTCTCCGATCCGTTTTGAGCCGGGCTGCTCACGGGAGGCTATGGCAACCTGCGGGTCAGCCAGCACCGGAGGCAGGAACTTGCGCAGCTCTTCGATCGGCATCGAGAGATCGACATCCGCCATAAAGCGATAGTCTCCCCGGGCTCGCAGCATGCCGGTGCGTATGGCGTTGCCTTTGCCAGGTTGGTCCAGAGAGAGCACTTCGAGTTGAGGAAAAGATTCTTGGCGATCCTGGGCGATCTTTAACGTATCGTCCGTGCTCGCATTTTCGATCAGCAAGACTTCACAATCAAGCTGTTCCGCTTCGATGAAATTTTGAATTTTGTCGAGAGACTCGGGGAGACGCTGCGCTTCATTGTGCGCGGGGAGGATAATGGAAAGGAAAATTTTGTTCACGCTCACCTTTTGCGCCTGTTAAAGAAAGGTCGGGGTGGGCGGACTCGAACC
>DBPR01000004.1 GCA_002305635.1 Anaerolineaceae bacterium UBA1415 | reverse complement strand
GCCTCCGCGCAGGAGGCGACTTTCGGATGGTCCTGACTCGTCCAGTCGCGGTTGTGTTTCAATCCACGCCTCCGCGCAGGAGGCGACGCCTGTCCAGCCACAGCCTCATCGCGTCATCCCAGGTTTCAATCCACGCCTCCGCGCAGGAGGCGACAATGAGGAGTATTAACCCCGTGGTTACCTTGCCGGGTTTCAATCCACGCCTCCGCGCAGGAGGCGACGGATAAACAGGATGGTAAATAGTGCTTTTGGGTGTTTCAATCCACGCCTCCGCGCAGGAGGCGACTGACGGACATTACGCTTTTCTCCTCAACAACCCAGTTTCAATCCACGCCTCCGCGCAGGAGGCGACTCAAACGGTGATGACATCACCTTTTGGCTGAATGTTTCAATCCACGCCTCCGCGCAGGAGGCGACCGCAAGATTTTGGGCTTCCCTTATTCTACGCCCTCATATCTTGCCTCCAGAGCAAAAAGTGCGCTGTTCTTTCTTCGCTCTACGCTCTATTATAACCCTATTTTCCCGCGAACCTCCTCCTATCAGGGCTGTTCACTTGCGGTTCGCATCTTACAATATCAAGGTGTCTTCCATGTGGACCACCTTTTTGGCACCAACATGCCGCACCTTGTTTTCCCATTGATTCCCAAGCACATAATAGCGAAGGCTGTCCTTTTCCACATCAATGATGGCTTCCAATTTGTTCTGCAGCGCCCGCAGCTGCCCGGTATCCAGAATGCACTCAAAAACCGAATTCTGAACCCGTTGACCATGGCTCTGGCAGGCTTTCGCCACCCTTCTGAGGCGTTTCTTTCCGCCTTCGCTCTCGGTGTTGACATCATAACTAACCACGATCATCATTTCGTTCTACTCCCAAAAATATGGCGGATAAGACTGCAGGTCTCCCCTGAGATGCCGCGCAAGCAGCAATGCCTGAACATGCGGCAACAAGCCATAGGGGATCTTTTCTTTCAGAAATGGGTGCTGGATCTCCTCTTTTTTCTTTTCCTGCCAGGCGGTCAATACTGCCTTACGGGTCTCATCGTCCATCAATACGCCGCCGCTTTCCTTGATGACAAAGCCTTTAGGCGAGATCTGGCGGCGATTGACCAGATTTAACGCAAGACGGTCACACATTACCGGGCGCAATTCTTCCATGATATCCAACGCAAGGGAGCGTCTGCCGAGTCTGTCGGCATGGAAGAAGCCCACATAGGGGTCCAGGCCAACCGCCTCCAAAGCCGAAGCGGCTTCATTTGCCAGTAATACGTAGAAAAAGGACAATAACGCATTCATCCGGTCCAAAGGTGGGCGCCGATTGCGTTCCTCAAAGCGGAATTCCTCTTTGTTCTGAAAGATCATTTGATCAAACAGTCCAAAATATCTGCGCGCGGCATTGCCCTCGATCGCCATCAACTCAGCTTCATCTTTGGCCAGGCGGGAAGCCTGCATTAATTCCTTCAGGATGGATATCGCGCTGACAAAGTTTTCGCTTTCGATCAGCAGGGCATGGTCGCGCAGGGTTCTTTGCAGAACTTTGCGCTGGTTATAGAGCTTGCCGAGGACAAAGTTTTTTGCGACGGGCAAGAAAGTCTCACGATCCTCTGAAACGGCATACTGTTTTTTGCGCAATAATACATTACCGCTCACCTGCCCTTCAACCCGAGCCAAAAAACGCCCACTCGGTCTCAGGAAGCACAAGCCAATATCACGATCCACACAAGCTCCCATCAAGGCTGGGCTGACACCGGTGTAATTAAAGCAGACGATCCCCTGCAGGTTGAGCAAAGGCAATTTACGGGTGGGCTGACCTTCTTTGCTAATGGTGATGGCTTCGTCTTCAAGCCCCAGATAAGCATCCGGGCTTGTAATATAAAGGACATTTCCAAGTTTTTTCATCGCTCACTCCCCTTGCATAAACTGGTTGATATAGCTTTCGCTATCGGCGGCAGGGCTCATCAGTTCCGGTAGGCAAATATCAGCCAATGAACAGGAACGACAGCCCTTATGCTTTTTGACCTTTGGCGTATAGCGCCTTGTGAAATACTGGTTCATCTCACTGGCTGCCCGAATAACCGTCTCACGCAGTTCAGCGGTCAGATCGACCTTTACCCGACGGCGCGTGAGACCATAGTAGATCCAACCGTGAGTTATATTTGTTGAGAGCATCTCTTCCAGGCAGATTGATTGGGCACAGACCTGTGCCTCATCAAAATCGCCTTCTTTGGGCTTGCCGCGCTTATATTCCACAACATTTGGCTGATAGAAACCTGATCTTCCAGGCAAAATGACGCCACTTTCTGAGGCGGTAAATTCAACCAGGTCACAAACTCCTGATAAGCCAATGCTGTCCGACCGGATGGGTACCGATCGGGAGAGGATCACCCCCGATCGGCTTTCGGTAAAAAAGGGATCATCGACCCTTCCGTGCAGGATCTTTCCGTCCACGGTGAAGTAATTTTCCTGCCATTGGCGTTCGATGTGGATCAGCGCCCATTGCCGACGGCAAAACAAAAAGTGCTGCAACCCCGACAAGGGCAAAAGATCGTTGCCCGCTTTCATGCTTAGAGTCTTTCGATCAGTTGAATACCCTCGGGTATTGCGTCGCGATCGACATCAACCACGTAATCACTAAAGCTGCGCGCAACTCCTTTATCGTCTTTTCGTTCCACTTTGATCAGGTCAAAGAGCGTTTGCGCGTGAGCATTCCCGAGCGCGGATTCGTGTTTGAAAATAAAAAGTTTGCGGGAGGACATTTTGCCGCGGGAAGCAGAACGGTCGAACTCAAACATGTTCACCAGCGCATCCCAGAAGAGCTCCAGGTCTTCTTCGGAGAAACCAGTGTAATAAGAAGTTTTGTCAGGGTTGTTTTTCAGCGTAATTTCCTTGTTTGCCAGGTTTGCGGAAATATAGCCTTCCACGCGATACAAGCCATAAGGCACAATGTGCTTGCGGCCCATCTCGGTTTTCTTATCGACCTCTTCCTGCGTGACGGTAACACGGGTGATGGTCACTTCCTGCTGTAGGATGGGGTCGATGCTGCGGGAAAAGTTCAACTGCACGGGGCCGCGCACCTGACCGCAATTCACGCCCGTGGTCATGACAGCGCCAAACGCGCGCACGTCGTAGAAGTTGTCACACATCCATTGGCGCACGATGAGCAGATCGTCATCGGGAACGTTTTTCGATTTTTCGGGCATGGTAATGCCGGTATTGAGATAAGCCTGTTTGTGCTGGGTGTTGAGCGGAATGCCTTCGGTGACGTAAATCTTATAGGGCGCCTGACCGCCTTTGACGATCTCGACATAATTGCGAATCTTTCGCTTCAGGCAGACATCGGTAACGATGCCAAAGCCGGTTTCCGGGTCGATGCGGGGCATGTTGCCGGCATCGGGGTCGCCATTGGGATTTCCGTTTTCGACGTCATAAAGTAATACGAACTCATAGCGATTATTGAGGGGTGTTTTTGCTTCCATTTCTTCTCCTTATTAATTTAATTGCAGTTGTGATGGGGTGTCAGTTGCGGCATCCTGGTCTTCGGTCTCATCCTGATCCTGAGCTTCACGTTTGGTGAACAGGCTGGTGCGTTGATGGTAATAACCGAGGATAAAGATGCCCTGCTCGTCCAAAGACAAGCGTTTTGGGAATGGATCGTTATCGATCTCAAGCAAGTCCATAATTTCCCGAATTCGCCATTCTGTGTTTCTCCCGTATTCTGATTTTGAAATGTGATGCTGGGAAAGCCGCAGAATGATCGGGAAAGTTGAGGCGGGGCTGGCGCAGGCGGATGTGAAGTAGCGATCTTTGATGGTTGCGTTCAGGTTACTTCCCAAGGCGTCTTCCTGTGCCTTTTCGAGCACAGCAAACAGGCGCCCAAGCAGATAAGCCTGATTGGTTGAATTTGGATTTAATGCCATTGTGAGAACCTCCGTATATTGATCATTTTTCTGAGCGCGATATTTTCGGGTCAGGCAGGCTTTGATGATGCCAACCCGGATTGGATTGATCTTGTAAAAACGTTTTTCCGGCTCGTCGGAATCGGCACGGATGCGGTTGATGACCGCGTAATAGAGCGCGGCGGGATAGGGCAAACCGGTCAGGATCGACCGCATGACAGCGCCGCCCAAAAGCGGCGCCGGAGTTTGGTCAGAAGCCTTTGGAGAAACGGTTTCTTTCAGCAATCTCCAGACCGACCATGGGTAATTCTGCCCCATGTTCAGGTCTTCGTAGTGTTGGATCAATCGGGCAAGGATGTTCCTGAAAGGCGCCATCTCATAAAAGCGGATCGATATCCGTGCCGTATTGGGGGAAAGCCCGAGCACATGAAACCTTGTGTTTGTGTCCAATCCCGATTCGATTGCCTCAAAATCAAGCACCTTTCCGCTTTGGATGCTCTCGCCAATTTTCCCCAGAAGCTCGGTCATCTTATTGTCATAGCGGCTTTTGGTATCGGTCTTTGAATCGGGCTCCGGTTCTGTGAACCCCTGCGGGTCCATCATCATCTGAAAGATATCCGCATAGAGTGGATTGGTGCTTTCCGCCCAGTAGACTACCGTCGCGTCGCCGATCTGAAGTTTGGGATGCGGGTTTTCTTTGGACAAAAGGTAGTTTAGTGCCGTGGTGTAGGCAAAAGCAGCCGTTTCGCCAACCGGGGCGTTCAGTCCCTGACCTTTTACTTTACCGTACGACTCGTAAGCGCTGTTATTAAACGAAACGATCGAGCCGCCGGAAGAATTTACATCCCTCACGCCTTTGATAGCGGCATGAATGCGCTGAACCGGCTCTTCGAGCCCGGTCACAAGACATTGAGCGATCTTTGTGTCTTCCGATGGATTGACCCAGGCATGATGGATCGCGTCTGGTATCGCTTTTGTGTCTGCGATCAAGCTGTTTGTTTCCGCATATTGGAAGGTCAAAAATCCAGTGCTTTTGAGCAAGGCTTCAATATTTGGAACGACCACTTGATGGGAACTCAATTCTTCCAAGCTGTACTTTGTCAGGAATTTCCGTAAGGCGCTTGCTTCAGGGCCGGGGATCTTTTCCAAAAACATCAGGTTGTGCAGTCGGAACTGTTCAAAACGATCCGCAATGTACGCCTGTGTCTTGCTGTCATCCGCGATTCCCAGAACATAGGTGGCATTATCCCAAAGCAGGTTGGGAGCAACGCCTGAACTGCGTTTTACGGCTTCCGGCAAAATAATGCGTCTGGGGTCCTCGATCACTTTATTTTTCACCTGTCGGGGCTGAAAGACATATAGAAGATCAAGCAGTTCTCCTTCAGGGCTGAGGTTGAGCAAAAAATTGATATTGACCACGCTGAAGCCGGGAGGAGCGATCCCGACATCCTTATCTTCAAGCAAAATATCATAAAACTTGGCCAGGTTTTGCAGGATCATCTCAGCTCGCTTTCAGGGCATCCCGCAGATCGAGGATGCCATCCACCATGATTGCCCGGAAAAAGATCGGTTTGATGTCTTCAGGATCGCTGAAATCCATGTCATAGAGCATCCAGCCAAGGTCATTTTCGCCGATCAACTGGCTTACGGGAATAGACTCATTCTCAAGGATGGAAACATTGGCAGCAAATTCCCTTGTGCCAAGACAGGGTTGAGCGTGATGCTGCCCCTTTCGCAATCGTCTGAGGGCAATGTTGTAGTGCTTTTCAGGCGTATCGCCCTCACCAGCTTTTTCAGGCACTATTTCAAAGTGGGCTTCGATGACATATTCGACATCCCGCAAGACCATGGCAGCCCGTTGCTGGCGGGAAGACAATACGTCCAAAAAGAAGTCGTTTTGGCTGCTGCCCCTCATCAGCGACTTTGCTGTCGCGAACGATGCCTTTTCTCCGACCTCGTTGCGGCGAACATTGGTGAACTGGATGGGGTTCAGCACGTGGATACGGTCGATCACCCAGCGGATGGCTGGCTTCCAATAGACCGCTTCGATAATTCCCCTGGCAGCTGAAGGGGTGATAACATCATAACTGACGCGCTCGACCTTCATCTCAGGGCGGGTGAAGAGGGCGTAATCCCCCTTTACCCGGACAGTGATACCAAAGCTCATTAGATCCTCCTTTTGAAATTAACTATCAAAAAATAACGCATCCCCACCGCTGGAAGTGGGGACGATCAGACCATAATCTTTATTGTAGTTGTGGTAAGGGTCAAAAAGAACAGGCACATGGTCAATCATGTTAATTTTACCGGATTCAAGCAACAAACGAAACTCATGTTGATAAACATTTACGGTATATGATTGAAGAGACCTTAACAAGGAAGAAGGGTGTTGGGCCCATTTTAGTTTTTCCACCAGAATGTTTGACTTCTCGTCTATGGGTACGACAATGCCGATCGTGTCTTGTTCGATCAGTTTGAAGAGCTCGGAAGCCTTGCGGAAATCAAAATCAAGCTCTCGCGAATTGGGTTTTTCAAAACAAGCCAGCACCCCGGCGCTGTCAAAAGTTGTTTTTGCCTGAATGCTGTAGAGCGATTCGTAATAATCGCGGATCGCGTCCAGGCAGATCGGGTCAGAGCCTTGCCACCTGCGCAGAATTTGCCGCGCGACGTCACCGGTTTGCTGGATGAATCCCGGAGCGCGTTTGATGGCATCGGTAATGGGTTCAAACACGTACAGATGACCCGTTTCGCAGCGCCGGTTGCGGTTCACGCGCCCACCCGCCTGGATGATCGAATCCAGCCCTGCCAAAGCCCGAAAACCGACGGGGAAATCAAGGTCAACCCCTGCTTCGATCAGTTGGGTGGAAACCAGCCGACAGGTCTGGCCCTGGGCAAGCCTTTCCCTGATCGTTTGAATCGCGGCACGGCGGTGCGTTGGCGTCATGAGCGTGGAAAGGTGAAAGCGCCCCTCTTTAGGTAGGAGCTGAAAGAGTTTGTTGGCATGCTTGCGCGTGTTGACGATGCAAAGCACCTGTTCATGTTCGGTGAGTCGCTCAATTAACTCCTCGTCTTCGATCGAGCCCAGGTTGACCAGCTCCACGCGCTTAAAAGCGTTGTATAGCTGCGCTGGATCAGCGGTTATCTCGGTGATCTTCAGGCTTTCAGGGATAAAGCGCTGCAATTCGGGCTGCGTGGCTGTGCAAAGCACCGCGGTGCTTTTATAGTTTTGCACCAGCTCCGCGACCGCCAGCATGCAGGGTTGCAGGTATTGCAGCGGCAGGATCTGGGCTTCGTCAAAAATGATGACGCTGTTTGCCATGTTATGCACCTTGCGCGAACGCGAAGAACGGGCAGCAAACAGGGATTCGAAAAACTGCACATTGGTCGTCACCACGATCGGAATATCCCAGTTTTCGGAAGCCAGCTTCAGCTTGCTCGCGATGGCGTCATCCGCCTCTTCGCCCACGCTGTTCTCGCTCGTTTTGGATATTTTGCCGCTGGTGGAAAAGTCTTCCCAGTCGAAATTGCTGTGATGTTCAAGGATAATGTCCTCGCCCAAAGCTTCGCGAAAGACTCTGGCGTTCTGCTCGATGATGCTGGTGTATGGGATCACGTAAATAACACGCTCAAGCTTGTGCTTTTTGGCGTGATTGAGCGCGAAGAGCATGGAAGAGAGCGTTTTTCCGCCGCCTGTTGGCACCGTCAGGGAGAATAAGCCCTGCGGCAGCTCCGCTTTTTGCCTGCATGCCTCCATGATCTCGTCCCGCAGCTTGTTGATCGGGGTTTCAGGGAACTGAAAGCTTTGAAGATGCTTTTGAAATGTCTCGAGTATCTCAGGGATGGTTGTGGCGCTGCCGCGTTCGAGGCCTGGCTGGTAAAACTGTTCTGTCTCCAGATAATCAGCGTCAACGAGGATGGAATAAAGCATTCTGATGAAGAAACTGAGCGAGAACAGCCCCTTTTCGGTGGTGCGGATGATTTTTGGCATTGACGCAATTGGCAGCGTGCTCGGGTCAAGCTCTGTGCGGTATGCATCGTATGGATCAAGCAACCTTTTCAACCGCGCGAGCAAGGTGGAATCACCTTCGTGGTCGATGCTGGTGCCATAGTCGGGTAAACCAGTGTGATGACCCGCGATGCAGTAGGCGTAGGCATCGCCAAACAGCCTGTAGGGACTGTTCGCCAGTAGCTGAACAATTTCCTGCGCGCCAGCGGTGGCGTGATCAGCCTTGACGTTTTCGCCCCGAATGCGGCGCTGGAAATTGAGAGTATACTTGCCCAGGTCATGCAGCCGCCCACAGATGTAGGCGTGATCGGATAAACCGAGCGGCGCCCCAAGGCTGGCAGCTATCCTGCCGGTGTTCTGGAGATGGTCGTCAAGAAGCTGCCATTCGCGCCTGTCTTCGCCGAACGAATGAGCATAGAAAACCATAGAGCTTTCAACATTTTCTTCTATCACGAAATATACCTCCCTGCAGAGCTTTAAAAATGGAAAAACCAAGTGACTGGCAATAAATATAATACAAATTTAATCTGAGGAAAAACTAAAAGATGGCCTTACAAGCCGCCCAACCCTGACCAGAAGAACGGGCAACAAGATTCGCATGCAGCAAAAGCCTCATATCCCCGAAGAGTTACTACCTGTTTATCACAACTTCCCGTTTTCCCTATTGCGCGTGCAGCTTACACCGGATAAAGTTTATTGTAAACTTCCGGGGCGTATTTTTCGACGATTTCCGATGTGATGGCGTTGCTGCGGCAGATGTCAGCGTACATATCGACCGATTTACGCCTGGTGCGGATCTGGGTTTCAGGATCAAGCCCCCAAAGGCCGAATTTCTGGCTCCAGCCGCGTTCCCATTCAAAATTATCGGTCAGGCTCCAGTGAAAAAAGCCTTTGATGGGGATGTTGTGATTGATCATCTTCCACATGGCGTGCAAATGCTGCAGCAAATAGCGTCGGCGGAAGTCGTCTTTGCCGTCATCGCAGCCGTTTTCTGTGATATAGATCGGCAGATCGAACTGATTGATCCAACGAATGGCTTCCATGAAACCCTCAGGGTCGTTGGCCAGAAAACCCGTCTCAGAAAGGTCGGCTCCCTCAGGATAATATCGTCTGGCAAAGGCATCAGCTGATCTTGTCAGATCAAATTTGACAAGGTCGCGGCTGTAATAATTCAATCCCGCAAAGTCCTGGGTGCCGATTGCCTCGGGAATATCAAGTTTGAGCTTGAGCGCGTCAAACTTGCCATCCTTGAGCGCGTAGGCGAAGGAATCGTTGAAGACCTTATGATGCAATTTTGTAACAAAAGCAGTCAGCGGTCCGCGGTTGGCAGCCTTGAAACCTCGCCAATGGTGAGCGACGCCGACCATGGCCTCGGGTTGGATCTCATGGATGGCGCGATAGGCCGCCGCGTGCCCTCTGACCATGTTCGCCAGCGCTTTTAACCCGGTCATGAAGTCCTTTTTGGCAGGCGGAAAGACGCCTTCCAAGTAGCCTCCGTTCATCAACACGTTTGGCTCATTGATCGTGACCCAAAGCTGACAATGCGCCTTGAGTGCTTCGACCGTTCTGCGCGTGAAGGCTTCAAACAAGGGAATGATCTCCTCATTCGCCCAGCCGCCCATCTCCGCCAGCCAGATCGGGGAGCTGAAATGATGCAGCGTGATCATGGGCGTGATGTTACGTTCGCGCATGCCGATCAGCATGGCGCGATAGCGATCCAGGGCCGATTCGTCCCAACGGTCGATCTCGGGCTGAATGCGCGACCATTCCACCGAAAAACGATGGGCGTTTTGCCAGGTATCCTGCGCGCGGTCCATGTCTTCGCGCCAGCGGCCGCCCCACCAGTCACAGGCTTTGCCGCTTTTGTCGCCATCCTGGATCCGGCCAGGTTCCTGCTCGAGCGCCCACCAGTCGTTGTTGGTGTTGTTGCCCTCTACCTGATGCGCGGCAGTAGCCGACCCCCACAAAAAGCCTGCCGGAAAATTGTATGTTGCTCGTGCCATTTTCGCTCCAAAGATCTAAGGTGATGGACTGATTGTATCAAATAAATAGAGACTGGTTTATATTTCTACAAAGCCATTGGGAAGAAGCAAGGTCTGGGCAATATCTGCCGTTTTTGATTGAAATAAACGTTTTTGTCCCCGTCACCAGCCTTCTTTTCCCCACATGATAGCTTTTGAAAGTTATTGAGAGGATAGCAAGGCTATGCTTTTGTAATCTTTTGGCAAATCGCCGCTGACCTCACGCGTGAGGTCAAGGAGGAATAATGGAAAACGAAAAAGAGATCAGCATCGTTGCTGATGAGATTGAAAAAAACACAGGGGAGCAGCCGACCAAGCTTTTCCCAAAATTGAACTTAAGCAAGCCCTGGCTAACGCTTGCTAGCGTCCTGCTCGCCGCGATCGGTTTAATGCTGCTATGGTGGAAATTCGAGACGCTCGGCCTACGTTGGCCGATATCCGTGCTTATCGTTGGCGCCACTATGGCTGTCAACGCCCTGATCCAGGAGTACAAGATCCACGCGAGCAGCATTTTCCTGTTTTTAATAGCGCTCGCGACTTCCCTGATCCCAACTTTTCGATCTGAAGGGGTTACGATCGCGATATCCATGTTCGCGACCATCATTCTGCTGACCCTGTTTGTGGCAGATTTTTTCAACGGGCAGTGGTGGCAATATCGCGTCCGTGAATATTTTCTGACCTTTTTTATGTCGATCCCTGCTTTCTTTATTGGCCTGCCTGTTTTATTCCATCAGGGTATGCAATACAGCAAACTTGGTTCAGGCGCTGATAAAAATAAAAAGATCGCCTTCGGCATTCTCAAAGGCGTGTTGATCGCCTTGCCGGTTTTGATCGTCTTCATCTCGCTCTTCTCGAGCGCAGACCTGATCTTTCAGGACAAACTTGGCAATCTGATGGATTGGCTGCGAAACGAATCGCTAAAAGACATCACTTCCCGTTTCTGGTCCACACTTGCCTTTGCTATTGTGGCATCCGCAGGGATTTGGCTGGCTTTTAACAATGACGCCAGAAAGGCAAAGATCGAACCCGACAAAGCGCTTTGGAAGCCCTTTTTGGGCATGACCGAAACCAGCATTGTCCTGATAAGTGTCAACCTGCTCTTTGCCTTCTTCCTGGCAATTCAGTTTAAGTACTTTTTTGCGGGAGAAGCCAATATCAGCTCGACAGGCTTTACCTACGCGGAATACGCGCGCAAAGGTTTCGTCGAATTATTATTTGTTGCCTCCCTGGCTGGCTTGCTGTATTATTCGCTGGCATCCTGCACCCGCCGCGAAAGCCCGAAGCAAAGAAATACTTTTGCGATCCTTGGAGGTCTGCTTCTGGCGCAGGTGATGGTGGTTCTGGTCTCCGCGCATCAACGCATTCTTCTTTACACCACCCGTTTTGGACAGACCGAAATTCGTTTGGTGCCAAAGATCTTCATCTATTTCCTGGCTGCCATCCTGATCTCACTGGCTGTGATGGAATGGAAAAAGCAGTTCAAGCGCCTGGCGTTGGTCTTACTGGCTGCTCTAACGCTCTTTAGTCTGACCCTGGCAGTTGTCAATATAGACCGCAGCATCGCGCGCACCAACATTGATCGCGCTCTGGCAGGAGACGATCTTGATTACGATCTTCTGGTAAACCGCTTGTCCAATGACGCCGTTCCATATCTTTACGAGGTGCTGGATTCTCAGCAACTTTCAAAAGAGCAACAGGTAAACCTGAGCAAAGTGCTGGTTTGTCGGGCACATCGCTTTGAAAGCGATTCTCCTCAGGATCAGGGACTGGACTGGAATTACTCATGGTCGCAAGCCTCTGCTGAACACCTTGCCCATCAGGAATTAATGGAGCAATTCCCACTGGAAGAGTTGAGTTACGAAAAATATAACCAATTCTTTGATGACAACGTCAATACCATTGGGCACAATCTGGGATTTGTGATCGATGCCAATGAGATCTTTTGCAGCTATGGAGATTAATCTTCTTACTAAGCTGATCGGTTGTCTGAGCGTATCAATGTATAAATTCGCGGTGCATTTTGTTAGTTAGCAGGTCATGACAAAGTGCCCGTAAAGGGATTGAAAAATATGCACATAATGTGCATATTTTTCAATCCGACGTTAACCAGCAAGATGGGTGCCACCCCTCATCCGCCCTTCGGGCAGCCTTAGACTAGACGCATCAAGTTCATTATACAAGGTCGAGACGAGATGTCCGCAAGGGGATCAAATCACTGTTTTGTCGATCGAGAATTGCTGATAGTGAAGACCTGTTCTTTGCGGTAAGATTAGGCTATGTTCAATCAAACCAATCCTGAAGAAGCCCGTTATCTGACTGAGTTAGTCCTCAGCTTGATCGGTGTTATTGTCCTGTTCGCGCTGGCGCTCTACCTGATCAACAAAAGCAAGAAGAAGGACGATATAAAGCCAGAAGGAAAAAAGGTTACAAAACCAAAAGCGTGTGGGTGCATCGAGCCTTTTTCTTTAGCTACGCGCAACGAGTTAAGCGCGCCCGAAAAGAGTAGATTGCGGAAATCAATGAGCGATGCGTTTACTGACTGGCAAAAGGATCACCTCCTGGCAGGGGATGATGGGAGAAGCCTGTTCGTCCGCGAAGGGGTCGAAAAAAGCGGTTTGCGCTATCAATTGCTTGCCACATCCCAAACCCAGGCGCTGGCGATGCTGATTATCACCCTGGTGGCAGACCTGGACCCCGATGCCCACGAGAAAATCGAAGCGCTTTTCGCAAGCCTTTTGGCACACCCAGCCTACGGCGAGCCGGATCTGAGCAGCTGGAAGTATATGCCTGACCTGCCGCGATCTCCCAGGCTGGAAGCCGATCTCCAGGCCGAGGGCTGGGTATTGATAGCCCTTTTGACTGCTCGGAGGCAGTGGCCCGACCTGGATCGCTTTAATTATGATGAGATATTAAAGGGAAGGCTTGCGGCGCTATTTGAAACCTTCCATAGGCCCGAAAGCCAGGAGCTTGTGTCTCATAGCGCTTTTTTGTTTAGCTTTTTAACGAAATACGACCCCTCACAGGATTGGGCAAGCCTGAAAAGCCTGGCAAATTCAGCAGAACCGACCTTTTCCGACCCCAATTATCTAAAGGATTTTGCTTTTTCTTGCCTGAACCTTGGATTGGACGCTCTCCTTTTCAAAGATGACACCAGCATCAAACTATTATCTGATGAACAAACCGTAATAAAAGAAATGGTTGGGCAATGGCTTGATGATAGTAGTTCTCTTTTCGAAAACGTCGGGGATCTTACCAGGCTTGGACTGCTGGCTTGTATGGTTCCAGCTCTGATGGTTTTGAGAGATGATGAATTATTGGAAAAAATGCAGGACTTCCTTATTAACACCAATGCCGATAAGGACGATGGTTTAGGCGCGACCATGAAGATTTTCGCCTTGTTCCTTTTAAGTAATTGATCAGGGATTATGGATAGGTCGATTTCCTTTTTGGCATCATGACATCAAATCATCGGCAAGGAGATCGCCTCGGCGCGGTGGAACAAGTTCTCAACTGTTCCTTCCCGGATATCCTCATAGCGCGCGTTGGAGACCCAGGCAGCCCGAAAAGCATTGGCCCAGCGGGCGGTTTCCTTTAGCGCGTGATGCTTTGAGAAGCCATAGACCAGCCCCGCCATCAGGGCGTCGCCCGAGCCAGTGATATTTCGGGTGGGAACCTTGAGCGGCGAGGCGATGACCATTTCCTTTTGCGAGGCCAAAACCAACTTTCCCTGATCAAAAGAAATAGCGATATGCTCAACGCCCAGTCTCAGAAAGCTTAAAACCGCTTTTTTGGCATCCTCGATATTCCTGATCGAAAACCCAACCACGGCTTCGGCCTCTGCCAGATCAGGGCTGACCAGATAAGGTTTTTGAACCAGGCCGAGTTTGAGGGCTTCGCCATTGGAATCAAAAAAGACGCGCACCCCTTTTGCCTGCAGCATTTTAAATAAGCGGGCGTAAAAATCGACCGGGACGTCCAAAGGCAGGCTGCCCGAAGCAACCCAGATATTGCCGGTATGAGCGTAAAGCGTAGTTTTATCGATCAGCTCGCGCACAGCCGTTTCCGGTATATGCGGGCCAGGCTCGTTAAGGCGCATATACCATTCCCCGCCATCTTCCAGTGCGATGGTGTTGGTGCGGGTTTCCTCTTCAACCCAAACAAAATCGGTTTCTATCCCGAGTTTGTTCAGGCCGTCTTCAAGCATCTTGCCCGCGCCGCCCCCAACCCAGGCCAGGGCGAGGCTTTCCTGCCTTAAAAGGCGCAAGGCACGCGAAACGTTAAAACCCTTTCCTCCCCAGTCCAAACGGGCTTGATCAGTTCGCAGGATCTCATTAAAAAACAGTCGTTTGACCTGTAAGGTACGATCGACGCTTGGGTTTGGTGTGAGCGTAATGATCATGGTTCAATTGTATCAGTTGTCCACCCATTTTTTCGAACGCGTAAAAATGTTAACCTACCCGCCGCATATGCTGCAAGTCCCGAAGTTTGTCTTTTTCAGCGCTTGTGAGGTGTTTTGGCACCTCGATCTGAACGCGAACGTACAGATCGCCTGCCTGTTTGGGGTTTTTCAGGTTTGGCATCCCCAGTCCCTTGAGACGCAGCGTCTTGCCGCTGTCTGTTCCTTCAGGGATCGTCAGCCGAATGGCTTTGGTCATGGTATTGACCCCAACCTCACCTCCCAGAATGGCTGTATATAGATCGACTTTCACGTCCATATAGAGATCATCGCCCTTGCGTTTGTAGATCGGATCGGGCAAAACCTTGATCTTTAGGAAGAGATCCGCACCGCCAGCCTGCCCGCTCAGACGCACCTTTGAGCCGGTTTTCACGCCGGGTGGAATGGTAGCTTCGATCTTGCGGCCGTCCTCAAACTGGAGTGTGCGTTTGGTGCCCGCGAAAGCTTCACGCAGGCTGATGTCAAGCTCATATTCCACGTCACGGGCGCGCGTCTGCGGCTGAGAAGCCTGTTGGCCAAAACCGCCTGAAAATCCGCCGCTTCCGAAGAGAGTCTCGAAGAAATCAGAAAAACCGCCCATACCGCCGCCCGCCTGGCCCCTGCCCCCAAACATTTCACTGAACTCTTCAGGCGAGACGGTCCGATACTGGCTGCGCCCACCCGGCGACTGCTGCCAGGGGCCCCAGTCGAAACCGCCCGGACGCCCACCGGAACTTTGGTAGCTCTGCCATTCCGAACCAAATTGATCGTATTTCTGGCGTTTTTCCTTGTCGGAAAGCACCTGATAAGCTTCGTTTATTTCTTTAAATTTATCCTCAGCGCCCGGGTCTTTGTTGACATCCGGGTGATACTTTCGTGCCAGCTTGCGATAGGCTGACTTTATTTCATCGTCACTGGCTGTTTTTGCCACGCCGAGAATGCTATAGTAATCCTTGTAATCCATATTTCCCAACTTTTATTATTGATAGTTCTATTTTAGCTGGTTAATGTTGGTTTCTTGTTAACAAGACTCAAGACTTGCTTCAGCTTCCTGAAGATAAGGTCCGCGTGCGTGTTCGGGCAAGACGCGGGCGATATGCTCCATGATCTCATGCCCGGCGCGTTGAACGTCTTCCCTTCCGGGGATCTTGCTGGTATCACCGGTCGCCAGAGGGCCAAAGACCTTGCCGATGCGGGAATGGATTCGTGCGCGTCTTTTCTTTCTCCTGATCGTTCCGAAGATATCCCAATCGTCCTCACTGAAGGTGCCAATGGGAACAATGGGAACACCCAGGCGCAGCGCCAAAAAGGCAGCCCCCGTCAGCGGCTTGCCCAGCGGCGGCTTGTGGACATGCCCCTCGGGGAAGATTGCCAGAACGCCATTTTGTGCCAGGATTGCTTCCGAAGCGCGCATGGCTTCCAGATTTGCAGTACCCTGCAGAATTTTAAGCGTGCGCCATAGACTGGGAATAAAGCGCATTGGCCCCGGCGCCATCGGCATCACAGCGTCATTGATGAATTCTAAAGGATATTTTGTGGCATGGATGGGAGCAATGGTATCCAAAAAGTGAAAATGGTTGCCAACGATCAGCAGCGGGCCGTCTTTGGGCAGGTTTTCCTTGCCTTCCACCGTGAAATTCAGCAAAGCCCCGGCCAACAATGCAATCCCAGCCCGCAGGATGCCCCGCCGCAGTTGATGACGGGGATAAGGATATTTTTGGCGATATTCGGCTTTGATACGGGACATGACCGGCTTGCTCCTGGACAATTTTCTAAACACTATTCTACCAATAAACAGCTCGTCTTTTTATGTATCTACGTTGGGAATAGACTGTAAGGACGTTTTTGTGGTAGATGCGGTACCTGTGCGTGGCACGAAGTGCCAGGTGCGCTGCGCCCGCCCGTCCTTTGGAATGGATTAAATCCAACTGGAGTATCGAGGAATTCTACGTTTAATATCCCAAACCAACGGGCGGGCGCAGCGGCCCGCCCCTACGGGCGTCCGAAACTCTGAATAATAAAAAAACAATATATCGTGCTTTATTGAATAATTAAGTGTCTGGGCATTTTTTTACATTGACGGGACTGTACCGTGGGCTTGATTTTTCCATACTGAGAATTGCTGCCACATCACATTTTTTGCTTTCTGTATATCGGGTAGAATTAGCGCGGAAGCATCATGGAAGTATCAGAAATGGCCCTACCCGACAACCAGGCAGACGATCAGCCCCAGATCCCATCCAACTGGCTGGCCAACTTTTTGCCCATGTTCATTGGGCAACAGCTCTCCCTCCTGGGCAGCAGTCTGGTGATATTTGCCCTGGTTTGGTATGCCACCAAACAAACCGGTGACGCGACCGTGCTCGCGACCGCCACAACCATCGCTCATGTCCCTTACATTCTGATCGGGCCCTTCGTTGGCGCGATGGTGGATCGCTGGAATCGCAAACTGGTCATGATCATTTCCGATCTGATCGTCGCGCTCGCCACGGCTGCCCTGGCGCTGCTCTTCGCCTTCAATTTAATTCAAATCTGGCATATTTACCTGATCCTTTTCATCCGCTCCCTGGCGGGCATCTTCCAGAGCCCGGCTCAATCGGCTTCGATCAGTCTGATGGTGCCAAAGGAACAACTCACACGTTTGGGCGGTATCAACCAGGCGACTCAAGGTCTGATAAGCACTTTTTCACCAGCGCTCGGCGCGCTTCTGATGGAACTTTTGCCGATTCAGGGGGTTCTGGCGATCGATACAATAACTGCCGCGATCGCAATTCTGCTGCTGATCTTCTTTGTAAAAGTTCCTCAACCGAGAACAGACAGCCAAAAGGAACTGGTCACGGTTAAGTCCTTGTTGGCGGATGTTCGCTATGGTTTTCGCTATATTTTTGGCTGGCGTGGATTGGCGATCATCATTTTGATCGCCAGTTTGCTCAATATGGTGATCGCCCCGGCTGGAAATTTACTGCCGTTATTGATCACAGAATTTTTCCAAAAAGGTGCTCAGGAACTGGCCTGGATGGAGGTCGCCATGGGAGTCGGCTCGATCGCGGGCGGGCTGATCCTTGGAGTTTGGGGTGGATTTAAGCGCCAGGTGGTCAATATCTTATTAGGCGTCGCCGGCATTGGCGCGGGCGTGCTGTTTCTTGGCTTCCTTCCCAGTTCAGCGTACTGGATCGCGTTGGGAGCCTTTGGCTTGATCGGCCTGAGTTCTTCTCTGGCTAATGGCGCCCTGGGGCCGCTACTCCAGGCCAAGGTTCCTCCTGAAGTGCAAGGTCGGGTCTTCACTGTGCTCTCAAGCCTGTCGATCGCAATGATGCCGATCGGGCTCTACCTGAGCGCGCCGATCGCCAAACAATTTGGAATTCAGACTGCCTACATCGTGGGAGGTACTCTGGGACTGCTGATCGTTGTCTTCGCCGCCCTCAACAAACATGTCATGACCTTTGATCGTCAATCTCCTGACGGCATCACAGAGGAATAGTCCGAAGCCTGAGGCTCGCTTTGAATTAATCTTGTCTGATCTTCAGATGAGCTTCAGCTAAAAAATCAGCCAGTTGAGCGGTCGAATCCAGAATGGCGTGCGTGCCAGACCTACGCAGTTCTTTTTCCTGTCCGAAACCGCATAAGACCGAGAGTGATTGCGCTCCGGCCGCCAAAGCCGCCCGCACATCCGTGACCGTGTCCCCGATCATCAGGCAATTTTCGATGGGCACGTTCATCTGTTCTGCCGCGTGCAGCAGCGGTTCAGGGAAGGGTTTGGTCTTTTTGCAGGTTTGTGAACTGATAACAATGGGAAAGTAGCCTTCCAGCGCGTTTATGCGCAAAAACTCCCTGGTAGTCACTTCATTGCGCGCGGTCACGATCGCGACAGGGTAGCGCCCGATCAACGTCTCAAGCATTGGCATCACGCCTAGGATGAGTGGATAATGATGGGGCAAATGCACTTTTGCGTTGGCGCGCCGGTCAAAAAAAGCCGCGATCAGATGATCCAAGTTCAGTCGATCCGCCATTTCCAGAAACCAGTTGCCGGGCCCTTCAGCGAAATGGATGAACCAGCGCGAGAAACGCAGCAATCTTTCCCCCGGAAAGACCGATCTCAGGAAAAGCAGCCTTTCATAAAGCGTTTCGACCATGCGGTCGTCGCTGTCTGACAAGGTGCCATCAACGTCAAAGATCAAGGCCCTGATCCGGTCGGTTTCGAGATCGTGATTGACGGTCATCGCTCCTCAGTTTTGCAAAAGCGTCCGCGCCGCGCTGAGTGTTTGCTCGCTTTCAGCCAGGATCCAGACAAAACTATCCGGATTTGTCTGATAAAGGCTGGAGAATAAGCCCTCCCCCTGCCATTGCCCATCAGCAGCCGCCGCGCCAAAGCGCAAATTGGAGTAGTTTTGGAAGGCCTTTAGCGCCTCGCTGGCGTCCGCGCTGTCATCCCAATTAAAAACGGTCGCGACCAGGTATTCACCGCTGCTCTCATTTCGTAAAACAACATAACGGTCACCGCCCCAGCCCTCAGCCGCCGCGAAAGCGATCCCATCCTGCAAACGGTAGCTTGATTCATAACCTTTTGCTAAAACCAGATAGGTGTACCATTCCCCGAGGGTATTTTCCTCACGCGTTTCCCATTTTTCACCAAGACCGGCTGCCAGATCAGGCAGGATCGGGTTATTGGGCGCTTCATCAGGATACGACTCAGGGTGCAGGATCTGTTCGCTTGAAACAGGCTGCTGCTCGCTGAAAGCCTTGTCGATCAGCCCATAGCCGCCTTTCGAGTACAGGGCCTGAACAAACTGCGCCCCGTAAAGATAAGGAAAAGTGAAATCCACCTTCATATATTCGGGAGCATTGTCGAGGATCGGGCTCTGATAGCTGCTGTAAAAAGCCTGCAGATCCTGATAGTCCTGTTGGGTGGCATAATTCTGGAGCCATAAGTTTTGGGTCAGCATTGCGTCGCCTTCGATCAAAGACTGGATGGCGGCGCAACGTTCGCTGTCCTCTTCACAGGCTTCATCATTGAAATTCAGCTTTTCCTCAAAGCTAAAATGCTCATCCTGCAGGACATGCACATATTCATGGGCGTAGGTCGAGCGTTCCATGCCGCCAAAACCCGCGTCGCTGACCACGTACATGGTCTCCTCTTCGGTGTCATAAAAACCCGCGATCTGCTCGCCGTAAAGATCCAGATAGAAATTGAGCAGATCAAACTCCTTTGGCAGCAAACCAAACAGGCTCAGCACCTTCACATCCTCGATCTCATCTTCTTTTTCGTATTCTTCCAAAAAGTCGTTCAAAACCCTGTCTTTCAGTTCCGCGTTGCTTAGGATCTTACGGGGAATGCGCGTTTGGATGTCAAGCTGGCGCAAAATGCTGACCTGTTCCTCGATCTTATCCATTTGGGCGATCAGGTCAGGTGCAAGGCTTTGCTCAGAAGGAGTGCTCTGCGCGCTCTGGGTTGAAGTTGCGACTTCCTGCGTTGGCGAATCGCTGGGTTGTATTTCCAGATAAGGCAGGGTACTGGCGGCATCAGGATCATTGATGCGTTCATAAAACAGACCACGCATCAAATTAATAGTAAAAAACGCCGCCACAGCAAGCAGCACCAGCGCGATAAGGACGATGATGACAAGATTCTTTTTTTCCATAAAGACTCCTTAGACAAGGCATATTATACCTTGCGCATTTCACGCTGGTTTTACGACCTCGGACAAGAAAGTTGTAAGCCGGAATACACAGAAGGGTAGGTCGGGTTGCGCCTGTCAACCCGACGAAACCATATCTATCCATTGTGGTAGGTCGGGATTGAAAAGAACGGGATAAACCCGTTCTTTTCAATCCAACGATTCGATTATTTGTTTTTGTATATTGACATATTTTGATCTACCCCCACACAATTTATTCAACCGACACTCAAAATACAAAACCGAAAACCGAAACGTATGGGTTGGCTCACATACGCCGGATCGAACTGCGCGATCCGGCCTACATTTATGAAATCCGGGAAGAAAAAAGGAGAGATCGCTCTCTCCCTGATGATATTATTCTTTCTTTTAATGGAAATACTTATCGAGTTTTAACTCCGCAAGCGAAGAAAGCACTTCTTCCGCCATGCTGTAATCGAGATGGGCTGAAATGGATGTGGGCACGGCCACAACGCGAATGCCCGCCCGCCGGGCAGCCAGCGCGCCGTTGACCGAATCCTCCAGTACGAGCGCGTTTTCAGGCGCAACGCCAAGATTCTCAAGCACTTTTAGATATATATCAGGCGCTGGTTTGGCCAGTTCGACATCATCAAAGGTGACGATCGTGTCAAAGCGTTCCTTGATCCCCAGGCCGTCAACTAATGTTGAAATCCAAAAGTATCCCGAACTCGAGCCGATCGCAAGCAGGATACCAGCCTTTTCAGCCCGGTCCAAAAGCTCCAGAACCCCTGGCAAAGGAGGTAATTTAAGCCCGGCCTCGATCGAACGCATGGTGTGTTCTTCCATGATCTGCTCAAATGTGCGCGTTTCGCCCGGACGGTCGGCAAGCATTCTGGCTGGATATTGAATGGCAGGCCCGTTGGTGCCGATGGTCTCAAGATAATTGTCCAAACTGAATTCCAAACCAACTTCTTTCAGCTCTTTTTGCCAGGCGGCCACTTCGGCGCTCTCAGTATCGATGATCAATCCGTCAAAATCGAAGATCAGGGCTTGCTTCGCGGCCATTAACGCCCACCTTCCCGGCCCCAGTAGCCGCTGCGCAAAGGCGTAATTTCCTCGATGGTGATAAAAGTTTCCGGATCCGTTTCCATCACCAGCTTTTCGATCTTCGGAATGTCTCTTCGCCGCACGACCAACTGACCAATTACGACCGGGCCATCCATGCCCTGTCCGGGGATCTCCGTGACCGCGAAATCCTGCGCGCGCAGCGCTTGGATGATCTCAATTCCATTCTTCTTGTTGATGATGGTCATATTCGTGAAACCCATCGCCAGTTTTCGCTCGATCAGCATGCCAACAACATTACCGGTGGCAAAACCAGCCGAATAGCTGATCAAAGCCAGTGGGTTGGAGAGGTCTTTCAGCACCGCGTTGAAGGTCAACACGTACAAAACCGTCGATACAAAGCCCAGAATCCAGGCGATGGCCTGCTTGCCGCGCATCGTCAGCATGAAGCGCAGGGTGTCCATCGAAATGGAAAGCACCCTGACCACAAAGATCAGCAGGGATGTGCCCAGGGCATGCCAGGTAAATATTTCTGCCATAAAAACTTCCTTACTATTTTGCTTTCAAACCTTTGGCAGCAGTCAGGGCAGGATCATACAATTCGGTCGCGTATTCCTTGACCATACGGGTCATTGAGAAAGCAGGCGAAACAGTGCGAATGCTCGCCTTGACGCACTCGATCCAATCGCCAGGCAGCCCATCCGCTGAGCGTTTGGTGTAATAGAGTGGGACGATCTCATTCTCAAGCGTCTCATACAGACTGATGGCGTCGGCCTCATCCTGCAGATCAAGGTTGTCGTACTGGGTGTCATCACCAATCGCCCAACCATTTTTACCATTGTAGCCTTCAGCCCACCAGCCATCTAAAACCGAGAAGTTCAAGGAGCCATTCATGGCGGCCTTCATGCCGCTGGTGCCGGAGGCTTCACGCGGGCGGCGTGGGGTATTGAGCCAGATATCGACGCCCTGAACCAAATGACGGGCCATATCCATATCGTAATCGTCCAAAAATACCAGACGTCCGCCGTTGCGCGAGTTTTTGACATTGCGATAAACTTCCTGGATCAACCGCTTGCCGGGTTCATCCGCCGGATGAGCTTTCCCGGCAAAGATGATTTGAACCGGATGTTCCGCGTTGGTAACAATATTCATCAGGCGTTCGTAGTCTCTGAAAACGAGGTTGGCGCGTTTGTAGGTCGCAAAACGACGGGCAAAACCGATCGTCAGCGCCAGCGGATCCAGCAAAACGCCGCTGGCAACAGTCTGGACAGGATGAACGCGGTCGTTCTTCCACTCATCGCGGGCGCGGTCAACCATATAGCTGATCAGCTTGCGCTTGAGATGAATGCGCACCTGCCAAAGCTCTCGGTCAGGGATGGCGTCAATGCGTTCCCACATCTTCGGGTCGTCCAGACGATCTTTCCAGTCCACTCCCAGATATTTGCTGTAAAGTTCTGCCAGACGACGGGCCAGCCAGGTACCCGTGTGAACGCCGTTGGTGATATAGTTGATCGGCACTTCGTCAACGGATTTTTCCGGCCAAAGGTACTGCCACATACCTCGCGAAACAGCACCGTGCAGTTTGGAAACGGCATTGCGATAATTCGCCAGGCGCAAAGCCAGAACCGGCATGCTGAAGACTTCGTCCGACCAGTCGCTGCTGACTTTGGCCAGGTCCATGAATTCGTCACGGCTCAATCCAAGCGAACCCCAGTAATTGGCAAAGTATTTATCAATCAGCCAGATCGGGAATTCGTCATTCCCTGCCGGAACCGGCGTGTGCGTGGTGAAAATGCTTGAATTCTGAACGATCTTCTTAGCCTCTTCCAGGGTTGAGCCAGCCGCGATCAGCTGACGCATGTGCTCAAGTGCCAGGAAGGCAGAATGACCCTCGTTCATGTGGAAGATCACCGGTTCGTGGCCCAGGCGCTGCAGTGCCCGCATGCCGCCGATACCGAGCAGCATTTCCTGCGAAATGCGCAGTTCGGGATCGCTGATATACAATTTATCTGTCAATTCGCGATCCTGAGGATTGTTTTCGGGGATGTTCGTGTGAAGCAAGACCAGGGGAATGCGGCCAACGTTCAACTCATACAGTCGCGCATAAAGCGTGCGACCGGGCAGATCGATCGAGATCAGGATCGGGTTATTCTCTTCGTCATAAAGTTCAACGATCGGCAGATCGCTGAATTTAAGTTCAACATTATGAGCTTCCTGCCAGCCGTCTTCCGTAATGCGCTGGCTGAAGTAACCGTAAGTATAGAGAAAACCAACCGCGACCAAAGGCAGGCCAAGGTCACTGGCTTCTTTAAGATGGTCGCCGGAGAGGATTCCCAAACCGCCAGCATAAACCATCAGCGATTCGTGCAGGCCGTATTCAAACGAAAAATAGCCGATCTTATCGTTCTTGTTTTCCGGGAAGCGTGTGTTGGACCAGGTGTCCTGGCGGTTCATATAATCATCAAATTCCTGGACGATCTGGTCATAGCGATCCAAAAAGTAACGATCCTTGATCAGGTCTTCAAATTTGGATTTTTCGACGCTGCGAAGCAAAACGATGGGATTATGGTTGGACAGGCGCCATTTGAGTGCGTCGACTTCCTTAAAAAGGCGGGCCACTTCGGGATTACCAACCCACCAAAGGTTGTGCGCGATATCGCCCAGGCGTTTAATGCGATAGGGCAGGTTAAAACTGTTTTGATAGACACGATTAATTTTTGGTGACATTTATTAACTCCTGTAAAATGACGGCACCCTTGCCGTCTTATCTTTTCATGTATAAACGGTTGTTCATTATACCCAAAAAAGCTGATTTAAAATCATCAGCCTTTACAATTGAGGGTAAACGCAAGCCAGACCCGCCAGTTTTTCAGGAAACAATATACAAGACTGATTATATAGAGTTTTATTCCAGAAAAGGACAGCCAGTAGGTCGAGATTGAGATATGGGCGTTGAAACGCCCATATCTCAATCCGACGTATCAAGTGTCAAGTATCAAGTATCAAGTATCAAGTATCAAGTCCATTATACAAGGTCGACATTAATTAAATGATGTGCATGGCGCACCATTTATTTAATCCGACATTTCAAATATGGTGTTAAATTTGATTGTTATTGATAGATTTCCGTCGAAGTTGGACGTCGGATTGAATAGATGTGGCGCAAAACGCCACATCTATTCAATCTCGACCTACGCGAGAAACTGTACGTGGCATAATGTGCTAGGCATTTAACATCTACCCGTTAAATAATAAAAGTTGTTCTTGTTTGCCTTCCCCTGGCTTTTTGCCAACGGGTGAACCCGTAATTTACAATGTCTGAACAGCCTATTTCCCGGTATAGCCCGGCGCGGAAATGAACAACAAGCGACACAAACGGCGGTCAGACATGCGGCTCAGCAGCCTCTGATCAAGTTCATCAGGATGTGCCGCTGAGGTGATCACCGTGGGTAGTTCGGCATTGTAGCGATAGTTGAAAAGCTGATAGATCTTTTCGCGCGCCCAGGGGGTCGCCGATTGGGTGCCCAGATCGTCCAGGATCAACAGCCGCGCTGTGCGGATCTCGTTAAAGCGTTTATCCAGACTGACGCCGCTGTTAGGCGCGAAAGCCGCCCGCAAATAATCAAGCAGATCGGGCACGACCACGAAAAGCGGCGGCTGCCCTCTCGAGGCCTGATAGTTGCCGATCGCGGCGGCTAAATGCGTTTTCCCACAGCCGTAAGTTCCATGAATGCTGAGCCAGCCCTTTGGTCTTTCCGCGAAAGCCTGAGCAACCTCGAAGGCTTCCTTTAGTGAATTCAAATCCTCGCGGGGAAGGCCCTCATCCTTTCTGAAACTAAAGCTCCCGAAGGTTTGGCGGGCATGCAGCCCCAGGCTCGAAAGCTCCGGATGACCGAATTCGTCGGTCGGGTTGCGAAAATCGGGCGCCTCGATATGCACATGGCTGACCAACCCAGGGTCGGTCAGGCGTGAGCGAATGCGCCCTTCAAACTCTTCCAGGTCGCGGTTGCTGGTAACGACCGTCGGCATGCGGTTGATATAGCGCGCGTTAATGATCTGAAAAAGCTTTTCTTCCGCCCAGGCGGTGCTGCTTTGTGTTCCAAAATCGTCCATTACCAGCAAAGGCGCGTTTCGTATTTCGTTAAAGCGCTCCTCATAACCAAGATCACCAACAGCTGAAAAAGAAAAGCGCAGCCAGTCCAACAGGTCAGGAACGGTCAGAAAGATGGTTGGCGTGCCCATGCGCACAGCCTGATTGGCGATCGCGGCTGCCAGGTGAGTCTTTCCACAGCCATAGTTGCCGGTCAGAAGAAGCCAGCCCCTCTGCATTCCCGCAAAATTTTGAGCGGTATTGAAGGCCTGTTCGAGGGAATTGGCCTGCGACGCGCCCAGGCCAACCCGGCCGCGCGGCAAAAAGTTATCAAAAGTCAGGTCACTAAGCGCGCCAAGGTTGCTGAGCTGATACAGCAGCGCCTGTTTTTGGGATTGCACCCGGCTGATCCGGCATCTGCAAATTTCAGAACGCCCGAACAAAGGGTCATCGACAGGCACGACATAGCCCACATAGCCAATTCCATGGCAGATCGGACAGTCTGGATCGCCGGAGCCGTAGGCAGTGCCCACTACGCTTTTGTATTGAGGTGCAGCGTCACTTACCTGTTCCTCTTTTTTGATCGAGGTAGAGTTTCCTAAAAGATTCGTGATCTCGTTTATCTTCTTCATTACTCCTCTTTCGTCCTTTTTCTTTCCAGTTGCGCAGGATGGCCTGCACATAACGCCAGGAACGCGCGTTGTAGTGAACCGCTTCTTTGATCGCTTCCTCAAGCCACTCTTCAGAATAAGTTTGGGCGGCATCACGCAGGAGCTCCGCGGTATAGGGGGTCAGGGGACCGATATTTTCTTCATATAGCTTGTAGACCGTGGGACGGGCAGCCTGGGGTAAAACGAAGGCTTTCTTTAATTCCTGCAGAAGTTGCGGTCGTTCTTCCAGATTGAGCAAAAGGGTTTTGCCTTGCTCCGTCCCAGGGATCAGGTAGATCTGCTCCGGGATCTCAGGGTTTGGGTAGCAAAGCATCAGACCTGCCTGCTTCAATTCTTCCAGCGCCTGGTCAAAGACTGCTTTCTCAGAAAATCCCGGCAAACTATCGCGCAGGTCAAAATTCAGGCAAAGCTGGGCTTCATTTTCCTGGGCCGCCATCAACTGATAGTAACCCAACATCAGACGCACAGCCTGCACGCTGAGCCCCGCACTCACTTCGAGCAGGTTGGCAGGGATCTTCACCAGCAGGGTTTCAGCAGACAAAACCGGTTTCATTCAGCTCACTCTTTGTTGAGATAGACTTTGTCTTTGAATTGGGCAAGTCTTTCGATAAAGCTCATCTCGATCCCGGAATGAACCGGGCCGTTTCTATGTTTCGCGACCGCGATCCTGGCCAGGTCCTGATATGGACTTTCCTTATCATCCTTAAACGGTCGGCTAATGAACAGGACAATGTCCGCGTCCTGTTCCAGTGAGCCAGACTCGCGCAGATCTGACAAAATTGGCTGTTTATCCTGGCGCAGCTCAATGGCACGCGAGAGCTGAGCGGCTGCCAAAACCGGCACGCCCAGTTCACGCGCCATGATTTTTAGTTGACGTGAAATATAGGAAACCTCCTGAACGCGGTTTTCATTACGACGGTCGCCTGCCATGAGCTGCAGGTAATCGACCACCACCAGATCAAGCGAATGCTCATCCTGCAGCCGGCGGCACTTGGCGCTCATTTGCAGGGGCGTGATCCCAGGCGTATCATCGATGAAAATGTTCACGTCCTCAAAATTAATGATCGATTGTGTCAGCAGCTGGGCTTCCTGTTCTGAGAATCTCCCTGTACGTAGTTTCTGTGAGTCAATACCGGTTTCCTGAGCGATCATGCGCTGCAAAAGCTGATCGGCAGACATTTCGAGCGAGAACATGGCAACACTGCGGCGCAACGCCATGCCGATATGCTTGGCAATGCCGATCATAAAACCGGTCTTGCCCATACCCGGGCGTCCGGCCACAATGATAAGGTCAGAGGGATGCAAACCGTCCAGCACGGCATCCAAATCCCTCAATCCTGTTTTCAGGCCACCAACGTCTCCCTTTTCCGCGCTGGCTATCGTGACCCGCTCAAAAAAATCGCGGGCAATGGACTCGATCGGCACCAGGTCTCTTTTGTTCCGGTCCTGGCTGACATCAGAAAGCATACGACCGGCATCGTCGATCACCTTGTCGAGCAGCTTGTCTTTTTGATAGGCCAGTTTGGCAATTTCCGTCGCGGCATCGCGCAAGCGTCGTCTGGTTTTGAGGTCACTGATCGTGCGCGCGTAAGAAACGGCATGCACGGAGCTCGGCACGCGGTTGCTCAGCTGGATCAGGTAATCTATCCCGCCAATTTCCTCCAGAAGCCCGCGCGATTCCAAAGTTTCCTTGACCGTCAGGGGATCAATATAATGCTCGCTCTGGTCAAGGTGAACAAAAGCCTCCCAGATGTAAGCATTTCTTTTAATAAAGAAGTCCTCAGCCGTCAGGAAGGACATGACATCCACAATGATTTCAGGATTGATCAGGATCGAGCCGATCAGCGCCTCTTCCATTTCACGATCAAAGAGCAAATTGTCGCTGTAGCTGGTCGATTCTTCATTTAAGGAAAGGTCGTCGTTGTAATCACTCATCGCAGATCCCCATTTTAATTTTCCAAATTTTTCGGTTCATCCGGATCAAGATCGTCTTCATCTTCTGAATTGGTCTTGATCTCATCAAAAAACGCTTCAAAAACGGACAAGTCGCCAGGATCATCGGTCTGGTTTTCATCGCTTTCCAGGTCAGAAAAGTCGAGGCTGTCTTCAGGTTGAATGCTGACTTCTGCCAGAATGTCCTCATCGACAAAGATCGGTACGCCAGTCCGCACGACCAGGGCAAGCGCGTCGGAAGGACGGCAATCGATCGCGATTTCCTTGTCTGTCTGCACGATCAGGTTGGCATAATAAGTCTCGCTGACCAGGCTCGTGATCTCCACGCGCAATAAACGCGCGCCGGTTTTTTGCAAAACATCCAACATGAGATCATGCGTCAGCGGTCTGGCCACGGCGACATTTTGCAAAGCGATCGTGATCGATTCAGCCTCAAACAAGCCGATCCAGATCGGCACATAACGTTCGTTTTCCTTTTCTTTTAAAACAATTATCCGGTCCTGATTGCTTAGGCTAACCCTCACGCTGTCGATCAGGCATTCAATCATTTTTCCCATATTTCACCAATTTCCAAACTGAACTTAGACTTAAATTCTAACATGTAATGAGCTTCCCGACCTTAAAAACAATCATGCTTTAAGATAAAGCCAACCGTTTACAATTCTGACCTTTCTTTTCAGGATTTCCTTCCCAACTATCAATGAAAATATTCAAAAGGTCACCTTCTGCTAACGGCCCGACTCCTCGTCAGAAGGTAAAAAGCCAACTTTTGATCATTCTTAGGTCTGGGAACGGTTTTGTGAGCATTTTAATAGGAAAAATGTGAATTTCAGGAAAATTTTCCCCGTTTTTGTATTACTATCGGATATAATCAACTTCACAGCATTTAAGGTTTACCTGATTTATTTCGTATCTGTCCTCCATATGGCGGGTTACATTTTTTATCGGTTACATTACTGAAAGAGGCAGAATTGAAGGAGAAAAAACTTAGACTCTTAATAATAGAAAGCCACCGCAAGCCCGAGATTTGTTTCTCTGACAAGCTAAGCCAAAAAGCTTATCCTGTTTTGCAGGTGGAAAGCGGTGGAGACGGTCTGAAACGTCTCAACGATTTTCCGCCCGAAGCGATCATCGTCAATGCCGCCTCTTTCCGCACCAACGGCCTGCGGATCTGTTCCTGGTATCGCAACCGCCTGCCCGACACCCCCATCATCCTGATCGTCGCGGAAGATGAGCCGATTGATGGCGCTGAGACGGTCGATGTGGTGCTCCATCTGCCTTTTACCGTACAAAAGCTGATCAACCGGCTGCGAACTTTCGAAAAAACGCGGAAACAGGAACTTTTGGTCGAAGGCGGCCTGCAGCTCAATCTGAAAACACGCATGGTGAGCTACGGCGAGAAAAGCGCCTATCTGACCCCACGCTTATGCCGCCTCCTGCAGGCCATGCTCGAGACCCCCGGCGCGACGATCGAACGGGAAGAACTTTTCCGTAAGGTTTGGGACACGGACTATACAGAAGATACGCGCACCCTCGATGTCCACATCAGCTGGCTGCGCCAAGCGATTGAGGAAGACCCCAAAACCCCCAAAGTGATCAAAACGGTGCGGGGCGTGGGATATCTGATCGAACCCTGATCCAGGTCTAATCAGGCTTGATACCGGTCACATTCCCAAAGCCATTGACTTCAATGATCCAGTGGCTGCCGGTTGCTGCCTGCTGGAAAAGCTCATAGCTGTTGGTCTGGTAGGGGTATTGTTTACCTTTGGCCTCGAAAGTGATCAGATAACTTTCACTTGAATCACCCAACCTCTGGTCGTTTGTCAAGCTATCGCTGATTGGCCAGTAAGCCAGGCTGTTATAACCATCCAGGCTGAGGGTATCGATGACCACCCATTCCATCACATCATAGGAGCAATATTCGTCATAAACTCTGTAATGACAGTCCTGCACGACCTCACCAATACCTGTTCCGGTATCGACCGTATAAGGTTCACCGCAAACTTCCTCTGAATTTGCCCTAGGGGTATCGGAATCGTAATGGTAGCGCAATTCACAGTTATAGGGACTGGCGCCAGAAGGAATATCGTTCTCCCAGGCCGATTTTCGCACAGACTGATAAACTTCAACATTAATTTCGCGTTTCCAGTAGGTCTGGACGACCGTCGCGCTCATTTGGTCAGTTTTGCTCATGCGCGTGAAATAAAGCGCGCCGAAAACACAGCAAATGATCAGCAACAAAATGCCAACGATGGGGATCCATTTCGGCATCGGTTTTTTGGGAAGATCTGAAGCCCTTTCACTGCCAGACTGACCAGTCTGGAGGGCAGGATCCACGGCTGGTTCGATCACTTCGCCGACAGGTCGGCTGGTCGCGCCGACCGTCAGGTCGCCGCCGCAATTGACACAGGTCGGTGTTTCAGCTAAATTGCGGGTGCCGCAATAGGGGCAATGCTTGTCCGGCCCGCTTTGAGCCATGCGGATGAGCGCCTCGTCTTTGATAAAGTTAAAGGTGGCAGGGTCAACATGTTCAAACTTCACGTCAATCGGCTGAGGCGCGCCGCAGGCAGTACAGCTGCGGATCGCGCCAGGGTTCCTGGTGCCGCAGCTGTCACAAGTCCAAACCAATTCAATATAACCTAATACTTTCCTTGCCATCCTGTTGTCTCCAGATGCTGTAACTTTGAGGCTTATAGTATAGCAGACCTGCCTTATTTTTGCATTTCAGCGTGGCTTTCAGCTGTCGGCAGCGTTGCCTGAACAGCCCGGAAAGAAAGCAATGCCAGCAAGGGCAGGCTGCCCAAAAACAAGGGGATGAACACGCTGAAGGACAGAACCAGGATCGCCAGCATCGTCAGACCGATGATGAGGGCATAACCAGGCTGCCCCAGCATGATCGCCAGCCCGTTCTTCCAGGCCAGTTTTAGTGTTTTTTCTTCCTGAAGATAAAAACAAGCCAGCGTAAAAGACTGCCAGATGATCCAAAACGCGCCCAATCCGATCATCAGAAAGGTCAGAATCGGGGCAAATGAGAACTGTGACTTGTAATAGAACCAGGTATTCGTCACCAATACCAGGATGATCACCAGATTGACCAATCCCCAGGTCAGATTTTGCCTGAAATATGATCTAAAGCCCTGCCAGAATCCCAGCAGCCCGGTGCGGGTCTGATGGGTCAGGTCCTTGCATTCCTGATAAATGCCAAACATCGCGGCCGGAGCCAGAAAAATCGTCAGGCTGAGCAAAATGGCAGCCAAAGAAACTACCACCTGGTTGACCCAATCCCGCCACCATAATTTAAGGGCATCAACAATTACATCAAAAGCTTGTGCTGCGCGCATTTGTTCCTCTCCCTGAAATTATAATGGTAAAGATGAAAAGGAGGAACATGCTTAAACAGGAACAAACATTGCTCGTGATCATTGATGTGCAGGGGAACCTGGCCAAAGTCGTCGCCGAAGCAGAAACAGCCAACCAAAATGTGCATCGCATCGCTCAGGCCGCGCTCGCGCTTGAGCTGCCGATCATTCTCACCGCCCAGGCACCGGAAAAGATCGGGCACACCACGCCCGAATTGCGCCAGATTCTGCCTGAGCATCCCGAATACCCGCGTTTGAGTTTCAGCGTTTGGGCCGATCCAGGCGTGCGGGCGGCCATTGAAGCCAGCGGGCGGAAACAAGTTTTGCTTTGCGGTTTCGAGGGCCATATCTGCCTCTATCAAACCGCCATGGACATGCTCGCAGCCGATTACGAGGTCTTCATGCTTGCCGATGCCATCTCATCCCGCTCCTTATACAACAAGGAGATCGCCCTGCGGGAACTGAGTGCGCAAGGCGCCCACCTGACGACGGTCGAAATGGCGCTGTTTTCGATCCTGCGCGATGCCGGCCATGCCCAGTTTCGCACGATTTCGAAATTAATTCGCTAAAAAGTGTTCAACAAAAAAAATTCTTAATTACAACAATTCCTGGTGAAAACCATAACAGGAGGGAAGATGACCGAAAATATTAAACCAGAAAAGAAGAAAAAAAGATCCAGAAAATGGGTGACGTTTCTTATCTTACTGGTCATCGCTGCCGCTGTTTTCTTCTTCTTTCGATTCAGACAGCAACAGTCTATCGCGAACACACTCGCAAACCTGAAAACAGCGCCCCTCAGCCGCGAAACCTTGCGGACAACGATCAGCGGTACTGGCACGATCCGACCGAAGCAAAGCGCGATCCTGTTTTGGCAAAGCAATGGAACTGTCGGCGAGGTTCTTGTGGAAGCTCGTCAAACCGTTAAAGCCGGGGATGTCCTGCTGAGCCTTGATCCTGACGATCTTCCAGCTGATCTCCTGCAGGCACAGCTGAATCAGCTCAACGCCAGCCAGGCACTGGAGCAACTCGCTGCCAATACCGATCTGCAGCGTCTGGATATACAAAATAATATCGAGCAATCCCGGCAAACGCTGCTAAGCCTCAACAACCAGATCCTCAATTACGAAGGGCGCGTCTGTGAAGAATGGCGGCTAAACAATTTGCGGCGCGACTATGACAACGCGCTCCAGGAATATCAGGATTGGCCAACCGAAACAAAATGGTATGCGGTTCAGGCAGCGCGCGCCGCGCTGGATTACTGCGACCCGGTCGTCATCGAAGGACAAATCGCCAGTCTCCAGGCTCAGATCGACCTCGCCAACAAAAACATAGAATTATTACAAAACGATTTGGAAAAGATCAAAGATGGCGTCAACCCGGAAGAAAAAGAGAAACTGGAATTGCAGCTCGCCCTGGCTGAAAAACAACTTGGCTTCCAATCCATTACTGCGCCTTTTGCTGGCACCATCCTTGCCGTGGATCAGGAAGTCGGCGCCATGGTCAGCCCGGGAACGCAAGCCATTGAGATCGCCAATCTGGATGCTTATTTTGTTGACATTCCTGTTTCTGAGGTCGATATTCCAGGGATTGAGCTCGGACAGATCGCTCAGTTGTCCTTCGACGCCTATTATGAAGAGAGTTTCAGCGGTAAAGTGGTCGCGATCGCGGAATCGGGTGACCGCAGCTCAGGCGTTGTCAACTACATCGTGACCATCGAAATGGATCAGGTTTCGCCGAAGATCAAACCAGGCATGACGGCTGGCGTTCAGATCCTGACCGAAGAAAAGCCCAACGTTCTCGTGGTCGCTTCTGAGGCAGTCTTCTCGAGAACTGGGCAGGATTACGTCTACGTTTTGCGCGATAATGTTTTGGTCAGCGTGCCCGTAAAAGTGGGCGCTTATTCCAACCGCATGGTCGAACTGACTGAGGCAGACATCTCGGAAGGGGAACTAATTGTTCTCAACCCACCGGTGAGTCTTTTTGACCGATTTGGCCCCGCCAATCACAGACGGTAGGCAAGATCATGAGCGAAGCTGTGATCAAAGTGCGCGACCTCAGCAAAGTCTACGAGCTGGGTGAGATCAGCGTCCATGCCTTGAGGGGTGTCAGCCTGGATATCTACCCGGGCGAAATGGTTGCGATCATGGGCCCGAGCGGCTCGGGTAAATCGACCTTAATGAATATGATCGGCTGTCTCGACTCTCCAACTTCCGGTGAATATTACCTGGACGAAGAAGAAGTCTCCCAATTGGTGGATGACGAGCTGGCAGCTGTTCGCAATAAAAAGATCGGTTTTGTTTTCCAGAAATACAATCTGCTCCCACGGGCAAACGCGATCGAGAACGTGGAATTACCCCTGCGCTACAGCGATAATACCGCCGACATGACCGCCAGAGCCAAAGAGATGTTAATATCTGTAGGCCTGGGAGACCGCATGGAACATAAACCTAATGAGCTTTCCGGTGGGCAGCAGCAAAGGGTTGCCATCGCCCGCGCTCTGGTGAACCGACCAGCGATCATCCTGGCAGATGAACCAACCGGCAACCTCGATTCCACCTCCGGTAAAGAAATTATGGATCTTCTGCATAAACTCAACGCGGAACAAGGCACGACCATTGTCATCGTGACCCACGATGCTGAAGTCGCCGCGCAAGCCCAACGCACCATCCGTTTGTTTGACGGCAAGATCCTTGAGGAGGCTGCCTGATGCCCTTCATCCGTGTCATTAAAGAAGCCCTTGGCAGCATACTTGCCAACAAGACCCGCTCTTTTCTGACTGTGCTCGGCATTGTCATCGGAGTGGGAGCTGTCATCGGCATGCTCTCGATCGGCGCTGGCGCCCAATCCAGCATCCTTGGTCAAATTGAATCGATCGGCACCAATGTGGTCTACATCATGCCTGGCAATCAGAATCGGAACGATCTAAGCGCAGGCAAGCCTCTCACGATCTCGGATTCTGAAGCGCTCGCCAACCGAAACCGCGCACCTCACATTCTGAGGATCGCCCCTGTGCTCATGGATCAGGTCAATTTTTCACTTGCGGATTCGACGGTCAACACACAAATAATTGGCAGCTATCCTGAATACGCCACGATCTCCGCCATAGAACTGGAAGAGGGCAACTTTTTCAGCACTTCTGAAATGGAATCCCGCGCTGCGGTCATCGTCATTGGGCCCGAATTGGCCGAACGTCTGACCGGACGCACAAGCGGGGTGGTTGGCACCATGGTGCGCATCAATGATTTCCCTTACCGTGTTGTCGGAGTTACCAAAGGCAAAGGTTCAACGCAGTTTAATAATCCTGATATCCTGGCTTACATGCCCATCACCACCATGCAGCTGCGCGTCAGCCGTCAAAGCGCGGGCAATGTTCAGTTTATTATCATGCAGGCCCAGGATGCCCAATCCATCCAGGCTGCCATGGATGAAGCCAAACTGATCCTACGCGAATCGCACCGCCTGAACACCCGCCAGGAGGACGATTTTCTCCTCACCAATCAGGAGGAAATTGTTGGTATCGCCAACTCGGTCACTAATATTTTGACCATTTTTCTTGCTGGGATCGCAGGCATCTCGCTTTTGGTCGGGGGCATTGGCATCATGAACATCATGCTGGTAACCGTGACGGAACGAACCCGCGAAATTGGCTTGCGCAAGGCACTGGGCGCGCGCAAAGCGGACATTATGTTCCAGTTTTTGACCGAATCCGCGCTCCTGAGCCTGATCGGCGGGATCATCGGCATCGGTTTGGGTTGGGGGCTGGGGATGATCGTCGGCATCATTGCCAGCCGTTCTGGCACGCCGTTATCACCGGTCGTTCAACCTCAGGCAGTCCTGCTTTCAACGCTTTTCTCCACACTCGTCGGCTTGTTCTTTGGTTGGTATCCTGCCAAACGCGCTGCCGAACTAGAGCCTGTCGAAGCTTTGCGATATGAATAAAAAAACAAGGCACTCATCTGTTGAATGCCTTGTCGATCAAATTATCTTATCGTGGTGGTCAGGCGTTCAATGCCTCACAGCCAACGCCCAAACATGTGCCGACCTGAACTGCGCCGCGCAGCCAGCCGTGGTCCATCGGTACCGGTTTGTTTTTGCCAGCTACCTGAGCCAGGGGCACGCTGCTCATCGCGCCATCCTGACGGCAGGCCATCTGACCAAAATTGCCGTCCATCACCATTTTCAGGCTCCACTCTGCCAGTTGGGTTGCCAGCAAACGGTCAGCCGCGGTGGGCGTGCCGCCCCGAACCAGCGACCCCAGAATGGTGATATGCGTCTCCAGATTGGTCGCGTTTTCCAGGCGGTTGGCCAGCAAAAGCGTTTGAGCTGAGTAGTTATTCTCAATCCTTTCAATGGCTCGCTCTCTTTCTTCAGAAGAGCCGCTCTTTTTCCTGGCAGCCATTTCCATAAAATCAACCAGTTCCCGCGGTCGCGCTTTTTCTGCCACGGTCACCAACGAAAAGTTGCGCCCGGCTTTCTTTCGTTTCTCGATCGCTTCAATGATGACCTCAAAGTTGTAAGGAATTTCCGGGATCAAAACCACATCCGCGCCCGATGCCAGGCCTGCGCCAAGCGTTAGCCAGCCGGAGGTGTTGCCGATCAACTCCACGATCATAATGCGATGCGTGGCCGAGGCGTTGGTGTGCAGGCGATCGATCGCCTGGGTCGCTATCTCACGGGCGCTGTCGAAACCGATGCATTTATCGGTGAGGGGAATGTCATTTTCAGCGGAGCGTGGGATCGTGACGATATTCAACCCAGCCTGACTAAGCTGATAGGCACTGCTTTGGGTCGGTTTATCACCGATACAAACCAGCGCGTCCAGATTGTTTTGGCGATAAACATCCACCACCTGCTGGGTTTTGTCCACAAACTGCTCATTCTCGTAAACCGCTTCGGGTTTCACCCGACTGGTGCCGAGGATCGTCCCCCCTTCGGTCAGGATGCCCGAGAGCCTGCCGTCCTTCAGCAGATCGAGCGTATTATTTCCAAGGAGGCCTGAAAACCCGTCCCGAAAGCCGATCAATTCCAGATCGCTAAAGTTCGAAACCGCCTTGCCAAAACCCCTGATGGCGGCATTCACGCCGGGGCTGTCACTGCCTGCAGTTAGTAAACCAATTTTCATCGCGCACACTCCAAATTTACTTGATGAATCAATTATAGCTGGGTCGTGAAGAGTTTGGAAAAACAGGTGGACAAAAGCTTTTATATTTGTTTAATTCGATAGGATTATGGGTATCATTAAGGCAACAATGGAGACCAATAAGGAGAAAAAATGGACAAAAAGAAACGATTGATCAAAGAACTAAGCCTTCTTCGAAAAGCAGCCGAACGCATCGCCGACGCCCTTGAGAGCATCGATGTGAGCCTGGACGCGATGGTTTTTGAAGAGGAAGATGATTCTTTTCTCGAAGACCTTTTGACCGGCCTCGAAGATGAGGATTATGAAGACCTCGACGGGAATGAATTTGAGCAGGAAGAAGAGGAAGAGGAAGAAGAAAACGAAGAATAATCGTTCAATACTTTTTGCTATTTTTTTGTTTTTAGACTAATTCAACGGATTAGTTATTATTATGTTACCTTCCCCTGAAGCTTCGGCAACAGGGTCGTGAGGTTAGCTTCATCGCTAACCTCTGTTTTTTAAGTTGAAGCTGCAAAATAATTTTCTACCCAGGTTTTCTTCTTTTGTAATAAACGCTGCCCCATCGCTTTATACAGAATGTTACTAACCCTTACTCGGAATATTACTCTCTTTATACGGAGTATTACTCTCTTTGTCCAAAAAATTCACCCATATTGACTAAAACAATCAGCAATTAGTGATCCACCAGCTCGTCATTCAATCAAGGGCTTCTTAAACCTAAAAAAACAACCCCTTCTCAGAGGTTGTTTATGCCGAGTCACAGACTTGAACTGTGGACCCTGCGATTTTCAGTCGCATGCTCTACCAACTGAGCTAACTCGGCGTGAACAGAAATTCTAACCGCACACCTCTGACCTGTCAAGCAAAAATCGATTATCTGTTGTAATTATCTGATGAAAACTATCCTCGCGCAGGAATGCAGAAGTAGAAATTGCTTCCTTTACCCACATCTGATTCGACCCAAACCTCACCGCCATGAGCCAGAACGATCGCCTTGACGATCGCCAGGCCCAGACCGCTCTGGCTCTCATCGGCATGGCGGCTTTTATCCGCCCGATGGAAGCGCTCAAAGATATAAGGCAGGCTCTCTGCTGGTATACCTTCACCATCATCAGCAACGGTAAACTTAACGCATGTTTGTTTGCCTGGCTCCGTGTCCATGAGCCGCGAGCGCAAACGGATCGTGCCGCCCCGCTGAGAATGGCGAATGGCATTACCAACCAGATTTTCCAACACCTGCATCAGGCGCGATTCATCCCCCACTATGAATGGCAGGTTTTCCTGCAGGTCCAGCTCTAAGCTCAGGTCTTTCTCCTGAACTTTTAGTTTGAATATCTCCCGGCTCTGTTCCAAAAGCTCATTCGCGTCCAGCGGGGCAATGTTCATCGGCAGATTACCTGAATCGGACTGGCTCAAAAAGCGCAGGTCATCCACCAGCCGATTGAGGCGCATAATTTCAGAATAGATCAAACTCAGCCTTTCGGGCGTTGGCTCCAGGTCACCGTCGCGCATTGATTCAACATATCCACCAATGACCGTCAGAGGCGTGCGCAGGTCATGGGCGATATCAGCGGTCATCTGCTTGCGCAATCGGTCGCTTTGCTCAAGTTCTGCGCTCATCTTATTGAAAACCGTGCTCAGCTCACCCAGTTCGTCGGAGGAACGCACATCAACGGTCTGGCCGAGTGCTCCTCCGGCCAGGTTTTGAGCAGCTTTGGTCAACTCGACAACAGGTTTGGTCAGACTTCTTGAGAGTAAAAAGCCAAACAAAGCAGCCAAAATGACAGTGATCAGCAGTGCCCAAAGCAATCCTTTTCCAGTTCGCTCCAAAAAGTGCTGCTCAGCCTGGGTGTAAACGATATTGCGCTTCTGTGCCAACAGCGTGCCGACATGCCTTGTGCCGTCGTGCACGGGAACGCCCTCATTCAGCTGCTCGTGGCTCAACTTCGTGCCCTGTGGATAAAGCCCCTCGATCCCAACCAAAACGACGCCATCCTGATCCGCCAACGCGTATTGGCGGCTTCCCATCGGTGAAAGAGGGCTTGCCTGAACCTCAGTTGCTGCCTGTTCGGTCTGACGCATGCCGCCAGCTCCCTGCCCCTGACCTTGACCACCGTCCCCTCCCTGACCCTGGCCTCCCCTGGCACTGCCGCCAGGCCCACGCATCGCGCCTGCCTGTTTGTTCAAAAGCTCTTCAATGCCCTCCCAGCTTTTATTGCTTGAGTAAAAAGTTTCGACTTCTGCCAGTTTTGCATAAAACTGTTGGTCAAATACGTACTGTTGAAACCGGTTGGCGGTGGAAGAGAAAAAGACCAATGTCAACAGCGTGCCTGTCAGGATCGCCACCAAAATGAAAGCCAGCGCAAGTTTGGAGCTGATGGAACGCTTCACGAAACAACCTTTTGAGACATACGGTAGCCCACACCGAAAACGGTTTCAAGATACTCGGGACGGGCTGGATCTTTTTCGATCTTTCTGCGCAGGTTGCGGACATGGACATTGAGCGTGCTTTCCAGACCGGTAAACCCGCTCTCATACAGCTTGTCGACCAATTCCGTGCGGGTATAAACCCTGCCGGGACTGCGCATGAGCGTTTCCAACAGGCCAAATTCCAATGGGGTAAGGTTGACTGCCTCACCAGCTACTGTGACGAGATGGGAACCTTTATCGAGCAAAAGCTCACCGACGCGATAAAAGACCGATTCCTCCTGCAGGCCGTCCTTTCGCCGCAAAGATGCCCGGATTCGCGCCAGCAATTCGCGCATGCGGAAAGGTTTGATCACATAATCATCCGCGCCCAGTTCCAAGCCTAAAACGGCGTCGGTCTCATCATCTTTGGCGGTAATGATAATGACAGGGATCTGGCTTTCCTTCCGAAAAGCGGTCAAAAACTGATAACCATCCATGCCTGGCATCATTACATCCAGCAAAACCAAATCGGGGTGCTCATAACGAGCCATAAAAAGCCCAGCCTGGCCGTCCGCAGCCAACACAACGCGATAGCCTTGCGAGGTCAAATAATCCTTAAGCAAGCCGCGCACATTTTCCTGGTCGTCAATTACTAAGATCGTTTCGGTCATCCTCACCTCATTATAGAACATCAGCTTACTAAATAGGTATTCAGATTTGATGAAGAGAAATCACTTTCGCAGTTTTCCATTACAATAACAATAAACATTTGTTAACTCTGGGAGGAACCTATGACCCCATTAAGCATGATTTTGATCCTTTTGCTATTCATCATCGTGGTATTCATCGCGATCATATTGGTGCGCACTGCCCAATACCCGATCAACACCCATGACCCTGAACCCTACCCCTTGACCAAGATCGATGGAGAAGAGGTCGCTCAACACATCGGTCTGGCGATCCAGATGAAGACGATCAACAATGTTGACCCCGACAAGGTTGATCCGATCCCATTTAAGGGGCTGCATAAGCTGATCAGCACGCTTTACCCCGAGGTCGAAGAGCACCTCAAGCGCGAAGTGATTGGTAATTACTCCCTGCTCTACACCTGGGAAGGCAGCGACCCGCATCTTGACCCGATCATGCTGACCGCGCACATGGACGTAGTTCCCGCCAATGAAGAGCCCGATTCGGGCTGGGAATATCCACCCTTCAGCGGCACGGTCGCCGACGGCTACGTTTGGGGGCGCGGCGCCATCGACTGTAAAGGCGTTATGATCGGCATCCTTGAAGCCGTCAATTACCTGCTCAAGATCGGTTTTCAGCCCAAACGCACCGTTTATCTTGCTTTTGGTGAGGATGAGGAAGTTTCGGGTTCAAGAGGTGCGGCTCAGATCGCTCAAACGCTCAAAGATCGCAATGTGCGCCTTTCCTTCCTCCTCGATGAAGGCGGTACGATCATGGAAAACACCGTGCCCGGCATCGAAAAGCCCGTAGGGCTGGTTGGCGTGGCAGAAAAAGGCCACCTTTCCCTCGAACTTCGCGCAAAAACCGCCCCAGGGCACGCTTCCGCGCCTGGTGAGATCACTTCCATCGGTGCGCTCGCGCTGGCCATTGCCACGCTTGAGAACAACCAATTTCCGCAGGAACTGGAAATGGCTGAATTCATGATGAGCTTCCTGGCTGACGAATTGTCGTTCAGGGACAAAATGGCTTTTGCCAATACCTGGCTTTTCGGAAATTTGATCAAGAAACGCTATGCTGCTTATCCCGCTGCCAACGCGGTGACACGCACAACCATCGCGCCGACCATCATTCATGGCGGACATACAGAAAATGTCCTGCCCGCGCTCGCTGAGGCCACCATCAACCTGCGTCTGATGCCTGGCGATACGCTGGTGGACGTCTTTAAACACATCAATGAGTTGGTTGGCGATGACACCATTCAGGTTTTGCCCGCGCACAACGAACAGCTTCACGGCGAACACAGCTGGGATCCGACCGAAATTTCAGATGTCGATTCTCCTCAGTTCCACCTTCTGCTCAATCTGATCAAGGCGACCGTTCCTGGCTCCCTGGCGGCTCCTTTCCTGATGACTGGCGCGACCGATGCGAGGCACTATCTCGCAGTCTCCAATCGCGTTTTCCGCTTTTCACCTTTTGTGCTCACTAAAGAAGAATCTGAGACCGTCCATGGCATCAACGAGAGGCTTTCCTTTGAAAATGCTGCCCGGACCGTTGGATTCATGATCGAGCTGATCGAACGAATGGCCAATCTTGAAACCGACTCCATCGAAGATTACGAGGATGAAATTGAAGATGACCTGGATGAAAAAGAATTGGATGAAGAAGAGCGCGCCATCCGTGAGCTGGAATCTCCCCTGCCAACTCGCCCAATGGGCAAGGTAGTTACTGAACAGGAAACGCCGGAGGACGACGAGCTTCAGGCAGACGAACTTTAAGAAAGTATAGACCGGACCGATGGGTAACAACCGTTCGGGGACATAGGTAACACTTTTTCAAATCAGGACATGTAGAGAAAGAAGCTTTGGGATGAACGAGATAAAACTATATGAAAATAAAGCCATTCGCTCCGTTTGGGACAACGAAAAGGAAGAGTGGTACTTTTCAGTTGTTGATGTAGTTGGTGTTTTAACTGAAAGCGCCAATCCAAGAGATTATTGGTATCGAGTAAAAAAGAGAATGTCTGAGGAAGAGCAAAGTGAACTGTCGACAATTTGTCGACAGTTGAAAATGAAAGCGCCAGATGGGAAAATGAGAGAAACCGATGCCGCTGACATGCAGGGCGTTTTCCGTATCATCCAGTCCATCCCATCCCCAAAAGCTGAACCCTTCAAAATGTGGCTGGCAGAAGTGGGCAAGGAGCGTATTGATGAGATCATTGATCCCGAACTGACCATTGATCGGGCGCTGCAAACCTATCTGCAAAAAGGCTACTCACGGGAATGGATCAATCAGCGCCTGCAGGCCATTCAGGTGAGAAAAGAACTGACCGACGCCTGGCAGGACCATGGCATTGAAGATGGTCGCGAGTTTGCCATCCTCACCAATGAGATATCAAAAGCCTGGAGCGGCATGACCACAAGGCAGTACAAGGACTTCAAGCAGCTAAAAAAGGAAAACCTTCGCGACAACATGTCCACCCTTGAACTGGTGCTCAACATGCTTGCGGAGGCTGCGACCACGGAATTAACTCAAACGATGAATCCCCAGGGATTGGAGGAAAACAAAGCAGTCGCAAAAGAAGGCGGCACCGTCGCGGGAAACGCCCGCAAGGATATTGAAGCCAGAACAGGAAAACCTGTCATCACACAAAAGAACGCTCTTGATTTTTCAGGACTTATTGAAGATGTAGCTAAAAAGACCGACAACAAATCAGGCGAAGATTGACCAGGATATTGGTCTGATTCAAGGACATGATGATCATTGAACCAATTGAATTTAAACTAAAAGACGGAAGAAAAGCAACAATTCGCTGCCCCAGAGAAGAGGATTGTCAGGGCATGCTGGATTATCTTTACCAATCAGCTGGTGAGACTGAATTTATTGTGAGATATCCAGAAGAATGCGGCAGGTATACCATCGAATATGAAACAGCTCTTTTTGAAAAAATCAATGGATCAGAAAACCAAGCCATGCTCGTATGTTTTGTTGATGGAAAAATCGCTGGGAACTGTAACATTGCCTGGAGCACACGCATCAAAGCCAAACACCGCGCCAGCGTTGCCATTGTCTTATTACGTGAATTCTGGGATCAAGGCATCGGAACCAGATTGTTTCAGGAATTATTGAAAATTGCTGAAAAAAATAAAGACATTCTTCAAATAGAACTTGACTTTATAGAAGGGAATACCCGCGCGCGAGCATTATACGAAAAAATGGGCTTTAGGATCACAGGCGTAAAGCCAAATGCCATTCGCCTGAAAGATGGGACATTGCTAAATGAATACTCCATGATCCGGGAGATCAAACGCTAAATGGCAGTTTGCCACGCTTGGGCTATAGACTTCGAGACAGCTGCAGAACGGGTTCCTGTGCGTTTTGGAATTGCGCATGTCACTTACAGTGATGACCACTGGGCACGGTTCAATTAATCAATGGCGTCTTCCCACGATAGGTACCAAATAGAGTTTCCACAAAAGCGACACAAAGGAAAAGACGAAGCAGATTTACAAGCCACTCAAAAAATGGAAGACAGACCTGAAATATGAAAAAAATCATAGTGATCGGATGTCCTGGAAGCGGGAAAAGTACATTTTCCAGAGCTTTGCATGACGCGACTGGAATTCAGTTGTTCCATCTGGACATGCTTTACTGGAATGCTGACGGAACCTGCATCGAAGAAAGCGCTTTTATGGAAAAACTAACCAATACTATTTTATTGAATGAATGGATCATAGATGGGAATTATGCCTCAACCCTGGAGCTGAGAATACAGGCTTGCGATACAGCAATTTTTTTGGATTATCCATTGGAGGTTTGCCTCGATGGAATAAATTCTCGTAAAGGGAAGAAAAGAAGCGACATGCCCTGGGTGGAACCAAGAGATGGTGTCGATGAAGCCTTCATCAATTTTGTAAAGAATTTCTGTCAGCAAATCAGGCCCGATGTCATTAAGCTTCTTGGACAATATCCTGATAAAGACGTCTATATCTTTAAGGATCGCGGTGAAGCCGACGAATTCTTAGCTCAACTCTGACAACAAATATGCGGAAAAACCGAAGCGGCAATTGGTTTCAAAAGGTAGTAAATACTTTTCAACTTGCCTGATCAATTGATTTTCAACAAAAAAACAGGTAAGATAATAAGCAAGATAGTAAGCAAGATGAGGCGTTGCAATGAGTGACTATATTCCACCGTATACGATTTCTGATCGCATGCTTGAATTGGTTTCATCGATCTCCGAAAAGCTCGGAAGAATCACGATCCACCAAGAGCTGGAATCCAAACCGCATCTGAGGAGAAATAACAGGATTCGCTCCATTCATTCATCCCTGAAGATCGAAGCGAATTCATTGTCCTTAAATGAGGTTCGGGATGTCATCAATGATCGCCTCGTTTTGGGGAACCAAAAAGAAATCCAGGAAGTTAAAAACGCCTATGCTGCTTATGAAAAGATCACAGAGATAAACCCTTTAAGCATGGCTGATCTAAAGAGTATCCATGGCATTATGACTTATGGGATCGTTGAAGAGTCAGGCGTATTCAGGCGGGGTGACGAAGGTGTGTTTTCTGGTGATAAATGCATTTTCATTGCGCCCCCACCTGAAAGGGTACACGGTCTAATCAAAGACGTGTTTTCATGGATGAAAAAAAACGAAGGAAAAGTACATCCGCTCATCATGGCAGCGAACTTCCATTATGAATTTGTTTTCATACATCCTTTTGCTGACGGAAATGGTCGCATGGCAAGGCTCTGGCACACAGCCATTTTACACAAATGGAGAAGCGTCTTTGCCTATATTCCTCTGGAAAGCCAGATCGAGCGATTTCAGACCAACTATTACGATGCCATCGCCCAAAGCCACGTCAATGGCAACTCAGATGTTTTTATTGAATTCATGCTCGAAATGATCGATCAGATTTTGGACGAGGTCATCCTTCAGGTTAATAAAGCCAATGCAGAGACAAGCGAATACGTAAAACGCATGTTGAATCAGATGGAATACAATGTGCCTTATACATCGAATGAGATCATGACCCGGCTTAATTTAAAGTCAAAAGAAACTTTGCGAAAAAATTATTTAAACCCTGCCATTGATCTGGGCCTTGTCCGAATGACCTTGCCCGACAAACCCAAAAGCAAAAATCAGCGGTATGTGAAGCAATGAAAACCGGCTATGGCGTGTTTGGCAGGGCTTATGAAGTCATGTTCAAAAATGATTTGCACGACCCAGCATCAATTGATCATGAACTAATGAAAAATATGGTCTTGCTTGACGATCGGTCCGCGGCGTTTCTCTATTCACGGGTTGTTCGTCACGACCGTAAAGAACACGAACTTTATCAGTTTGCCCAACAGTTTAATGCCTCCACAGAAAAAGAAACCATACAAAATGTGCTGCAATACACGCATAACATTGCCGCCGCATTTGACACTGACTTTGACAATATGCTGTTTGGCGGTACCGAAAAGCAGATCCTCGATCGAGGAACAGACTGGTGCTCGGATATGGCTCGCGTCGGAACAGCCCTGCTGCAGTGCCTTGACATCCCCTGTCGCATGCTTTACCTGGCAAATCCGGGCAAAGCCTACAACGGTCATGTCGTCGGCGAGGCTTTTTACGAAGGCCGATATGGCGTTGTGGACTTTATTTACGGATATCAATTTTATAATCGCACTCCAAAAAGCGCCTTCGAGATTCAAAGGAACCCGGAGATTCTGGCAGCTTGCCCGGAAACCTACCAGGGCTTATTTTCAGCGATCGCGATCAGCGAGTATGACCCCTGTGCGCCTGGCAATAATTATTCTGTTTCCACACCAAACGATTATTACCTGAAACTGATCCACACCAACCACGAGAACAAGTGGTTGATGGGAGAAGACCTGGTGGACTAAGCTGGATCATCCCATGGTTCCTTGTTTTATTGCCCTGAATCTACCCTTCCACTTTGTTATATTACTGATAATCCGCTATTTTGATGAGCAAGGAATCGATGTCTATCCCTTGTGCAAGTTCTTGTAATAAAACGCCACAATCTGAGAACGGTCGCGAAGATATAATTTTTCAAGCAGATTCGAAACGTAATTTCGCACCGTGCCCTCACTCAGATATAGCGTCTGAGCGATCTCCTTGTTATTCATGCCTTCAGCAAGCAATTTTATGACATCAAATTCTCGTTCAGTGATATCAAAATCCTCGATGGATCTTTTTACGGGATCCGAGATTCTGATATCCTTGATCACCTCAGAATCCAGGACCATATTACCAGCCATCACCGTCTGGATCGACTGATACAAAGAATCAACGTTATCCTTTAATATATAGCCCTTAACCCCTATTTTGATCGCCTTGTTGATATATTCTTCATCCTTGAAGGTTGTCAGGAGAATGATCCTGGCATCTTTGTCATACTCCAACAATTTGCCTGCGATGTCGATCCCGTTCTCATTCTCCAGGCGGATATCCTGTAAGACCAGGTCGATCGCGTGTTTCTTATAAAGCTCAAAAGCCTCTTTGCCATTTTTCGAGGCATAAACCTCATCAACACCCTCGGCTTTTAAGATCATCTCCAGTGATTTTAGAACAAGCGCGTCATCATCCACTAATAGTATTTTCATTTTTCCTTCCCGATCAACACATGAATAGCAAAACCTCGCTCGGTCATAAGATTAAATTTCCAGTTTCTTTCTTCACATTTCTTTTTAATCGAATACAAGCCGAGTCCTTCCTGAATTTCCTTGCTTTGTATTGAACCATCATCTTCGATTTTCAAAACCAGAAACTGTTCACTCTCAACCAAATAGACCTTGAAATGTTCGCCATTGGAATGTTTTAAATAATTGGTCAAAGCTTCTCTGACGATCGCAAAGATGTCATATTTATCCCCGTAGCTCAAATTCGATTCAACCCGATAGGTCAGATTTGAATTCTCAACGGGCTCCAACAGCTCCATGATCTTATTTTCCAGATCAAAGGAACTTTCCCTTAAATTATACATAACCCTGCGGATATCCTGCAGACCTTTTTCCAGGGTATCTTTTAAGACGATTAGATCCTCTTCTATCTCAGGATCTTTGCTTGTCATTGCCAGGGCTTTCAAATTCAAAATAGCAGCCGAGAATGTATGACCCGCCGAATCATGGATCTCTCGTGAAATACGATTTCTTTCATCCTGCAAGGTCAAGGTTTCATCCCGCTCTTTTTCAACCTTCAAAATGTCGATCGACCTTGACAAACGATTCACATCATCGACCAGATCATATTTATCCTTCTTCAGCTCCACGATCTCTCCATCCTTACCTGCCAAAAGGATATCCCACAAGAGCGTAAACCCAACCAACAGCAGATAGAGAACATGAAAATTGCTAAAAAAAGGAACAAAAATCAAAAAAGAAAGCTTACCAAAATTTAAAAAAGCGCTTGGCGCTAACAAGGGTAACAAATGGATATACTGTGGAAACATTAATAAGAACAGAATTCCTGAAACAAACAAGGCTGTTTTTACTTTTTGATTCCGAACAACATTAATGAGCATGGAATAGCTAAAGCCCAGGAGAACTTCAAGAACAATGAATTCGGTCGCGATGTGACCTTGCTCAAATTCATAGAAACTCACAAATAACGCGACAATGATGTGAAGAATAATTTTAATCATGGTTCACCTGTGACTTTTATCATCCCAAATCATGAACGGATACACTGAATTAATCTCTGGACTCATTGTATTATATTTTTGGAGGTGAAAACATGATAATAAAAGTTGAAAATTTAGTAAAAGAATTTAAAGAAATACGGGCGTTAGACTCTTTCAATCTCGAATTGAGAGAAGGTGAAATTCTCGGCCTGATCGGCCCCAACGGCTCAGGCAAAACGACCCTCTTGCTGAGCATCCTTGGGATCTATTCCTATGACAAAGGTGACATCAAAGTCTTTGGCCAGGAACTCAAACCCAATTCCTACGACATCAAGCGAAAGATCGGTTACATTCCCCAGGACCTGGCCTTGTTTGAAGAATTGACCGTTTATGAAAACATTGATTACTTCTGCGGCCTGTACGTTCGCGATGGAAAGAAAAGAAAAGAACTGGTCAAAAAAGCCATTGAGTTTGTTGGCCTGGAAAAATTCGAGAAATTCGTTCCATCCAAACTCTCTGGTGGTCTTGCCCGAAGGCTCAACATTGCCTGTGGCATCGCGCATGAACCAAAACTGATCTTTTTGGATGAGCCAACGGTTGCCGTGGACGCGCAAAGCAGAAGCTTCATCCTGGAAGGCATCAAAGAACTCAACCGACAGGGCGCTTCGATCATTTATACATCGCACTATCTTGAAGAAGTCGAAGACCTTTGTGACCGTATCGCCATCATCGACCAGGGACGGAACATTATCACTGGGACCAATGAAGAACTGCGGGATTCGATCATCACGACAGAGATCATCAAATTTACGCTTCTGGAAGAAAACGCAGACATCCTGAAAGACCTGAGAAATCTCTCTCATGTCATTGATGTCACGATCAAGGATTCCGAATACACCGTAAAATTCGACAACCCCAACAGCAACATTGGCACCATTGTTCAGTTCATTAAAGACAAAGGCCTGACCTACCTGAAACTCTATACCGAGGTGCCAAGTTTGAACGACGTCTTCCTGGAATTGACCGGTAAGGAGCTGAGGGACTAATGGCACGAACACTCACTTACATCAAATATGAATTGAAGATCTTTTTGGGAAGCTTCGCCAATGCGTTTTGGATGATAGGCTTTCCCCTTTTACTCCTGACCGTCTTTACGATCGCCTTCTCGAATATCAGATTTCGGGAGCTCGATCTGGAAAAAGCATCCATCGCTTACGATGAAGAAGCCTTTATGTCACTCTATTTTACGGAGCCGCCAAAAGAGATGCCAGACATGGCAACACTTGACAGATCAAGGATTGAAAACTCGTTATTTACAGGTCAGGCGATGACGAAAGATCAGGCCCTCGAAGCGCTCCAGAAAGGTCAAATAGAGGCGTATGTGGATAAAGACCTGCGTCTGGTGATCAGTAAGAACGGCATCAACCAAATGATCATGGACGAAGTTTTAACTACAACCAAACAAATTACGTCATTGAATCTACCATTGACCGCTTATGATTTCGACAGGAGTTATGTCAAAAACAATGACGAAAAGTACAGCCCAATTGACACGATCTTCTTCTCACTTTTTGCCATGATCACTCTTTACGGCGCTTATCTCTCAGGTGGTATTGGCAACCGGTTAATTGTCCGTGAGCAGGCAGTCGCTTTAAGAAACACGACGACGCCAACAAGCAAAGCCTGGCAAGTGATGATCAGTGTTACCGCCAGTTTCATTTGGTCATTGTTCCTGATCGCGATCATCGTCTTTTATACAGAGTTGATCTTAAAACAAGACTTCTTCTCAATGGACATTAACAACATCCCACTCGTTCTTTCGGCATTGATCTTGGGGATTTCCTTGGGGCTTTTCCTGGGAACAACAATTAAAAAAGAATCATTACAGTCGGCGGCGATTATTAGCTCACTCCTTATATTATCGGGGCTTAGTGGACTATTCAGCAATGACATACCACTCATGATTCAACGAAGCTTTCCTATCCTTGTCAATTTGAATCCAGTTTCACTGATCAGCAAGGAGTTGATTAAAGTGAATATGTTGGGAAATTACTCGACACTCAATGCGAGCGTCCTGCAATTGCTTGGGTACAGCATTGTGCTGATCGCCTTTTCCATTCTTCAGATCAGGAGAAAAAGAGCATGAACACGCTTTATTACTTTATGAAAATAGCCCGAAAAAACAAAATTATGCTGATTGCCTATCTCGCGATCCTGCTTGTGATAACATCCCTGATAAGTGGATCGTATGAGGTCAAATATTCAAAAGCTACCCTGAACATTGGCATCATAAAAAATGAAGAAAGTCAGTTTGCCAATTCACTGATCGGGTATCTGGATAGAGATAACAATATCTATTATTATGCCACTCACGAAGCGGCAGAACTGGACCTTTACACCCGATTCATTGATGGAATTGTCGAAATCCCGGTTGACTCGGAAAAAAGCCTCCTGGAAACCGATGATCCTGCCTTAAGAATATCTACAGACATTACAAATAGTCAAAGCATATTTTTAGAAAGAATTGTCAATAAATTTGCGCTGTATTACACAGCAATGGTAAATGCCGGTCAATTGGATCTGCAAAAGCTCTCAACAGCTTTGGATGAGAAAGCGGAGGTTATCTTTTCTACTAATCAAAACATAGCTGAAAAGAAGTTTGCTGGTTTTGCAGGTGTTTACGGTTTCGTGATCATGATGATCCTGCTGAAATTATTGGGTGACCTGAGCATCAGTTTCAATATGAAAAACATTCAAATTCGCAACCGGATTTCTCCTAAGAGCAACTTGCGTATCAAAGGAGAAATTAGTCTGGCTCAGATCATCATCGCTGTGCTTGCTTTTCTTCTTGTGACAGGTTTTTTTCTGTTCGCGCAATTCCCGCAGATGTTTAAATCGCAAAGTCTGGGCTTCTATTTGCTGATCCTCTTCGTCTGGACGATCGTTGTAGCTTTGTTCTCAGGATTGATAAACCAGATTTCCAAATCCAGATCGCTCAACGATGTCATCGGCAATGCCCTGCCAGTGCTTCTGATGTTTTTGTCTGGGTCTGTGCTGCCGGTTGAGTTTATGCCGGAAATTATCCAAAAGATCGCCCGGTTCAGCCCGCTGTACTACTACAACGAGGGCGTTGAGAAAATCTTTGAAAGCAATTTCAATATTGGCAGTGAATTACTGATCATCGCAGCCTTCGGCATCGCCTTCTACCTGGCGTCACTTTATCTTGGTAAAGAACGAAAAACGGAAACGATCTAGTAATCGGATCAATTACAAAAAAACTACCCTTGAAGGGTAGTTTTTTGTTTGATAGATAATGTTATTGCTGCGACAGGTTAAAATAGGGTTTGAAAGGAATTGCTATGTTTGGAAATAACAGCGAATTTTGGGACGCATTGGATAAACTGGTGGCTGGTTCGGAAATTGTGATCGATAGACCAAAAGGAACAGCCCATCCCAGGTATCCCGAGTTCATTTACCGGGTTGATTATGGATATTTGAAAGACACCTCGTCGATAGACGGCGGAGGTATCGACGTCTGGGTAGGCAGCGGTAAAAAAGAGATCGACGCGATCATATGCATCGTTGATCTGATGAAGAAAGATTCCGAAATAAAATTACTGATCGGATGCACAGAAGAAGAAAAGGCGATCATCTACGAAACACATAACGCGACACCGTTCATGAAAGGATTTTTAGTACGGCGATAAATTTAGGCTCTTCGCATCAGCCGCAGCCATAACCTTTGTCAGCTTATAATTAGTTTCAACTATTTACCCCGTAGTGGAAACTCATCGGATCAGGATAAGGAGTCAATATCATGCAGAAAACATTCAACTACAAGGACAAGACCATCAACAGCGGCGATGGCACCATTATTTGCGGCATTGTCAACGTTACGCCGGATTCTTTTTCTGACGGAGGACGATGGTATTCAACCGACAAGGCTGTGGCTCATGCCCTGGACCTGATCAAGCAAGGGGCGGGAATGTTGGATATCGGCGGTGAATCCACCCGACCCGGCAGCACACCGGTGGACGCTCAGGAGGAAATTGACCGTATTGTCCCGGTTATCCGTGAGTTAAAACAACGCACTGACGTCCCCCTATCGATCGACACCTGGAAAGCGTCCGTGGCAAAAGCGGCTATTAAAGCTGGAGCGGATATCATCAATGATATTACCGGCTTCCTGGGTGATCCTGGTATGGCAAAGGTCGTTGGGGCATCCGACGCGGGAGCCATCCTGATGTTTAATCCTGTGATCGCGAGGCCAGATCATCCAGGCTCAAAGATATTCCCTTCCTTCGGCGGCGAAGGAGTTTTTAGCCAGGAAGAGATCGAAAAAATGAGTACTTTACCCATTCAGGAATCCATGCGCTTCTACCTCAGCCGCTGCGTCCAATTCGCGCACGAGGGCGGGGTCGATGATGACAGGATCATGTTGGATCCGGGCATCGGTTTCGGCTTGACAAAGCGGGAGAATCTTTTATTGATCAGAGACCTCCACATCTTAAGAGACATGGGTTACTGCACCTTCGTAGGGGTATCCAGAAAGAGATTCATCGTCAACATTTTGGAGGAAGCTGGTTTTAATCTGGATCCGGAAACAGAGGTGGGTCACGAAAACCGCGACCTGGGCTCCGCCGCTCTTACCGCTATTGCCGCCATGTTGGGGGCCGATGTGATCAGAGTCCACACCGTTTCACATCATCGTATGCCTTCGGTAATTGGAAATGCTGTCCGTTTTTCTGATTCAATGAAAGATCTTAACTTGAAACAATACAGCACAAAAAACAGTGATCAGGGATGACCAGCAATGTTTAGCAGACAGATAATGGAATAATGAGGAGAAACTTATATGTCCAAAATTAGAAAAGACATCATTGAAGCAAAAGGCTTTTCAATTCAGGTTTATACCGAGGATTTTGTAAATGACTACATAAGTCTTACAGACATTGCGAAATATAAAAACATTGAAGAACCCAATGTAGTTGTTGCAAACTGGATGAGAAATTACAACACAATAGAATACCTGGGTATCTGGGAAAAATTAAATAACCCAAATTTTAACCCCCTCGAATTCGAGGGGTTTTTGGAACAAGCAGGAAGCAATGCGTTTACTTTATCCCCTCAAAAGTGGGTAAATAGCACAAATGCGTCAGGCATATTTGTAAGACTCGGAAGAAGTGGTGGCACTTTTGCACACAAAGATATTGCATTTAAGTTTGCTGCCTGGATTTCCGCAGAGTTTGAATTATATGTCATAAAAGATTATCAGAGATTGAAAAATGATGAGAATTCTAGGCTGTCATTAGGTTGGAATTTGAATAGAGAAATTTCCAAGATCAACTACAGGATCCATACTGATGCAATCAAAGAATATCTTTTGACTGATCTAACCGGAGAGCAACTATCTTATAAGTATGCGAGTGAAGCCGACATGCTGAATGTCGCGCTGTTTAATAAACGAGCAAAACAGTGGCGTGAAGAAAATCCTGATTTAAAGGGAAATATGAGAGATTACGCGAGCCTGAATGAATTGTTGGTGCTTGCGAATATGGAAAGCTACAATGCGGTTCTGATAAGCAAAGGCCTGGAGCAAAAAGAAAGAATGATCGAGCTTCGAAAACTTGCCAGAACTCAGATGTTGTCTCTGAACAAATTAAATACAACAGATATGAATAGGCTTGGAGACAATTTGAAAAAATAGTAATTTTCATATTATGAAACGCAAAGATAGGAGATTATTGATGAGTTGGGATTTGTGGAAGAGAGTGCAGTCAGAGAGATGCGTTAAACCGCTGAACAATCGTTTATAATTCCTCTATCGATATTGATTTCAGGAGAGAATTATGGAACTTGATCCTTCTGCTTTTTATTTTGGCAACGCCTATGACCTCAAGAGCCAGGCTATTGTCCCCGACAAGCTGGCTTTTTATGACCCGCAGGACCTGACCACCCACGCCGTCATCACTGGTATGACTGGTTCGGGTAAGACTGGTATGGGAATCATCCTGCTCGAGGAGGCAGCCCTCAAAGGCATCCCCGCCATTCTGATCGACCCCAAGGGCGATCTCACCAATCACCTGCTGCATTTCCCCGATTTCCAACCCTCAGACTTTGCCCCCTGGGTGGACGCTGATGCCGCCAAACGGGAGGGTCTCACCGTTGAACAAGCCGCTGAAGGCGCTGCCGCTTCCTGGAAGAAGGGCACCGAGCGTTCCGGCATCGACCGTGAGCGCATGGTCAAACTATCCAACAACGTCGATTATGTCATTTACAGCCCAGGCTCCGATTCTGCCATTCCAGTCAGCATCCTTAGCTCTCTCAAAGCCCCCAAAGTTGACTGGAACGAGAACAAGGAAATGCTGCGGGAATCCATCAGCAGCACAGTGACAGCCTTGCTGGAGCTGGTCGGGTTTAAGAACATTGATCCAGTTCGCTCGCGCGAGCACATCCTTCTATCGAACATCTTTGAAACCGCCTGGAGCACTGGCAAAGACCTCGATCTTGAATCCCTGATCCTGCAGGTTCAAAACCCACCTTTTGAAAAGCTGGGTGTCTTCGCGATCTCAAAGTTCTATCCCGAAAAAGACCGTTTCGACCTGGCAATGCTGCTCAACAACTTCATCGCCGCCCCCTCTTTCGGCTCCTGGCTGGAGGGACAGCCGCTCGACATTCAAAGCATTCTCTACTCCCCTGACGGAAAACCCAAACACAGCGTTTTCTATCTGGCGCATCTGGCTGACGCCGAGCGAATGTTCTTCATCACCCTGCTTTATTCCGCCATCGAAACCTGGATGCGAACCCAGGCGGGCACGAGCGATCTGCGCGCTCTGGTCTATTTTGACGAGATCGTGGGCTACCTGCCGCCTGTCGCCAACCCGCCCAGCAAGCCCATCATTTTGCGCATGCTCAAACAAGCGCGCGCCTTTGGCGTTGGTCTGGTGCTTTCGACCCAAAACCCGATCGACCTCGATTACAAAGCCCTTTCAAACACTGGCACCTGGATCATCGGCAAGCTTCAGACCGATCAGGACAAACAGCGCCTGCTGGACGGGCTTGCCAACGTCGCTGGCACCTTTGACCGCTCCTACTTCGACAGCGCGATCTCATCTCTGGGAAAACGTGTCTTTATATTGCATAACGTCCATTCCAAAGCGCCTGAAATTTTCACCACCCGTTGGGCAATGAACTACCTGCCAGGTCCAGTCACGCGCAACAAGCTGGCAGACCTGAACCGACTGGTCGGTGCTGATGTGCGCATGCTTGCCGCCGCTTCGGCAGGCAACGGCGCATCCGTCACAGCAGCCGAAATCACTGGTCGCGCGGAGAACGACCTGCCTGGCAGGAGCACACAGCCCGTCCTTGGTTCCAAAGTGCCTGTCTACTTCCTGCCCGTAAAACTGAGCCTTTCAGAAGCCCATCGTCAGGCAGCCGACCGCGGCATCGCCCCAACCGAGCAGCCCCGTTACCACTACCGCCCAACCTTGCTGGGTCAGGCACAGATCTGGTTCGCCAATCGCACCTACAACGTCAACACTCAGGAAAAAGTAGCCGTCGTCTTGTCTGAATTAAACCAACGCGGGCTGGTGCAGTGGCAGGATTACGCCACCGAGCCGTTCGCCGCCCAGGATTTCGACTATCAGGCGCTCCCCAACGCGACCTTTGCCGATCTGGTCTACCCCTTTGACGACGAAAAGAACGTCACCAGCCTGGCTTCGGATTTCGCGGACTGGCTGACGCGCAGTTATCACCTGACGCTCTATCGCAACCCCGACCTCAAACTTGTCTCCGAAGTCGGTGAAAGTAAGGAAGACTTCCTCAGTCGCATCCAGAGCGCTGGCGGCAGTGACCTGCAGGAAAAGATCGAGACCATTCAGACCAAATATGCCAAACTACGCAAGACGATCGAAGACCGCAAGCTCAAAAAAGAACTTGAGCTCGAAAAAGAGCAAACCATCCTGAATCAACGGCGAATTGAAGAGGCTGGGACAGGCCTGCAAACCGTTTTGGGCTTCCTCGGTGGACGGAAGAGGAGCATCAGCAGCTCCCTGACCAAACGCCGCATGACCTCAACCGCGAAAGCTAATCTGAAAGAATCGGAAGTCATGATCGAGAAATACAACAGCGAACTGGCTGAGCTGGATGCCAAAATGCAGGAGGAAATTGCCGGCCTGCGCGCGAGTGTGAAAGATCAGGTCATGACCGCGGAAGAGATCATCATCAAACCGCTGAAGAAAGACGTGGCTGTTGAGCTCTTCGGTCTGGCCTGGGCGCCTGTCTACGCTTTCAAAGACGGCGACCGTTGGCTGGAGATCGACGCTTTCTAAATCTCAAATTCTAAATATCCGTTGTTCAAGAAAGAAGGCGACAAAAAAGTCGCCTTCTTTCTATCTGGTGAATATTAATTTTTTCGTTTCCAGACATCAGATTGAAGGAAGAATACCTTTAATCCCGAGCTTATATTTTGAACGTCGGATTGAATATATGGCGCACTATGCGCCATATATTCAATCACGACCTACCCCTAGTGGTTTCACCCTACAAATTCCCAATTTTTTGCGTAGGTCGAGATTGAGGGAATTGAACAGTATGTTCAATTCCCTCAATCCGACGTCCCATGAGCTGGATTCTTTTCTTACCCAATGAGGATTGACTCTGGTAAAGGTCACTGACTTACGCTTTGAACTTAAGGTTCAACACTTGACATTCAATACAGTATTTACCCCAGATACTACCTGAGACAAGCGGAGTCGGACTCCTGTCTATGTGTACAACACAGGACAATCATCCAACCTGAAGTTTCCAATTTCAGTTGTCGACTTCTTGTCGACGACTGGTTACTGCAACCGACAAATCATCATTGCAATCTAACCAAAAAGGAGGGCATAGCAGCCCTCCCAACAGATTCAACTCGATTATCAGTTATTTATCCAACCAAATACGCCATCGAGACCGTGCCTGGGCCGACGTGGCTGCCGATCACGGGGCTAACCTCCGAACGAATGATCTCGATCGGATGGAAGCGTTCGACAGCCAGCTCTTCCATCATGATCATCTCGTCATACGCCAGCGCGTGGAAGGGGCCAATGCGGACAGGCGTTCTCCCCGCGATGTCCCTTTCGATCAGGTCAACGATGCGCGTAATGGCCTTTTTCTGGGAACGAACACTCTCAACCAGCTCGATCTTGCCGTCGCGGATCATCAGGATCGGTTTCAGGTCCAATGCCGAGCCAAGCAGGCGTTTGGCGGTATTGATGCGTCCGCCGCGGTGCAAATATTGAAGGTCATTGACGGTAAAATAAACGCCGATACGCGGATAGAGATCAGCCGCCAGCTGAGCGCACTCCTGCAGAGTAGCGCCTTTTTCAGCCGCGCGGGCGATTTCCAAAACCATCAGTGTCAGCGCCATCGAAACCAATTGCGAATCAATAATGACCAGATTCTCAGGTTCGCCCAATTCCTTGCGGGCCTGGTTTGCTGAATCAACTGTGGCGGATAGTCCGGTTGTAATGCCCAGATAAATGACATCCTTGCCCTCTTTCAGCAGTTTGTCAAAAACTTCAAGGAACTGACCAACAGTCACCTGGCTGGTGGTCGCCTTTTCTTTGGACTTTGCCAATTCCTGATAAAAATCATTGGCTTTGATGTCTACGCCATCATATAAAGATTTCCCTTGCCAGTTTACCGTCAGGGGCAGAATTGTAAGCCCGTATTGATCCACATATTCCTGGGGAATATAAGCAGATGAATCACTCACCACTGCTACTTTGTTCATAATAACCTCGACCTTCGATATTTTTCTGTTGAAAGTATAGCATATTCGCAACAGACCGATAAAAGGGAATGTACGCTCTTAACAGAAGTTTAATCAGCCAACGGCAGCAAGCTCCTTTTGTTCTTCTGAGATAACACTCCTGTTGATCGACACTTTCCCGTCAGCAATCTTCAGTTTCATATTCGAGACGTAAACAGGCGCCTCATCCCAGGTATGCAGCCACTGACCCACCGCCTGCCAGGGGGCGGAAAGAGGCTGACCGAAACGATTGCTGAGGTTTCCGTTCCTTTCGAGATAGTAGATCGCCTCGCTTTGGCTGGGCTGCCGCCAGATCTGGATTCTGCGCGTGGGGCTGACCGCCGCGCGCAAAGGTCGCAGACCAGCGTTGCCCTGCTCCAGCAGGTCAAAAAAGCAGCGCAGACAATCCTGATTTTCCCGCAGAAATAGCGGCAGCGCCAGACCTTCGATCTGGCTGGTATCAACCCCATTCAGGAACTGCCCGGCAAAATCGACCAGATCAGTGATCTGCTGCGCCAAAGTCTTTCGCCCCACGATCCGAAATAGCAGATCCGCCTCCGGGCTTCGCCCAGGCCAGCTGCTTCCATTATATAGAAGCATTGAACCGTTGCCAAAACCAAGGTTCTCATCCAGACCGATCCAGTATCCATTCTGCGCATCAATGCCAGCGCTGCGTTTCAACACCAGCCAATACTTGTTGCCCGCAAGAAGCCTGACTGAAGCCTGCGGGACAAGGTCCAGCCACTGATAACTTTGATCATTGAGATCTGCGCCCTGAATATCCTTGCTGATAAGGTCACTCCCCGATGGCTTCCCGTTCGCGTCAGCCTGCAGAGCGATCACCAGACGGTCGCTTGGCAAACCCTGCCTGCGAACACGAATTGCGAAGGAAAAGCTATCAACCGATTCCGGCACCGTAAATGACTGCCCGATCCTTTGACTACCCGCTTCCATGCCCAGCGATTGAACACCCGACTGAGCAGGTCTGTGCTCAACAACCCCATTCCAACCTTCCCAAATTCGCCAGGCGAGGCTGTGCATCCAGCCCTTACATCTTAAAATGAAGTGATCCCCGTCTTCTTTCGTAAAAGATTCGAGGCGCGTGGCAAGACAAGCATGCTCTTCCAGATATTTTTCAGCCATCTGATCAGCGACCTGCTCATGCAAAAACGCGCGTCTCAGCAATTTCTGCCGGATGCCGTAGCCATCCTGGCTGATCAGATCGTCTTTCCAGGCGCTCCGCTGCGGCGGCCCCTGCGGAAAGAGCGCGCTGTTCTGATAAAGAACAGCCACCTTGTTGAACACACTCCCAAGGTCCAGGCTCTTGATGCAGCCAGCCTGATGCTGCTCAACCTTGTCCAGAAAGCCCCACCAGGCAAGGCGGCCCGCAGGGTCGTACACCCTCACGTCCTGGCCCAGGAGATATTCCCAGTAACGCAAATTCAAGCCGCTGTTCTCGCATCGGATCAGCGCCTGATCAGCGCCCAGGCGGTCGTTCCACTCCAGACTGATCGGGATACAAGCCTCGGGCGCGTGCAAAAAACACCCGTCCTCACGGTTCAAAAATTCAACCGCCCAGCTCATGGCAGGCTCCAATGCCGCCGAAACCAGGCGCGCACCTTCACGCTTCGCCCGATCGCTGCTTTCGCCTCAGTATCCGTCTGGAAGATCCAAAAATGCTGCTTATTCGACGGCACCAGGCGCAAAGCCTCTCCGAGTTGATGGTGGGTTTTCATTTCCAGTCCATCACGTAAAGACCAGCTGAGACCCGACCTTCCATCAACGATCATTTTCTCCCCGTTTTGAAGCACACCAAACGCGTTAAAACGAAGATACGGCTCATGCGGCAGCAATAAGAGGTCGTCCACTTCCAGAAGGTGTTCCCCGCTGTTGCTGCGGCGCGCCTGCAGGATCAGCTGATGCGGATAAGCGTAAGATTGCAAAGGCAAAACGCCTAAAGGCAGCTGGATCGGCTCAAAAGTAAAATAACCGACATTCTTCTCAACCGCCATCATCGGAGATTGCCACATCACCGTTCCCGATTGAGCGATCTGAAGGCGCAAACTGAGCAGCTCGTCCGAGATCGGGCTAAAAAATCGCAAAAATGGCGTCAAAGCCAGCCCCTTCAACTGGCTCACCTCGACCGCTCCAAGCGTCCAGCTTGCCAGAGTGTTCCAGTTCGTCCCCGACCAACGATATTGACAATACTTTCCGCCCGATGCCAGCCCAGATAGCAAAACCGTCCCTCCCTGAGCGTTTTCCGCCTCAAAATTCAGTGTCGGGCGGCTTTCCTCATCGCTGCAGGTCAGGCCGCCAAGCCAAAAATGGCTCAATCCACTGCCAGTGGCGTTGTTTTCGATCTCCAGGCGCAGGCTGGCGGGCTGCGTCAGGCTCAGCGCCGAAATGTTGATCGAAAACCAGTTGTCATGCCCCAGATGGCTGTCGTCATGGTTATAGACCGTCAAAGGGTTGGTGCCGCTGCCGGAGCTGTTGGCGAGCGGTAACGCCTCTTCTTCACCAAAGAAGAAGCCTTCCCGCCTGATACGCAAATGCAGGCGCATCGAACCAGACGCCTGGGAGCTGAGCTGTCCCTCTTCGATCTCCAGTTGGGCTTGCGCGATCGCGCTGTAAAGATACGCGCCGCGATCCTGGCTCCAGACGCGCAAAACCAGCGGGCTGAACTGCCTGTCAATCGGAGTGTGCAGCAACTTTTCAAGCGTGCCCACCACATTTCGCAACTGCAGCCTCGAGCCGCGTAAATTCAAAGAGATCCTCTCTTCGACCATGCTGTTCAAGGCTGGGTTGAGCTCATAATCACAACTGACCAATCCCGAGGTCTGATTCGCGCCTCTCAGGACGAACCATCCACCTTCATCAGACGAACCCAGAAAACCCAGAGCAAGCTCACTCATGACCTGCACCTTGCTCCAGCTTCCAGTTACCCCAGGCGGGATTTACGGCGGTTTGCAGATTGGCAAGCCTTAATCGGTCCAACAAGGCGTCCCGTTCCCCGATCAGGTAGCGCAGCCAGTCAGCCAAACCCTCACTGTCAAGCGGCAGATTGCTGTAACTGGCAAATTGATTCTGCAGGACCATTTGCAAAACCACGGCAGCCGCTCCGCGCTCCAGCACGGGCAGATATGCCTCGGGCAGGCTTGTCGTGGTCGCGCCGCCCAGCCCTTCCAGCGTAAAGTTTTCCGACAACTGGCTGTTAAGATAAGCCAGGGAAGCGCGAAAAGCTTCCACCTTGGCTTCCTGATTGAGCACCAACTGGTAAGGGTCCAAAAACTGGCTTTCGAGCCGTCTGATCATCTCACTTAACGGCGGCATCTTGCTTTCCATTCGGGTTTTGCAATTCCTGGAGCGTTCTTTGCACTTCTTCAGCCGAGAAGGTCACTTTCCAGCCTTGCTTGTTGATCACCACCAAATAGCCATCCTCGCGCAATCTCCAGCTCATGACATCTTTGCCCATGAGCTTGTTCAACACTTTTTTCAATTCTCTGTCTGTCATTTTTCCTCCTTTCCAGCCCCTCTGGGCGTCCAAAGGGGCTGGATTATTCCAATTATTTACTTTTGATCTGCCCGCAGACCGTCCTCCAGCGCGGTGCCCAAAATATAGGTGACCAAGATGGCGATGATGCCCGCCAATTGGTCAGCGTCCAGCGGAAAATCAGGGCGCCAGGCTTTCAGGATCATAAAAACCAGACCCATCAGCGCTGCCCAAAACTTACGTGAACTTAGCAAAAGCTTCAATTTATCCATCGCTCTCCTTTTCTACGCGACATTGTTCTTGTAAAGTGGTCTAAAGTCGTTGACCCAAACCGCCAGATAGTGGCGCACCTTCAGCCGATGCTCATCATTGCTAAAGACCGCTGGCGAAAGCTCGTCCCCAGCGATAAAAATTTCAGGCGCCAGACCGAAGCGCTCGCCGACAAAGATGGCGGGCGCGACGCGTGGGTCACAAGCCGCCGCCCAGTCGTTGGCGTCAGTCCACTCCGGCACGACCAAGGGCACCGCGCTGCCCTTGAGCACGTTGTCATAAACATGATTTTGCTCGCGCACCAGCGCGCCTGTGCAGATCTCCATGGCTGTCCGCTGCAAAGCGCGCGGTACCAGGATGAATTTCGGGTTCACCGCCATCTGCGGGCCCGTGCCATAGAAGCCAGCGGCGTTTTTGATCAGCATGGGCTGGCCATAGACCCTGGCGCTGACCGTATCCCAGTTGGCGGCATTCAGCGCCAGATTGCCAAGGTTGCCGTGACCATCCACCAAAGTGACCGCGGCATTGTTGAAGAGATTTCCGCCATCTGCCAGAACAGGCCCAACCCCTCCGTTTTTGGTGAAGATCTCCGCCACCAAACGTGAGATCTTGCGCATCCCAGCCGAAGCGAGTTCACGGGCGTAGGCGCGCAATTTGCGGGTTTCATCGCGATCGATCAGTTCCAGCGTCAAAGGGATATAACCGCCATATTTGGTGAATCTGGCGGTTTCGGGCGAATCGCCCACCTTCAGCTCGGTATAGTTGCCGCCCTCGGCGATGCTCGGCAGGTCACCTACCGTGCCAACCAGCGTGCCGGTGATGTCATGCAGGCTGTTGAAATGCTCCTGAACGGTAACGTCCTTCCACCAGTCGTAGCCCGCCTTGCCCAGTTCTTCCCAGGTGTTGGCGACCAGCTTATTCAGGCTGTTCTTGACCAGTCCGCTGAAGTCAGCCGTGGTCGCCAGTTGGGCGCGTTCGGGGAAGTAGCCGCCATGCAGGTCATAATCGCCCGTCAGGCTCAGATAAAGCTCACGGATGCCCGAGAGCTTTGCCACCTTCGCGCCTGCCAGCGCTTTTTCACGCGGGACGTTAAAAAGATCGTCCACCGCGGCCTGCAGGCGTTCGCCCGGCTCGATCATCCCCTCGATCCGCGCAGGACCCTTGACCGCGTTCGCGCCCTGCAGTTCACTCAACAAAGTGTGCGCTTCCCGCAGTGCCTGCGAAAGCTCCGCGGGCGCGAAACTGCGCTGCTGGAACTGCTTTCTGATATTGTTCTTCATGCTTTGCGGCAGATTCGTGTTGGCGAGGCTGCTTTCCAGCAAGAACGCGCTCATCTGCTCGCGCATTTGCCTCATTTCTGCCAGTTGTTCTTCCAGGCTGATCCCCTGATCGGTCTGGACTGCTTCAGGGCTTTCCTGAAGACTTATTTTGCTTTCAATCACTTCTTCCTGAGTTTTTTTCATCGAGGATTCTCCTTCCATGATGGGATTGATGCCGAGTTGATTGAGCGCGCGCAGGAATATCCCACCGCGTGCCGGGTTGTAGACCAGATCGACCGAGTAGATGCGCAGGATCTTCTCGACCTTGCCAGCCTTGCCCTGAAAAAGCACATCTGCTGAGAAGCCAACCCGAACGGCTGGCTCGTCAGACTTTTCGAGCACTTGTCTGCCGATGTCCTTCAGCACCTCCGCCGAGGGTCCAAAGGCGCTCAGCTCTGCCCGAATACCATTCGCCTGGTTGTCCCAGACTGGTTTTCTTAATATTCCAGCGATATCGCGCACCGAGCGTTCTTTCAGGCTGTGGTCCACAAAACAGTTGACCCCATCCCATAGATGCAGCGATTCTCTTAATACTTCGGCTGGGAATACCCAACCATTGGCTGGTCCCGCGGTGATCGCCAGAATCTCAAAGCGACCACTTCCAAGCGGGTTGACCTCCAGAGCCAGCCTTTGCCGACTTTCAGCCATAGATCTCCTTCCAAATGATTCGTGCCCAATGCTCACGCCCGCCAGCCCCACGCGTGGCAGGCGCAAACAATTTATTCCATCGGCGCGTTCGCTGGTTCAGGCAAACGTTCGCCCATAAAGCGGTAGACCAAACGTAAATATTCCGCCTGATCGATCGCGCCACGCTCCAAAAGCCCACTGGCCAGTTCCTGAATTTGCTGCCCAGCCTCAGCCAGCTCGCGGTTATCCCTGGCGCTGACGTCGCCACCCTCCACGCGAATAGATGCTTTGGCATCTACGCTCAGATCCACTAGCGCCCGTCTTTCAACGACTACGCGCAAGATATCCTCGACGATCTGACACAAATAGCGCTGCCTTTCCGAAAACCTTCGATAGGTCGGACTGCCAGAAGCTTCAGCTGTCGTTTTGGTTGACGATTCTGGTTCCGCCAAAAAGTGCATCGGCAGCCCAACCCCAGCCGCGATCATCTTCTTGATCGCCAGACCATCGCTGGAAGCATCCAGCGCCTCCAGCCTGGGTGCCAGAACCGACCATTCTTCGCTCTCGTCTGTCACCAGGATCGAACCAGGTCCGGGCGGATTGGCGCTCAGCTGAACCTGGCGGGCGTAGCGGTCGTTCTCGCTGGCGAAGCGAGCCTTAACGACGTAAACGAAGGCGTTGCGGAACCGATTCAGCCGCACCCTGTCCTCCAGCCAGGCGCTGTAACGCGTCAGCCACTTCAGGACGGGCGTCAGGTCGCCCTCGCCCCACTGTGAGCCGCTCGGTCGGTTGATGGCGTAATGCAGCACAGCGGGCGGGAACGCCGCTCCCTCCTGACAGCTTTCTTTCAGGGCGTCATAAGCGGGGATCACCTGCTCATCCCCATCCTGATCAGCTTTCAGGCGATAAGCCAGCTCCTGCTCGATGTCATTCTGGCTCGATTCGATCGCCAGCACATCCGACGCGGGGATGACCCGCAAATAGCTCATCCCACTCGCGTCCGTGCTCAGCAAGAGGAATAAATTGCCAGTCAAACACAATTCATCGCTGAACTGATTGATCCTCTGATCCATGCGGTTGAGCCGATGCCCCCAGAATTCAATCAAAAAATCCTGCGTGGGCTTGTCAGCGCACTTGACCAGCAAACCGCCCCCGGCGGCGTATTGGGTCGTCAACTCAACGATCCGCCTCGCCAATGGGTTGTAGCGCCAGGCGTCCAGGCTGTCCTGCATGCTATGCTGACGGCTGTAGCTGACGCGGTCGCGGGGCGAGCCAAAAGCGCTCTGCGCCCCGATCAGGAAGTTATTTTCATCCTCGATCAGGCTGAACCCAACATGTTGGCTGTCAGGCTTTGGCGCGGAACTCCTCTGAAAGACCATTTTGATCCTTTCTCTCAGGCTCGTTTTCATGCCGCCGCCTCCTGCAAAACTTCTTCATGGCGAATCACACCAGCCCGTTCACAGGGAAAAGAATCCAGCGGACAAGCCGCCAAACGGGGCTTGTTCCTGCCAAAATATGCCCAAAGCTGCTCGAGGCTGCCGTTCCAGCGGTTGTAATCCATATAGTGCCCCAGGCCACCGATCGCGGGCGCGCGCTGTGAGGTTTGATGGATCAGCCACTGGCGCACACCCCTCGGCAGCATCGGCGGGCACGGATATTCAGGTGTATACTCCGGGCTCTCGCAGCTGCGGATATACTGCGCCAGCCACCAATCCAGCTTTGGCAGGTCTTCCACCTCCAGAAACTCGTTGATCCACAGCGCGCGGCTGTAAACGATCGGGTAACGCCCCGTTCTGTTTCTGAGATAACGCAAACATTCATTCAGCGTTCTGGTGATCTGCGCCTTGCTCCTGCCGTGATCCAGTTCCAGGTCCAGCACCAGTCTGACCTGATCCAGGTCAACCTCTTTCAGGATCGTCAGGAAAAAATCCATTTGCCTGACCGCATCCTCGCCGGGATACAAAACGTGATAAGGCAAAATGCAAACGCCGATCCGCCAGGCTTCGCTGAAATAACGCTCGAACAGCGTGTCGCGGTAGCCCCAGGAGAGCCCCGTGCGCATGGCGATAAAGCGCACCCTGGGTTCGTGGGCTTTGATCAGGTCAAAATCCGGCATGCGCTTGCCGTCATAACTGGCGTTATGCTGCGAAATGTCGATGCCAAAAGGGTAACCCTGGTTGCGGGTAAAGTAAGTCACTAAAAACCTCCATCCATTTCTCTGATCGGGTCGCTTGCCTGAATGATCGCGGGGGCATAGGTAGGCGTCCACTCCATCTCGTCCAAAATTGCCGTCATCGCGGCTGAGATGACCAGGTCGTCATGCAGCAAGCCGCCCAGCGGGTCTGATGTCCCGTCAGGCACCCACCATTTGAGCGTTTTTTGGGGACCAATCCCCACTTCAAAAGACAATGCTTGTAATTGACGTTGAAAGAGGCTCTGCAAACGCTCCTGTTCATCCGCCATTTGCAGTGATAAAAGGTTGAGCCTGCCGTCCTCGGTTGTGAATGCCTGTCTGGGTTTGAAATCCTGAAAGCGGCCCGTATCGACCACCGCCAGAAAGCCCCAGCCCAGATCTGACTTAATTTTTTGATTAAATACCAGCGGGATCACGCGCTCGCCCAAACGATCGCGCAAAAAGGAACAGACGCCCGCGCCAACGCCGCTGGAATCGACAACGATCTTCTCGCAATTCCAATGCTTCGCCAGACTCAGCAGGCGCTGGTAAAGCGTGCTGTGTTTTTCGCCCTGCCAGAGGTAGCGCCGCGCCACCAGATAGCGCGGTTTGCCGATCAGATCGTCATCTAACAAACTCAGGTCGATCTCCACGATCGTGACCGCGGTGCTGTCCCTGCCAGGGTTTTCCAGCTGATCGGTCTCAGCCGAAACAAAGCCCTCTTTGCGCGCCTGCTCGTCTTCGCCCGCCAGATCGACCAGCATGGCATAGCGCTTACCAGCCTGCGGAGCCTCACAGGCGGCATGGCTGCCCTGCATCAATCCCAGACGCGCGGGGGTGAACAGACCGCCCGCGAAGTCGATCTCCTCACTAAAGAACTGGGAACGCACCATCGGATGCGAGCGTCCCAGACGAGCCACCTGCTCATCGACAAAGAGCCCATAGGCGGGCACTTCCGCGCGCACCTGCTCAGCGCCCAGGCGGAAAACGCGCCGAACGCCATCACGGGCTTCTGCTTCCTGAGCCGCCCTTAGCTCGCGCGCCAAAAGCGTTTGCCCCGTCCAGGCAGTGCCCCAAAAGACGCGCGTCGCGTTGGTCGATGCCGCCATCGGAGCGATTTGCTTGTCATATTTGGCAATGCCGATATCCTGCGCCTCGTCCAACATCAACAAGGTCGATGCGGTCGCGCCAACGATGTTCGAGCCAGGCGCCGCCGACAAAAAGGTCAGATGCGCGTTCTTGAAACGATAATGATTGCCAGCGCTTTTCTGCCATTGCCCGTGGGTCAGATAGTTATCCTCCAGGGCGCTCTCCAGCCTGCGCATGGCGTTCAGGCTCTGCGGCTGAAAGGTCGGCGAAAGCTTGACCATCTCCGCCCCCATGCCGCCCAGAACGGTCATCAGATAGACCTCAAGCTGCGCCTGCAGCATGTTCTTCCCCGATTGACGGGGAAACATGACCACAAAGCTCAGACCCTTCTTCCCCAACACCGAATCAAGGATCGCATCAGCGGCTTCGACCTGATAATTGCGCAGGCGTACCCGCCCAAAGACACGGCTGAAGTTCCTGATCTCGCGCAAGCCGCGCAGGAACTCCGCCCTGGTGTTCAACCTCCGCACGGCTGGCAGATCATCCAACTTAGACGGAGCCACTTCAGAAAGGCGCACGCGCCTGAATGGGTTAATGACTTGTGTATTACTTAGGGCTAATTCCATAAGCCTCCATCGCCTCCTTCGCGAATTCCTGAACCGTCTCGATCATTTCAGTGACGAGCTGATTGCTCTCGCTGCCTGTCAGCTCGGCATGAGCGCGCATCAAAGTTGCCAGACGCAAAAAACACATGCCCAGCACATCGACCGTTTTGGCAAGATTGGCGGGGTAATTCTCCTCCCCACCCGCTTTGGCCGCTTTTGAAAAGAGCCTGCCTACCTCTCGCAGAGTCGATATCTCTTCGCTCAGCTCCATCTTGACCTGCTCAGAAAGCTGCAAACGCGATGAGTCAGGGTACTTGTTTAAGGCTTCTTTGCCCTTGTAGCGCGCTTCCAGTTCGTGCAGCTCCGTTGAAAACTTCATTTGTTCCTGGTTCAGAACTCCTCCATTTTGCTTTTGTGATCTCCTGCCCGCCTGCGTGCGACGGGCAGGGTCAGGGATCAGCGACGCTGCAATTCTTGTGGGGTATTCGTGTGGCATCTTTCGCTTCTCCTCTGTAATAGAACATACGTTCTATTTCTGGATTAGTTTAGCAAGTTTTCAGAAGAAAGGAAAGGGGGAATACCAGCAATTCTCATTAAAACCCGTGTCAAATCAGTAACCTCGTAGGCCGGATTCTTCAGTTGAATCCGGCAAAATCAAGGGTGTAATTGGGATTTATTTCTCCAATCCGACACGCAAAACCATAATTTGACCGTCGGATTGAAGATGGGCGGACAAATTCGCCCATCTTCAATCCGACGTCCAAGGTATGAGATGTAATCCGGATTGCGTTGTTTTCTATCTCGATAAAATCGAAATTTTCCTAAACATTTTGCCGGAATCAACCTCTGGGGCAAAGCACCCAAGGGCAGGAACAAAATCCCACCTACATTCAGCCATGCATTCCTACAAATATATTGATATTTTTATTAAATCTCCGGTAATGTCCTGGCAACTTCCTTGATCCGCTTGCGCCGCTGCTGATAATCCGGCATCATCTCCCCCACCAAGCTCCAAAATCGCGCGCTGTGGTCGTGATGTCGGGTGTGCGCCAGTTCGTGCACCACCACATACTCCACCAGATCCAGGGGCAACAGAGCCAAACGATATGAAAAATTGAGGCTGTTCCTCGAGCTGCACGACCCCCAACGCGTCTTCGCGCTGGTGATCCGTATCCCCTGCCAGCTCAACCCCCACTTGCGGCCCACTTGCGCGGCAATCGCTGTAACCTTCTGCCTGGTCTGAAGACGATACATTCCGACCAATAACTGCCGACCCACATCCAGGTATTCCTTATCCAGACTGAACCCGCGCGCCGGCTCAAAAACCAGCCCGCCCCGGGGCTTGTCAACCACCCTCAGGGGATAATTCTTTCCAAACAATGGCAAACTTTCACCGTCATTGAAAACGATATCCACACGGCTCGCTTTTGACCGCAAGACCCTCTCTCTGGCTTGCCTGATCCAGTCGGCTTTGATCTCCAAAACCTCCGCGATGCGTTTTTGCGTGGTTCGGTTTGGCACGCGCAAAACGAGCCGTCCGTCCGCTTTCACCTCGATCGAGATCGTTTTTCGCTTGCTAAAGATAACTTCATCCGCAACAATTGCCATATCGCCGTTATTTTAACATCAAATCTCATTTTACTTATGTACGGGACAAGGTCTCATGACCATGTCCGATTATTAAAAAGTAACATATGTTCGTTGTCACACTGAGAATTGCTGGCTTATTTGACCAGGAATTCTCAGTATAGAAAAATCAAGCACATGGTATAATCTCCTCAATGGCAGAACACCCCCACAAACCGAGTTATTTCACAGAGTGGAAAATGTTGGGTATATATTTATTAATCAGAGTTATGGGCGCCATTTGTAGGGGCGGACTGCCATGTCCGCCCGATGGTGTGGAAAATTAAACGTCACAATTCCTTGATATTCCAGTAATATTCTATTCATTCCAGACGACGGGCGGGCACAGCGGCCCGCCCCTACCACAAAAAACGTCCTACAGGTCGATTACCAATCAAAAATTAGATAATATTCGCTCGAGGAAAAGAGAATCCAGGTTACACAATTTTATACTGAGAATTGCTGTTATTTGACAAGAAATCATATCAATGGCTTGATATAATTAGTTTTGTATTAGAAGAAAGCAAGGTTTGGTATGAGTAAGTCCAGAGATTTAGCTAATAGATACTTTATTGCCCTTTTTGAAAAAAACCTTTATCCCTTATATACCATGGGGTTTCAATCTGAAACCCACTTGCCAGAAACAATTGAGGAGCCTCTTAAATTGATATTTAGAGGCCCTTTCATAGTAGAAATAGAAAGAGTATTTCCCTGTGATACTTTTATGAGTTGTTCTCCAATTGATCCAACTGATGTAAGAAAAGAAATGATTACTCTGCACCAATTAATTTTCACGTTTTCAGAAAAAAAAGAAAATTTACTCCCATTTTTCCATAATGTCGGATTTTATTACTTAGATTATGAAAAGAACATTGAATTCATTGCTGAAAGGTTCTTTCATTATTATGATCAAATTAGCTTCTACATGAAAAAAGAGAACATGCCGACTTTACAAGCAATGTTAAAAAAGGATGAAGTCGGTTTTTTCATTGCAATTGGTTTATACCCTCCAGACTATAAAGGTGAAAAATGAAAACAAAAACAAACCTTCTACAAATAGTCATTCTGATATTGCTTATTCTAATGCTGGTTTTTGGCGCTTACTTTACATTAACAAACTACCAACGGAAATATCAGGCTTATTTCCATAGCACAGGAATACTACAACTAAAATTTCCTTTTACCTGGAGAGTCGTTGAAGATCGATCCAATTTAATTGTTTTAGTTAAATCCCCTCTCCTTAGCAGGAAAATCGAAGGAGTAATCGTACTGACATATGGAAACAACTGTCAGGAAGAAATAAAAAACTACGCTGACGCCCATGCAAACTGGAGTGATCTGGTGCAAAAGTATGAGGAAGTAAATGGCTTTGCTATTACAGATATCTCTGAATATTCAATAAAAGAAAAGAAGCTTTATAGTTATTCTTATTACATACCAATTGAGGAAATACGAGAAACAATAACTGGTATGTATGCAGAAGATATGCTCCCAGCGCTAAAGTCGAACGATCCCGTTCAAGTCAACATCATCGAAAACGTTGTCAACACATCCTATATTGAGGCAGAGTTTTTAACGTCTTTAGCTGATATGAAGACGTATTTGGAAGCTAAGGAGATAATTGAGAGCATTGAAATAGAAATAAAGCCTTGCTTAAGCCAACAGGATTAATGGATATTTTATCAATGGACACAGAAATATAATTGCAAAGTATTAATTGATAAGATAGATATAAAGGTTATAGAGATAAAAAAAATAAAACCAATCCAATAGCGAGATAATTCAGATGTAATTATCCCCTCTCCGTCTTTTGAAGTAAAATTTCACTATATGCGCAAAAACCTATATCGTTCGATCCTCATTCTTCTCTGCCTGGGCCTGCTGGCTGGCTGCGCTACCGCTTCCGGCAAAAGCCTGCCGCTGGAAGATTACACGGACCCCCACGGGCGCTACACCTTCGCCATCCCCGAGGGCTGGCTGACCGAAACCGAAGCCGAGATCCTCAAAGTCACCCCACCCGATTATCAGGCCAATGAAGAAGAGCTGGTCGTCTACGTTTACACCGCTCCGACCGACACGATCGACACAGCCACCCACTTGGAGCAAGCCAAAGAAAGGATCGAACCCTTCCTTTACTCCATCCTCGATGATGACTACGCCGTGGTCAACGAGGGTCAGACCAAGGTCGATAAATACCCAGCCATGCTGCTCGATTTCGCCAAGCCACACGCCGAAAGCTACATGCTCGGGCGCGTGGTGATCGTGGCGATGCCGTTTTACGTCCTGGTTTTCGTTGGCAAAGGAATTGAAGCCGACTGGGAAGCCTTCCTGCCCACTTACCGCGAAATGCTCAAGCAGTTTCACCTGACATCGAGAGTCGAGCCAGAAGGCAATGAGGTGATATTGCCCTGATGCGCCGCCTCGCTTTCCTCCTGCTTTCCATCCTGCTCCTGCTGAGCGCCTGCGGCTATCAGATCAGCAGTCCCGCCCGCACCGAGGTGCCCATCTACCTCGCGCCAGTTGTTCACGCTCCCATACAGACACGGACACCAACACCTGACTATTCCACTTTTATTCAGATGGGCCAGGAAGTGGCCGTTCCCGAAAAAAGCTACGCTTTCACGCCCATCCTGGTTGCCAGGGAAAATGGCCCCACCTATGAGACGAACTTTTTTGTGGACGAAGCTCCCGCCTACAACACAACCGGTCGTTTCACTTCCATTACCGCCGGAGATTCGGGCCTCAGCTTTTCGATCTGGCAATATAAAACCGAAGAGATCACCGATGAGGCCAGCTGCCTTGCCTATGTGCTCAAAAAAAGTTATTTCCTGGGCTCTCAATATTCCTTCTCACCGTACGAAGCGATCACACTTCCGATCGGCACGGCCCAATCGACCAGGATCAGCGGGATCAACAATGAATTTCATGCCACTGGCGAGATCGTTTTTCATTACTCTGAACACGGCTGCCTTGTTTTCATTGGCGAAAGCACAAACGCGCATGAAGATGATGTCGCTTTATGGAACAACATTGGCAAACCCGCTTTTGACAAAATGGTTCAGAGCCTTCGCTTTTTGACCTCCGAAGAAATGGCCCTCTGCCGGATTGCACCAAACGATTCCTACGGCGTCATGCCAGAAGACCCGATCCCGGTCGGCAACAGTAATCTTTACGACGGGCGCGAACGTGAAGAGCTTTATCTGCTGACCTTGCGCGGTCCCAACGGGGAAGAGATCATTTTCCAGCGCCAGAGCCCGATCTTCAATAAAAATGGTGAGATCGTCGACCCTTACCAGATCCAGTATGGCAGCAGCCCAGCCACCACACTCTACTTCACGATCTACCGCTATCAGGAGCCGCTGTACCTCCCCATAGGTTACACCTGCGAAGCCGCCTTCCCTCTCAGCAACCCGATACCGCAACCATGAAGCAGTTCAACTTCATTTTCCAGCGATATCCCATTCAGTTTTGGCTGCTGATCTTTGGTCTGGTCGTCTCCACGACCGGCACGACCATGGTTTGGCCCTTTTTGACCATCTACGCCTCTGAAACCCTGGCTCTCCCCATGGCTGTCGTCACCAGCCTGATGACCTTCAATTCCGTCTCCGGTCTGATCGCCTCCATCCTGGCTGGCTCGCTGGTGGATTACTTTGGCCGAAAAAGCATCATGATCCTTGGTGTATTCGGCATGGCTTTCGTCTACTTCAGCTATATTTTCGCCAACAAATTCTGGCAATTTGGCTTGCTGATGTTCCTTTCCGGCAGCTTCAGCCCGCTCTATCGCATCGGCACCGATGCCATTGTCGCCGATATGCTGCCAGCTGAGGAACGTACCCAGGCTTACGGCCTGATCCGCATGGGGCGCAACATCGGCGTCGCCCTCGGCCCGATCCTGGGCGGGTTGGTGCTTTCCCGTTCTTATAATATTGGTTTCGTGGCGGCTGCGCTTGCCCTGCTGACCTTCGGCGTTATCACGCTTGTCTTTCTCAAGGAAACACTCGAACGAAAAACAGGCGAAAAACGGGAAAGCCTGGGCGATCAGTTCAAAGTCATGTTCCAGGCCATGCGCAACAAAGCCTTTATGCGCATGCTCGGCTCGTTTACCCTGATGGAAATTTGCGCCACGCTCATGTGGGTCATTCTGGCCGTCTACATCAAGCAAAACTTCGGCATTCAGGAAGACCAATATTCGTGGATACCGACCACAAACGCGCTCATGGTCATCTTCCTGCAGGTCGCGATCACCCGTCTCACCATACGTCACGACCCGCACCGCGTCATGCCAATTGGCGCGGCGTTCTATCCGCTTGCCATGCTCATCGTCGCCTATAGCACCAACTTCTGGGGCTTCTTGCTCGCCATGGTGGTCATGACCTTTGGCGAATTGATCACAGCCCCAACCGCCACCGCTTATGTTGCCAATCTCGCCCCCGCCGATCAGCGCGGACGCTACCTGGGCTTTTTCGGCCTCAATTGGTTCATCGCCCTCTCGATCGGACCGATGGGCGCTGGTATTCTTACCGATAAATTCAGCATCCAAACCCCCTGGTTGGTTGGCGCTGGTATTGGCGTCCTATCCGTACTCGCGTTTTTGAGCCTGCGCCGTATCGGAAAAATCCCCGTGGCCTCGCCGGAAATCTCATAGTTTTTTACGAAAATATGTGACTGGTTATCAACCGATCAATAAATTGAGTAGTAAATCTTGCCCTCTCAGCATGAGAGGGTACCCGAAGGGCGGACTGTTTACTCTGGTTTACCAGAGTGAGGGGTAGCCTGAAAGGCGGATTGTTTAAGCCTTCGCCCATGGGAGATAGGCCTGCCCTTTCAGTAGGAAAGGGTGCCCGAAGGGCGGACTGTTTACTCTGGTTTACCAGAGTGAGGGGTAGACCGAAGGGCGGATTGTTTAAGCCTTCGCCCTTTGGGAGATAGGCCTAAGGTGGTGCCGTTTCATTAGA
>DBPR01000024.1 GCA_002305635.1 Anaerolineaceae bacterium UBA1415 | reverse complement strand
CTATTTTTTCGGCACCAGTCCAGAGAAGGGGAACCACGAAGTGGTGGATGAGGAAATCAAAATGATTCACGGTTTAGCAATTGGACTAATATTCCCCGATCCCCGACGACTGGCCCCTCATCCGCCCTGCGGGCACCTTCTCCCAGGTGAGAAGGCAAATCCACCCCATGGGCACCCTACTCCGGTTGGCTATAACCTTCACGGTTAAATAGCCGAATTTTTCCATCTGCACCAACCCCAGCACCTCTTCTAATACAATATTAACCTTTAGCGTTTATCCTTTTCTTGACGAGTAAAATCGCAGATGATAACATTAATTACGGTGAATTAGCACTCTCATGATGAGAGTGCTAATATTGAGAAAAAGATGAGCCAACTGAGTGACAGACAGAAAATTATCCTTTCCCTGGTCGTACACGAACACACGCGCACGGCTCAGCCTGTTGGCTCCAAATCTCTGATCGACCAGTACAATCTCAGGATCAGCTCCGCCACCGTGCGCAACGAAATGAACATGCTGGAAGAGATGGGCTTTTTGCGCCAGCCGCACACCTCCGCCGGGCGCGTCCCGACTGAAGAAGGCTATCGCTTCTTCGTTGGCAATCTGGTGCAGCACACCAGCCTTCCCTCGGCTACGCGCAACACGATCGCCCACCAGTTCTACCAATCCCGCAAAGGTTTGGATCACTGGTTGCCTCTGGCGGCATCAGTTTTAGCCAACCAATCTCAGGCGGTCTCGATCGTCACCGCCCCCCACTCTGAGAACATCACTTTTAAGCACCTCGAGTTGATCGCGACCCGCGGCAACCAGGTCTTGCTCGTGCTCGTTTTGGTTGGCGGTGAGATACAGCAGCAAATTCTGACCTTTGACAGTATTCACAGCCAGGAACAGCTTTCCCAGCTGGCCCAGCAAGTCAATCACATCTGTGAAAACCGCAGCGTGGAGCAGATCAAGGCGCTGACGCCTGTCAATAATCCAAACTTAAAACTGGTTCTGGAGGCTGTGGTCGATCAGCTTAGCCTGGCTAACAAACTCGTGACAGGCGAGCTGTATCTGGATGGCCTGAGCAACATTCTTAGCGAACCCGAATTTACCGATCTTCAGGCGGACAGCTCCCCCTTGCGCCTGCTGGAAGAACGCCCCTTGCTGGACGATCTGATCTCGCGCACCGTACTAAGCGAAGACATTGGCGGCGTGCGGGTTTTGATCGGCGGAGAGGGTACCTGGCAGGAACTGCAAAACTGCACCGTGGTCCTGACACGCTACGGCATCCCCGATCAGTTTAGCGGCACCCTCGGCGTCCTGGGCCCCATGCGCATGCCTTATGGGCAAACGATCAGCGTGGTTCGATACGTCGGCGAGCTGATGTCAGACCTGGTAATAGAAAATTTGATAGATTAACACATTGCGAAACAATGATGAGGAATAGATATGACAGATGATGATAAAAAAACAAGCGAAGTAGAAGAAAATAATGAGAACACAGCATTGGAGACCCAGCTGAGCGAACTTCAGGCCAGGGCCGATGAATACCTCGACAGTTTGCAGCGCGAACGCGCCAGTTTTGCCAACTACAAACGCCGTATTGACCAGGAAAACACCGCGATGGCTGAACGACTCCTGGGCGAGCACGTCAGGATCTTTCTGCCAGTGGTGGACGACCTCGAACGCGCGCTGGAGCACGCACCCGCCGATCCCGATTGCGCCAATTGGATCGCTGGCGTGGAATTGATCCTGAAAAAGCTGCTCTCAACGCTTGAAAAGCAGAACGTGACTGTCATCGACCTGAAACCTGGTGACCTCTTTGACCCCAACAACCAGGAAGCGGTGACTCACGAAGAAAACGAAAATTATACCGATGGACAGATCATTGAAGTTGTCCAGACCGGATATCAACTAAAAGAAAGAATAATCAGACCCGCGCTTGTTCGCGTGGCAAAATAGGAGCGAAATAATGTCAAAAATCATTGGAATCGATCTTGGAACAACCAACTCTGCCGCGGCCGTGATGATGGGCGGCGAACCTATCATCATCCCCTCCGCTGAGGGCGAACGACTGGTGCCCTCCGTGGTGGCAGTCAACAAGAACGGTGAGAGGCTCGTCGGGCGCGTTGCCCGCAATCAGGCCATCATCAACCCTGAAAACACGATCTTCTCGATCAAGCGTTTTATGGGACGCAAAGCCAGCGACCCCGAAGTCCAGCGTGCCAAAGCGCTGGTGCCCTATTCGATCAGCAGCGCCCCCAACGGCGATGTGCGCGTGGTCATGGACGGCAAAGATTATTCTTCGCCTGAAATTTCCGCGATGATCCTGGGCAAGATCAAGCGCGATGCTGAAGCTTATCTTGGCGAACCCGTCAATCAGGCGGTCATCACCGTGCCAGCTTACTTTGACGACGCTCAACGCAACGCCACCATCGATGCCGGCAAGATCGCCGGGCTCGAAGTGCTGCGCATCATCAACGAACCGACCGCCTCCTCTTTGGCATACGGTCTGGACAAAGACGGCAAGAACGAAACCATCGCTGTTTACGACCTCGGCGGCGGAACTTTTGACATTTCGGTTCTGGAAGTTGGCGACGGCGTATTCCAGGTCAGATCCACTTCAGGTGACACCTTCCTGGGCGGCGATGACTTCGACCTGCGCATTATTGACTGGCTGGCAGACGAGTTCAAGCGCGAAAACGGCATCAATTTACGCGATGATCGCCAGGCCCTGCAGCGGCTCAAAGAAGCCGCGGAAAAGGCTAAAATTGAGCTTTCCAGCACAATGCAGGCCGATATCAACCTGCCTTACATCACCGCGGACGCCTCCGGCCCCAAGCATCTGGTCACCACGTTGACCCGTTCAAAACTCGAACAATTAACCGCTGATCTGATCCAAAGATCGCTCAAACCCGTTCACCAGGCGCTTAGCGATGCTGGTTTGAAACCCAGTGATGTCGATGAAGTTGTTATGGTTGGCGGCATGACCCGCATGCCCGCCGTACAGGAAGCCGTGCGCCAGCTCTTCAACAAAGAGCCCCACAAGGGGGTCAATCCCGACGAAGTTGTCGCCGTTGGCGCTGCCATTCAGGCTGGCGTTCTGGCTGGCGACGTCAAGGACGTTCTGCTGCTCGACGTCACCTCACTGACCCTCTCGATCGAAACGCTCGGCGGCGTGGCAACACCCCTGATCAAGCGCAACACCACCATCCCCACCCGCATGAGCCAGGTCTTTTCAACCGCCTCTGACAGCCAGACCCAGGTTGAGATCCACGTCCTGCAGGGTGAACGAACGATGGCTGCGGACAACAAATCCCTGGGCAAATTCACGCTCGATGGCATCCCGCCCGCTCCCCGCGGCGTGCCGCAGATCGAAGTAACCTTCGACATGAACGCCAACAACACGCTCGAAGTAACCGCCAAAGACAAGGCCACCAATCGCCAGCAAAGCATCACCATCAACGCCTTCTCGGGTCTGACCGATGAAGAAGTTGAACAAATGCGCCGCGATGCTGAGACGCACGCCGAAGAAGACCAGAAACGCCGCGAGCTGATTGAAGCCCGCAATACTGCCGACAACGCGGTCTACTCTGCTGAAAAGACGATCAAGGACCTGGGCGAGAAGCTCCCCGCTGATGCGAAAACAAAAACGGAAGATGCCATCGCCGGTGTCCGTGCGGTACGCGATCAGGACGATACCGTCGCGATCAACAACGCGGTTGAAAACCTGATGAAGGTCCTGCAGGAAGTTGGTCAGGCTGCCTACGCGCAGGAAGCCAGCCAGCCAAACGATGCCAGCCAACCGCAGGAACCCGAAACCCCATCAGACGATCCCGATATCGTTGATGGCGAGTATACGCATGCTGATTAATCCCAAAATATTCGGTTAGAATTAAACACCTGGCGCAGAAAAGTTGCGCCAGGTGTTTGTCTTGAAAAACGGAAAGATTTATGGCAGAAAAACGAGATTATTATGAAGTACTTGGCATTTCAAGGAGCGCCAGCGCTGATGAAGTTAAGAGCGCCTTTCGCAACCTTGCCCGCCAATATCACCCTGATGTTAACAAAGCCCCTGACGCTGAGGAGAAATTCAAGGAGATCAACGAAGCCTATGGTGTCTTAAGTGACGCGGACAAACGGGCTGCCTACGATCGCTTCGGTTTTTCTGGTGTCAACACCTCCGGCATGCCCAATTATGGCGAAATGGACCTCTCGGATCTTTTCGAAAGCCTTTTTGGTATGGGTGGTTTTGGCAGCATGGGCGGCTTCGGCAGAGCAAGCAGCGCCCGTCAACGCTACAACGCCCCCCGGCACGGCGCGGATATTCGCTCATCGATTCGATTGAGTTTTGAAGAAGCCGTGTTCGGCGCTGAAAAAGAAGTTGAGATCACGCGCAATGAGCGCTGCTCGGCTTGCGACGGCAGCGGCGCTGAACCAGGCACAAAACCCATCACCTGCCAGAGCTGTAAGGGTCAGGGCGAGATCCGCCAGGTTCATAATACCTTCTTGGGTTCAATGGTTCAGGTTGTCACCTGCCCAACCTGCAACGGCAGCGGCAAAATGATCGAAACCCCCTGCCGCAACTGCCGCGGCACTGGTCTGGAACGCAAAACCACAAAGAAGAAAGTTGCCATTCCCGCTGGTGTGGATGACGGCAATCAAATCCGTCTGGTCGGCGAAGGCCAACCCGGAGCCAATGGCGGCCCCAACGGCAATTTCTATCTGGAGATCAACGTCGCGCCGCATCAGTTCTTCCGCCGCGACGGTTCAAACATCCTGCTTGATCTGGAGATCAACATGGCTCAGGCGGCTTTGGGAGACGAGATCACCATTCCCACGGTTGATGGCAATGTCAACCTGCGCATTCCTCCGGGAACGCAGCCTGGCAAGGTCTTCAGGCTGAAAGACAAAGGCGTTCCCATTCTGCATCGCAGCGAACGCGGCAATCAACTCGTGACCGTCAACGTTCAGATCCCGACCAGCCTTAGCAAAGAGCAGGAAGAGCTCCTGGAAGCCCTGGGCAAAACCATGGGAACCGACATCAAGATTCAGGAGCGCAGCTTTTTTGACAAGATAAAGGACGCATTCAGTGGATAAGATCGATAGTTGGTTGGAAGCATCATTGGTTTGTTCCGGCGAGTTGGCTGAGGCCGTCGCCGAGGTTTTTTCACGCTACGCGCCCGATGGCGTGCTCATTCACAGCGTGACCGTTTTCGACCCCGCCGAGCAGGAAGAAGTCCCAACCGGCGATATGCAGGTGGTGGCGTACTTCCCTATGGACGAGCAGATCGAGAATACCCGCCAAAAGCTCGACCAGGCCGTCTGGCATCTGAGCATGATCGCTCCCCTTGGCGCGGTCAAGTATCAGATCATTGACGATCAGGACTGGATGGAAGCCTGGAAAGCGCGTTACGAACCGCTTAAACTGGGTCAGAACCTGATCGTTTTGCCCTCCTGGGTCGATCCCGACCTGGCTGGCGAACGCCTCCCCATCATCATATCCCCCGATATGGCTTTTGGCACCGGCACCCACCCTTCCACCCAGCTTTGTCTGATCGGGCTGGAAAAATACGGCTGCTCGGGGAAAAATGTGCTCGATATCGGCTGCGGCAGTGGCATTCTGGCCATCGCGGCGGTGCGACTGGGAGCTAACAAGGTCCTCGGCGTCGATTATGACCCGATCACCATCCCCTCCTGCGAGCGCAACGCGGAACTAAACGGCATGGCTGGGCGGATCCTCTTTGAAGTTGGCACCCACAGCGATGTTTTGGCGCGAAACGATGAGCTCAAACAAGCGCCGGTGGTTTTGGCCAATATTCTGGCGCATATCCTCGTCAAAATGTTGGAAACCGGTCTGGCGAATACGGTGGAAAACGATGGAATTTTAATTTTGGGCGGCATTCTCGAAACCCAGGCAAATTCCGTCATCCAGGCTGCCGGTAAAGCCCGACTAAAGCACATCGACACCTTGCAGGATGAAGACTGGGTCGTACTGGTTTTCCGAAAGAAAATAGATTAATCCATCAAGTAGGCAAGATTCGGATTCGTAGGCCGGATCGCGCAGTTCGATCCGGCAAAATTCGTACGGCCGGATCGCGGGCTTGCCCCCTTTTGGGGGTTCGATTCGGCATGATTAGACATGTAGGCCGGATTTTGCATTTGAAATCCGGCGTAATTAGATAGAGTCAGACATTTCGGATCCAACAGAAATGTTCGGATTGGCAACCGCATGCCGGATTGACAAACACAATCCGGCCTACATTTATGAATTTCAACGTACCTTACATAAAAATGATAAACTCACTTCATGAGAACTTATATTCGCAATTATGTTGAAGGTGGCACATTCTTCTTTACTCTGGTTACAAAAGATCGAATACCTTTCTTTAATAACGATGAAAATTGCGAAATTTTTATTAGCGCGGTTGAAAAAGTCCGCAAATACCGTCCTTTCGACCTTGATGCCTGGTGTATTCTACCCGACCACATACACTTAATAATTACACTTCCAGAAGATGAGCATAACTATTCAAATATCATTCGGGAGATCAAGAAGAACGTTACAAAAAATATTCGTTTACATTTGAATGATCCACAAACTGTTATCTGGCAAGATCGTTTTTGGGAGCATACGATTCGAAACCAACGCGATCTACAAACCCATTATGTCTACACAACTTATAATGCCGTCAAACATGGCTTTGTTGATGATATTGGAGATTGGAAATGGTCAAGCTTCTGTGAGGATGATTCTCCACGACCAAACCAAAACATCCTGAAACACATAGAAAAAATCCAAAAGGATGGATATTCATTCGGGGAATAAGTTCCGTGTAGGCCGGACATCGTGCACTATGGGTATTTTGCATTTGTAATCCGGCAAAACTTGTAGGTCGAACATCGTGCCCCATGGGTATCGTGGGCCTGCCCCCTTTTGGGGGTTTGATCCGGCATGATTAGACATGTAGGCCG
>DBPR01000030.1 GCA_002305635.1 Anaerolineaceae bacterium UBA1415 | reverse complement strand
GTCTAATGAAACGGCACCACCTTACTCCACAGCCCTGGAAAAGCTCCAGGGCAAGGAGAAGGCTTAAGGGTAAGACGTGTGACGTGTGGATGCCCTCTCAGCAGGAGAGGGTGCCCGAAGGGCGGGTGAGGGGTAAATGAATCTAAAAATGACCTCTATGCCTTTTGAGGACCGATCACGACGCCAACGACATGGCGATCCTGGGCGCCAAAGCGGTACTTATAATCCTCGTCCCCGCGCATGAGATCAACTTCATCAAGCCCGTTCTCAATGGCCCAACGGACCAGCTTGCCCAGCAATACCCAGCCCGGCGAAGCCTTTAAAAACCTGGGATTCCAGCCCGTGTTATATACCAGCAATTTCCTGTCGCTCAGAAAGGTGAAATACGCGGCGGCTTTTTCGCCATTTAAATACAAGTGGCAAAGCAACAGTTTGCCTCGTTGGTTGGCTTTATGAGCAAGGTCAATCAGGAAGTTTTCGGTTCCCTCGCTTAAAAACTGCTGCTTGTTGACTTCATTCCGCATTAATTCTAAAAATTCGCGCATTTCTTGCTCAATATCGGCGTCTTTTGGGGCGAAAACCAGGCGGGTATCAAAGTTTTGTTCGGCGTTGCGCTCTTTTCGCCGCATCTCATGGCGTTGTTTTTTGGACAAGCTTTGCAGATAGTCTTCCCAGTCCCTGGGCAAGGAAATTACGGGAGCAGGCTGCAGAATCTGTGCCTCGTAACTTAGCCCTTTCTCTTCCGCGATCCTTGCGAGGACGGGCAGGCTGGGGGAGCCATTCCGCAAATTCGCGAGCGAAACTTTCTTGACTCCAAACCGATCCTGCTCAAATATAAGATCAAACAGTGCTGATAGGAATTCTTCCAGGGCACCTTCTTCAGCAACAAAATCCAGATAATCCGTGACTTCGATCTGCCCGATAAAGCGAAGCGCGGTTGGGTGATCCTCTTTTTGAGAAATAAAGAAAGGCGCAATTGCTTTGAGAACGCCATCATCATACCCAGCTGCGATGGCGAGACAGCTTTCGGTTACAGGCCATTCCCCACCGCCAAGATGCTCCCACCAGGTGCGCAGATACCAAAATTCCAAAAAAGGATTGGCAGTGCCGCTGCGCTCCACCAATTGGATCCAGGCGGGTTCCAGGGCATCCCATGCTTCAATGTTCTCGATCAGTATTAATTCCATAGGCGCGATTATACTCCCTGGCATGAATTGTGTACTGTTATTAACCAGACACCAGCAATATAGTAAGGTAGATAGCATGAATTACGATTTATCAATTTACAAGCCAGAAAACAGTCCTAAAGCGATGTTCTTTGCCTCGCCTGCTCAAAAAGGCAGCGCGCGGGGACGGACGGAGGATATCTTTTTTGTCCAGATCAGCCCCACGAGCGGCAAAGGGCTCGACACGCAGAGCCTCGCGCAGACGATCGAAAACCAGGCGAAATTATTTTACAAAGCCAGCGGCTCGGTCACCAAAGCGATCCGTGTTTTTGTCGATGGGCTCAACCGCGCAATTTTACAGAGCAACAGCCGTTTTGACGAACCGGAAACCTGGCAGATGGCATCATTGTGCCTGGGTGTGATCCATGCTGACACCTTGTTCATCGCTCAGGTGGGGCAGAGCTCCACGCACGTCCTGCGGCCTGAGGGCGATGAACAGTTTTTTGATCCCGAATTAGACCGGCGTGGTCTGGGCGTCTCGACGGTGGTCAATTTGCGCTATTTCCAGACAACTTTACGAGGAAATGAGTCATTGCTTTTCCTGCCTGATCCTTTGTCTGGTTCAGATAGCGAAAGCCAATATGAGGCCGCCAGTGAACCAGGCGCTGCGCAGGCTTTTGTTCAGATCAGGCCAGGCAAAGGCAGTATTGAATATAAGAGCCTGGAAGACTACCAGCAAGAGCCTCAAAGCGAGCTCAGTGAAAGTGAAGTAGGCGTCGAACAAACTGTCAATGAAGAATTGCCTTCTGAAGAAACAGAGGAGCGCGAAGTTGAAAACCGCGAAGAGCTGGCGGAGGCTGAGACGATCCCTTACGTTCCTTCGTTAGCGGAGGATCTTTTCTCTCAGGCCGTTTTGCTCCCTGACGATTCGGAAATAATTGAAGATAGTTCTGAGATGCCTACAGAGGAAATTTTGCTGGAAGGCATTTCCACTGAAGAACCTGAGGATGATCTTATTCTGCCAGAAATGGAGCTGGAAGAGACGGAAAAGATCAATACAATCATCGAAGAGCCCAAACGTGAGTCCAAACAAGAGTCCAAACGCCAGCCTCAACGGGAAGCGCCCGATTTTTCTCAGATCAGAGAAAAAGCTTTGCAGGGTGTCGCGAGTGGGGCGGGGTGGCTGCGGCGGGCGGAAGAAAAAGCCGAGTCGGTTGTCAGCGCGGGAAGAAAGTCCGATGACTTTTCCGTTGGCGTAACGAGCGAGCTCTCCCCCTGGGCAAAGATCCTGATCGCCGTTGTCGTGCCCCTGATCCTGGTTTTCGTGACATCCTTGGTTTACTTCAATCGCGGTGAAGATCATCAATATCAATATTTTCTGGCTCAGGCTCAGGCTGCGGTCGCCAATTCACCGCTGATGCAAACCACGGAGTCGCAGCGTGAAAGCTGGGAGCAGGCAATGAACTGGATCAACCAGGCTGCGGCTTACAAGGATTCCGACGAGGTGAAAGCTTTGCGCATTCAGGCTCAGAACGCTCTGGATAATCTGGATGGCGCCCAACGACTGCAATTTGTGCCGGCTTATGCCGCTTCGCTTTTCCCTGATCTGCGCATTGGCGCGCTTGTCTCGCTCAACAACGACCTCTATTTGCTTGACAAAGCCAGCGGATCGGTCAAGTATATGCGCCTGCACTCGAGCGGATATGAGCTGGTGCAGGATTTTACTTGTGGGCCTGGAAAATATGAGGGAGCTGAGGTGGGCAAATTGGTCGATATGATCAGTGTGCCGCTCAACAACCCTGCCAGGCAGCCTATTCTGGCAATTGACAATGCTGGCAATCTTCTATACTGCGGCCCGTCTGGCACTACAACCGCGTTTAGCCTGCAAATGCCTGACCTGGGTTGGCCGAGTTTGAGCAGGATCGTTTTTGACAGCAATCGTCTTTATGTCCTCGACCCAGGAAACAGCGCTTTGTGGGTCTTCCGCGGCATGGCTGATAATTTTGTGGAGCCTTCCAACCCTTATTTTGAGGATGACAGCATGCATCTTGCCGAAGTGATCGATTTTGAGGTGGAGGGGGAAGAGATATTCCTGCTCTACAAAGACGGGCACAGCGCGCACTGCTTGTCTTCCTTTATCACAGGCGCGACCACCTGTGATGATCCTTACCCATATTTGAATACTGAGGGGGTCGATTCTGACCTGGATATGGAGCACTTAAGCTTTAGCAGGCTGTCTTATTCGCCGCCGCCGGATCCCTCGATCTACTACCTCGAAGCGCAAAAAGCCCAGTTGTATCAATTCAGTTTGCGCCTGAACCTGAACAAGGTGCTGCGGTTTGGAAGCGCTGACGGCTCAATGCCAGGTGGGGACGCCACCGCGTTTTACGTAAGCCCGGATAGACGCGTCTTTTTGGCTTTTGGCAATCAGCTCTATCACGCGCTATTGCCGTAAAAGCGTCGTATGCGAGAATTGAAGCTTTGAAAGGAGCGACCATTAATCGTGCCAATAGGGTTTTGTTAAATTGAGCTGAGTTAATTTTCCTCTAGAAATTACTTTCTGAATCCAGGTTTCTTAGACCTGTCAAAGGGGTCCCAGTTTCAAGGATATAGAGTTTGTTTGCCAAGGACTGTCTGTAAAATAAATGTTCATTGTTTTATACTTTTGAATTGATCCCCTTTGCTTTCTAGTAAATTTTATTGTTTACATAAAGGGGATGTTGACCCACTTCATCAATGATGGTATTATTTTAGCAACAAATTAGTGGTAAAGAAGTAGCCTTCATAACAAATTATTTGTGCTAAGATTCCATTGTTTCCATATTGTTCATAGGACAGAGGGTCTGAAAGGAGTTCTCCACCGTCAGCACAAAAGAACCTCTGTTTTATCGATCCATCCAAAATAAATGGCGAGGTCAAAGGAGGATAAGTCGCAATGAAGAAAGCTAAGCATTGGATTGTTATTGTAGTATTTTTGCTTCTGCAAGTCCTGACAGGTGCGGCCCTGGTCACACAATCAGCCCAGGGAATCACCCCCGAAACAGAACAATTAACTGAAACTGGTATCGCGTCAGGAACCGCTGTGATTGGTGAGGCTTCTGGCGGTATTAAGCCTGAAGATATTGGTGAAGCCTGGGAAGTCATGGCGCCGCTACCCGAAGGGCGTGTGTTTAATGCCGTCATTGCCCATGGAGCGTATGTTTATGTGATCGGCGGCACTAGTGATGGAGGCGGTTTTACACCCACCGCAACGAACTTCCGTTACAACACTTCTGATAACACCTGGAAAACCATGACTGCAATGCCCGCAGCACTCGATTCCATTGATGGCGCTGTCATTGGCGGCAAGATCTACATCCCTGGTGACGGAGGCGATAGTAATACGTATGTTTATGATATTGCTGCTGATTCCTGGACATATATTCAAGCAAATGGTGGTTATTCGAGGAGATCGCAGTATCAGGTGGTCGCAATCGGTACAGACCTTTATGTGCTCGGGGGAATTGTTGATTTTAGCGCAAGCACAAGCGAAGTCTGGAAATTGGATACGATCACAGAAACATGGTCGGCGGGCGTTCCTATGCAAAAAACCCGCACGAGCTTCGCGGCTGCAGCCATAAATGGCGCGATCTATGTGGCTGGAGGTGTTTCGTACCCTGGGTTTACTCCCGATATGACTGCAGAAAAGTTTGATGGTACTTCCTGGAGTTATATCGCAGGATTGCCTGACGGTGGCGGTGCGTACACCCGTTGGTCATACATGGCAGATGGTAACACTGAAGACAGGATGTGGCTGGCGGCAGGAAGACGGGATTCCGCTTGGGATGTCTTAGACCATGCCGCTTACTATGATCCTGCTTCAGATACCTGGACAGATTCACCGACCATCCCTGTTTTAAACCAGGGACGCGTCTACACAGAAGGTGTTGTAGCAGACGATGGATACTTCTATGTTATTGGTGGATGTGCAAGTGATGCCTCGGTCGCGTATGATACCAATGAGCGCTTAAAGGTTTCTACCCCCGTTGAAGCCTGGGAAGTCATGGAGCCGCTACCCGAAGGGCGTGTGTTTAATGCCGTCATTGCCCATGGAGCGTATGTTTATGTGATCGGCGGCAC
>DBPR01000016.1 GCA_002305635.1 Anaerolineaceae bacterium UBA1415 | reverse complement strand
GGAGGGCGCACTTTTTGATCAATTAATGCTTAGTCTACTGTTCGATAACTGTTGTCGCGGTGGGGCCGCCGACGATTGGTGGGTTTTCGGGGTCGAGGCTGGGGTCGAAGATGTGGAAGTTATCCATATTGAAGACAACCTGCATCTTGTCACCAAAATGTGCCTGTGTGCGCGGGTCAACGCGGGCAACAAAGTTATGGGTGCCATTGACCAGGTAGAGGAAGATTTCATTACCCATCAGCTCAGTGACATCAACGGTAACATCGACAGGTTCGGCGATGATGCCAGGAGGAGCAAACTCGGGGTTGTGAATATCCTCCGGGCGAATACCGAAGATGATGTCCTTGCCGACAACGGATTCATATTGTTCATGATCCTTGGCGGGAACTTTGACGCGGAAAGTGTCCATATCAACAAACATGTCACCGTTTTCAACAAGAACTTTGCCGTTGAAGAAGTTCATGGCTGGAGAGCCGATGAAGCCGGCAACGAAGAGGTTGGCTGGGTGGTCGTAGAGCATTTGAGGCGTGTCGAGCTGTTGCAGCTTGCCTTTGTTCATGACGGCGATACGGGTTGCCATGGTCATGGCTTCGGTCTGGTCGTGAGTCACATAGATGAAGGTGGTTTCAAGGCGCTGATGCAGCTTGGAGAGCTCAGCACGGGTCTGAACACGCAGCTTGGCGTCCAGGTTGGAGAGGGGCTCATCGAAGAGGAATACTTTCGGCTCGCGGACGATCGCGCGGCCAACAGCAACACGCTGTCTCTGGCCACCGGAGAGTTCCTTGGGTTTACGATTGAGCAGGTTTTCGATACCGAGCGTGTGAGCAGATTCCTGGACACGGCGATCGATATCTGCCTTATCGAGTTTACGCAGTTTGAGGCCAAATGCCATGTTATCGTAAACGGTCATATGGGGATAGAGCGCATAGCTCTGGAAAACCATTGCAATATCGCGGTCTTTCGGTGCTACATCGTTGACGACCTGGTCGCCAATCAAAACTTCACCATCAGAGATTTCTTCGAGGCCTGCCAAACAGCGCAGGGCGGTAGTTTTTCCGCAGCCGGAAGGACCGACCAACACCAAAAACTCTTTGTCCTCGATTGCAAGATTGAGATCCTGCACGGCGACAACGTCGCCAAAACGTTTCCAAACATGATTATAAGTTACGCTTGCCATAAAAAATATTCCTCCGTTTCTGAACGAGTATAGTGGCCTAATTATAGTTTATTATTTGGAAATTAAGTAAAGAAAAGAGACTTTTTTAGGGCCTCTTTTCGCTTTGTTTGGGTTAGATCAGTTTAATTAACCGACTTTTTCAAATTGGTCTTTGCCAACACCACAATCCGGGCACACCCAATCGTCGGGCAGGTCCAGGAAAGAGGTTCCGGGGGCGATATCTGCGGAGGGATCACCGATAGCGGGATCGTAGATGTAACCACAGGCGATGCATTCGTATTTGTCCATTATTTCTCCTAAGTATTGTTCTTGTTACAGAGCGATTTCTGTATATGGGTATTATACAATAGTTCGGGGGTGTCTCGTATAAAGGTTGTATAAGAAACAGGGGAATAATCGGACTGTGTTTGGCCAGTTTGAAGCGATGGTGACCATTGGTGTCCGATGGATCGAAAATGCCCTTTTTCAGGTCTATATTTAATTCTCCTTAGGAAACATGATCCGGCCCTTATAGTGACGGGAACAGGCCCCAGTCGGAATCCCGAAGGTCGGGATCCATCAAAGTGGGGTTCCAGAGCTGAGCGCCTAATTCGATCGTTGTCGGGACTTCGAGCACCTTCTCCACTGTGGCACGCGCATCTTCGACCATTTCCGGCCCATAAGGACAAAATGGGGTGGTCAGCACCATGCTCACATGGGCTTTTCCTTCTGAGAGTGTGATGTTGCGGATCAGACCCAGTTCGATGAAAGAAAAGCCGATCTCTTTATCGACCAGGCCGGAGAGGGCGATGATCAGGTCTTCGTGATATTGTGGGTGGGTTTGGTCGATCTCCCACTGTGCAGGTTGATAATCAGTCATTTTTTACCTCAAATTCAAAGCTGCAACTGCTGTTTTTTTCAGCCAGGCAGCCCTGGAAAGTTAGTTCCTTCTGCAATATTTCAGAGAAGAGGCTTTGGTCAAGTTGGCAAAAATCCGGATGAATCTTTTCGAAATGATGATAGGGGCAGGTGGCATTATGGATGGTGACGACATTGTCCTGTAGTTCCCACTCGATCTGGTAGCCTTCTCTGCTCATCAAACGACTAAACCCGGATAAATTTTCCGAGATGTCATTTCCGGTCAGTTGGGCGCGATAAAAATCTGCCATTTTCCTGCCGACCTGGCTCAGGATCTCAACGCGAGCCTGTGGGCCGTACAGTGATTCGATTGAATTTAACAAGTTTTCAGTAAGGCGTTTGAAGTTTACCGGAAAGCGTTCGGAACCCTGGGCGGTGAGCCGATAGATCATGCGCGGTCGCCCAACGCCGTGGCGCTGCTCGCTGCGGGTGATCAGGTTTTCCGCTTCAAGCGTGCCGAGGTGATGGCGAATGGTGATCGGGTTGACGGCAACATGATCGGCCAGTTCGCTAACGGTGGCGGTTTGCAGCGTTGCCAGGGCTTCCAGTACTTTATCTCTTGTCTTCTTCATTGCTTCTCAATTCAGAAAGACAGTATACCATCTGGAATGTGAAGAGTGAACCAGGATTCAATACAATGATCAGGAAGCTGTAATTCACTGATCATAAAAAGTCTTTCGCTCGTAGGTTTCTGAACCTGTTGATGGATAAAACAACTCTCCAGAGGCAGCAAAAATAGTCAGATTGGTACGTTAAATGATGGTAAAAGAAAAGGTTTAAAAATTTGACTATATGCTATAATTCCTCTACAAGTAAATCCAAAAAGGAGAAAAAAATGGCAAAGATTATTGATATTGAAGGCATCGGTCCGAAGTACGCTGAAAAATTTAACGCGATCGGCATTAATACCGTCGCTCAGCTTCTGAAAGCTGGCGCGCAGCCAAAAGGCAGAGAAGAATTGGCTGAAAAGACCGGAATTGANNGAAGAGTATTCAGATCTTCTCGAAGAAGCCGGTGTTGATACGGTCGTTGAACTGGCAACCCGCAACGCGGTAAATCTCTATAACAAGATCATCGAAGTTAATGCCGAAAAGAAGCTTGTCCGCCGCCCACCATCCCAAAAAATGGTTGAAGACTGGATCCTTCAGGCCAAAGATCTGCCTCGGGCTGTATTTTACTAAACCGAACGCAAACAAAAAAATCCCTGCACATGACAGGGATTTTTTTGTTTTAGTAAGATCGAACTAACGGGAACCCAACATTTGCATGATGGTATTGACAACCAGAGCACCGGATTGGGTCTGGTCACGGCGCTTTCCAAAGGGGCTGGCGGTCGCGAGGGCTTGCATGATGGCTTCCAGGTTTGATCCGCCTTTTTGTTTGGCGGCGTAATAGGCCAGACCCAACGATATCAGATCTTTGGCGTCGATACCATTGGATTGCCCCTGGGGAGAGCCGGACTGTCCACCCACCAGAGAGGTGAGCAGGTCGGCAATCCCACCACCGGCAGCAGGTTTAGGCGCCTGCTGCTGTTGACCGGTAAGACCGCCTAAAAGCGAACCCAAAAGGTCACCGCCGGGTTGCTGCGCCTGAGGAGTGGATTCCTGTTGGCCGCCAAGACCGCCCAAAAGCGAACCTAAAAGATCACCGCCGGGTTGCTGCGCCTGGGGTTGGGTTTGTTGTTGTCCGGTAAGACTGCCAACCAGGGAGCCCAGCAGGTTGTCGGGTTGTTCCGGAGCTGGCGCAGATTCTTCTTTGGGTTTGGTTAAATTTCCGAGTAGTGCCGAAAGAAAATCGCTGCCACCGCGTTCCGATGAACCGCCCATGCCCATCATGGCATTTACGAGCGTTCCGGCTGTTGAGTCGTTGAGTTCTTTGCCGACAAATTCATGGGAGGCGCGCTCAAGGCCATCAGCATACAGCTGGGCAGAGCCACTTGTGCTCTGGGCGCGCAGTGTCTTGCTGGCGTGTTCAAGCTGCTCGGCGACCGGTTTGTCCTTGACGCTTTTCACCGCTTTTTGGAGCAGGCTAAACGTGTTGACCATGTTGCTGCCATGATTGTGGTTATAGTCATCCGCGTCGTTCAGGTCCTGACAATTTTCCTTCAGGACTTTCGTGACCTCTTTGAAAATACTGCTAAGCTGAATGTCTTCAGTCATTTAAAACACCTGTTTATTTCAGTTCTTCGGGAAGAACGGGTATTTGCAGAATCTGACCAGGAACAATCACATTCATGTTGGCGCCAATAACGTCTTTGTTGGCTTCGTAGATCAGGGTGTAATAGGGCGGGGTCGCTTTACCATAGAAGCGGAGGGCGATATGGCTGAGAGTGTCGTCAGCTGTGACGGTGTAGGTGTCGATATATTTAGCAGCTTCTTCCTGCTTTGCCGCAGCCTGATTGGCGAGTTTCCTTGCTTCGTATTCAGCCTTGCGGGCTTCGGTTTCAGCTTTCATGCGAGCGGCATCGGCAACACGCTTCGCGTTTTCTGCCGCGATCAAAGCTTCATCCTTAGCCTTGTCAACCACTTCTTTGGCCTCTTCTTTTACGCTTTTAGCGGCTTCTTCAACTTTGTCTTTGGCTGCTTCAACAACCTCTTCAACTTTATCCTTTGCGTCTTTTTTTCCGAACAAATTGTCGAATATACCTTTTTTGTCTGCCATTTCTTTTCTCCTTTGGCTTTTTGATGCAGGTTATTTGTTCTCTGCATCTGAACAATGATTTACAGAAGACTCAGGCGAGTCCTACTTGTTTAAATTATACAGTAAGTTACTGTCACCTTGATGAATTGTCCAGCATGAATTGTCCAGCAGCAATTCTCAGTATGAAATATATACATCTTATTTTCTCTGAATATAAAGAACCCAATTAATTTCCTGATTGAAACCCAAGCTGTAGCAAGGGATACGGCTCAGCGCGCTTTTGGTACGTTCCGATCCGTAATTAAGCCTATCTGAACCTTGTAACGAAGACAAAGGCTTTGATATGCATGGACAGCGGACGGGGTCATACCCAGAGGGCACTTAGCCCCGTCCGTACAGCCCCGTCCGTACAGCTTGTTAACCTGTAAACGGCATGGTCAGTAGACCATACCTTAACACAAGTGTTTGCTTGTAGTCTCACGACCATGAGCCAAATGTAATTCCTATGCTGAGAATTGCTACTTGTCCAGGTCTTCACGAAAATCACACTTTATAAAACGTTTGAAGATGCATAATCATAATCTTGATTGGATTGAGAGCGATGTGTTGGAAATACGGATTGTTAATAAATAAGAATATTATATATAAAATTGACTTGAGTACCCGCTTCTGCTATAATCCCGCCTGAAAAATAACAAAAATTGTTGGGAAAACCCGAAGGTTTTCTTAAAGATTAACCAAAGAAAAGGATCTTATGTCGACATTAGAAATCAAGGATTTATACGTCAGTGTTGCCGGAAAAGAGATCATTAAAGGGTTCAATTTGACGATAAAGCAAGGTGAAGTCCATGCTTTGATGGGCCCTAATGGGACGGGAAAATCGACCTTGTCCAATGCCATTATGGGGCATCCGAAATATGAGATCAACTCCGGTCAAATTCTGATCGATGGAGAGGACATTTCAAATTTATCGGTGGAGGAGCGCTCACATAAGGGCGTTTTCCTCGCTTTTCAATATCCGGTGGCCATTCCGGGTGTGACGCTGGCCAACTTTTTGCGCGTAGCCGTAAACGCAAAGATGAAAGCGCTGGATCCCGAATCCAAGGGCATGTCCCTGATCGATTTCCGCAGAAAAATGAAAGCAAAAATGGATCTGCTGCAGATGGATTACAGCTTTGGCGGTCGCTATTTGAATGATGGTTTTTCCGGCGGCGAGAAAAAACGGGCTGAGATCCTTCAGCTGGCGATGCTTGAGCCTAAATTCGCTATCCTCGATGAAACTGACTCCGGCCTTGACATTGACGCGATCAGGATCGTCTCCGAGGGCGTCCACTCTTTGGCCAGTCAGGAACTGGGCGTTCTGGTGATCACGCATTACCAGCGCATGTTGAACTATATTAAACCTCAGTTTGTTCACATCCTCTTCGACGGCCGCATTGTTGAAACCGGCGGCCCTGAGCTGGCGCTCAAGTTGGAAGAGCACGGTTACGATTGGGTTCGCGACGAATTTGACCCTACCGAAACCCAGGCATAGCGAGTTTGTGATGCAAGAAAAAAACGAGAAGGATTTTCTCTCTAACTTAGGCGCAAATACGGAACACGACTTTCGTGATCCGGAAACTTACAGTTTCAAGAGCCGCAAAGGCCTGGATGAAGAAGTAATTCGCCAGATCTCCGCCTTCAAAGAGGAGCCGGAGTGGATGCTCGAATTTCGCCTGAAGGCTTATCGTCATTTTCTCCAACGGCCTATGCCCTCCTGGGGGCCTGATCTAAGCGGTTTGAATCTGGATGAAATTTATTATTATGTTCGTCCGGAGGAAATCGACCGACGATCCTGGGATGATGTTCCTGAGACGATCAAGAATACTTTTGATAAATTGGGCTTGCCGGAAGCTGAACAGAAATATTTAGCAGGCGTTGGCGCCCAATATGATTCTGAGATGGTCTATCACAATATCAATGAACATCTCGAAAAACAAGGCGTTGTTTTCCTGAGCATTGAAAATGGCCTGAAACAATATCCAGAGCTTTTTCGGGAATATTTTTCCACGGTTGTGCCGATTCAGGATAACAAATTCGCGGCCCTGAACAGCGCGGTCTGGTCTGGCGGCTCCTTTGTTTACGTTCCCAAGGGCGTCAAAGTGGATCTGCCTTTGCAAGCCTACTTCCGTCTGAATAACGCCAGCATTGGCCAGTTTGAACGCAGCCTGATCATTGCTGATGAGGGCTCACAGGTGCACTATGTTGAAGGGTGTACCGCGCCGACCTATTCGACCGAGTCTTATCACAGCGGTGTGATCGAAATTGTGGTCAAGAAGGACGCGCGCGTCCGCTACACGACCATTCAAAACTGGTCAACCAATGTCTACAATCTGGTCACTCAGCGCGCGAATGTGTTTGAAAACGGTACGATGGAGTGGGTTGACGCGAACCTCGGTTCGAAGGTAACGATGAAATACCCCTCCTGCTATCTGAGAGGGGAAGGCGCGCACGGTGAGATGCTATCGGTTGCTTTTGCCGGCCCGGGACAAATTCAGGATGCCGGGTCAAAAATGGTGCATTTTGCCAACGATACCAGCAGCAAGATCACTTCAAAATCAATTTCCCGCGGCAATGGACAAGCTTCTTACCGAGGTTTGGTCAAGGCAGCGCGGAATTTGAAGGGGATCAAATCGAACGTTGTTTGTGACGCACTTTTGCTTGATCCGGAATCGCGCACCGATACCTGGCCAACGATTGAGACCGGTTCGCATGACGTCAGCATCGGGCATGAGGCCTCGGTCAGCAAGGTCGGCGAGGAGCAGTTGTTCTATTTGACCAGCCGCGGACTTAGCGAAGAAGAAGCGACAACGATGATCGTTTCCGGTTTTATTGAGCCGCTGGTCAAAGAACTGCCAATGGAATACGCTGTTGAAATGAATAAGTTGATCCAGTTGCAGATGATCGGATCGGTGGGTTAGGATGACGAAGATCACAAAGAAAAGCCCCAATCAGATTTTTTCAGTCCATAAGTTTCCGAAAGCCTGGGAAACAGTGTTTAAAGAACGGCTGGATAAATTCCCTGACTTCTTTCAGGCCGATCGTAAAGCAGCCTGGAAGATAGCCAAAAAAATTGAAATGCCGGTCCGCAAGGATGAATCCTGGCGCTGGATGGATTATAGCGATCTGGATTTTGAGCGATTGGAGACCCAAACAAAAAAGGTGTTTTCCCTGCAATTTCAGTTGGTCGAGCTTGGTGATGATGAAACACCAGCCAACTGGAACGATCTCCCCAAGGGAGTGATCGTTAGCTCGCTCAAGTTTGCCGCCAAAACTTACCCGGAGCTGGTAAGGCCTTGTCTTGAGCGCTCCAAAATTGCTCACGAGGGCAAATTTGCCGCGCTGGCATGCGCCATGGCGAGGAAAGGCCTCTTTGTTTATGTGCCTGAAAACACGAGCGTTGAAGACCTGATCAAGGTTGGGATGATCTTCCAGCTTGGAAATAACATCGTCTGGACCCATTCAATCATCTGCCTTGCTGCCAATGCTGAGGCAAGTATAGAGCTCGATTGGGTCAATAACCTCAATTCCGGTGATGGTTTGCATAACGGTATTTTGGAGGTTTTCCTTGGCGAGGGAGCGCGTTTGCAACTTGATGAGCGTCAACATTTCGGCAAGAACAGCTGGAATATCAGCCATGCCACGGCAAGTCTTGACAAAGATGCCCAATTGATCTGGAATTCCGCCATCATTGGAGCAAAATCGAGCAAAAACTTCATCAAGGCTGATTTGTTTGGCACGGGCTCCAACGCGCTGCTGCAGGGCATCATGTTCCCGGAAGAGGGACAGGTGGTGAACGCGGATACACGCCAAAACCATTGGGATGCTTCCACGACCAGCAATTTGCTGTTCAGGTCTGTGGCTGCCAACCACGGCAGCTCGATCTGGCACGGTATGATCTATGTCGATCCGCTGGCGCAGCAAACGGACGCTTACCAGACGAATAACAATTTGATTTTGGATGACAGCGCGGATGTGAAATCGATCCCTGGGCTTGAAATTCTGGCTGACGACGTGAAATGTTCTCACGGCGCCACGGTTGGTCGGATCGACGATGAGGAGCTGTATTATTTGCAGGCAAGGGGCATTCCGGAGAAGGACGCCCAAAAACTCATTGTTCAGGGCTTTTTTAATCAGGTCATGCAATCTTTCAAGCTTGAATCAACGCGGGAATCTTTGCTTGATATGATCGTTGAAAAAATGGAACGGTTTTAGGGACAGGAATTAGCGACAGGAAGGGAGAAAAAATGAGAAGCAGTAGTTTTATGAGACCACCCAAGGACGAAATGAGCTACAAAATTGGTGATCGTGTTGAAGTGTTTTGCGATCACGAAGACAAAGACGCCAATCGTATCCGTGATTGGATACGAGGTACTGTTGTTCAGATCGATGATAAATTGGTCGCGGTACAATTTAAACAAAGTGTATATCTGACGGATGGCTGGATGGTGCCGGATCATATTCTGTGGTTCCCGTTTGATTCTGAGAACATCAGAATGTACGATTCAAAGCGCAAAAAGCCAAATCCGCTGGACGATATCGATCTGGACAGTCTTAACTTATTTTAGAAAACTGACCGACAATTCGGATGATATCAAAACCTTCCGCGAAGGGGCGTTCAGCTAAAGCGCCGTGACGGATCGCGGTTGCGCGGATGATATCAGGTGAAAAATAGTAGCGGTTCGCGTAAGTTTTATACTCAGCGAGGGCTGCTATTTTTGTTTCCACCGCTTTCTCGCTGACTTCAGCCAGAAAATGGGGGAAGAAACCATAGCTGCTTCGCAACACATCATAACCGAGCACGGTAGTGCCCCGAAATGCGCGTGTGGCTTCTTCGGTCAGGGTCTGATGGTCCTGGTGAATGTCTTTGGGTGTGTTCACGAAGACGATCTCCGGCTGGTGTTGTTTGCGCAGCTCAAGCATTTTTTGCAGGATATCCTGACGGAAATCGGGGAAACGGCGGGTTTCATAACTGCCAAGCTCGATCTGATCGTCACGCAACCCTAAAACATGCATACTGTTGTAGTGTTCCTGAACCAGGTTCTTTAGCTCAGGGTTCTTTTGATTGTCAGAAAAGGTCATGCAATAAACCTCTGACTGACCAACCAGGTCAGCCAGCAGCGCGCCGCAGCCCAATTCGATGTCATCAGGATGCGCGCCTAAAAAGAGCAGGGATTTTCCGTAAAAGGTCATGTTGTTCATGATTCAGCTCGTTTCGGGCTATTTAGTGGCGATAAAGCCGCCAACCACTTTGGTCATGACGATCCTGCTGTCGCGCTCGATGAATTTATGAGCGACCTTCTCGATCGCGGTCATCACGGCTTCAAATTCTTCGTGGGTCTGGAAGAGCGAGTTCCACAGTTTGCGGTCTTCAGACATCGACGCGCGGGTGTAGACCATGAAGGGCTCAACCGTATCGAAGGTCAGCGGATTTTCAAAGATATGCTGCTCGGTCTTCGCGAAGAGCTCCTGCATGGTGCCGTAGATCTGAGAGGCATAACGGGAACTGCCGGGCATGGGGGGGATCTCCTTGCCAGTGGCTTCTTTGATGATGTCATAAAAGACCTTTTTGTTGGTGGGCATGGGGCCTGTCGTAAAAAGGCGTCCGCCTGGCACGAGCAGGCGGTGCATTTCTTTCAGGGTAAAAGGAATATCCTGCGCGTAGTAGATGGCGAAACAGGCTGAGATCAGGTCGTAGTTGTTTTCTGGCAGATCAAAGGCTTGATTGAAATCGAGAAAGCGGAAATCGACCGCGTTGTTAATGGCTTGATTCTTGTTACGCGCCTCCGCGAGCAGGGACTCGGAGACATCTGTGCCGGTAATTTCAACCTGTCCATTCGAATGATGGTAATAAGAAAAGCACTGTTTGCCGGAGCCGCATCCAACGTCCAGAATTTTGATGCCTGGTTGGAGTTTTAATATCTCGAGCATCCACTCGTCGATATCTCGGCTGCCAAAGCGGCTGTGAATGTCTATGCGTTTGGCGAGATCGTCAGTTGTTTCCTGAAAGTCAATTTTCATCATATCCTCAATTCTCAATCTAAGGGCTAAGTATACTTTGCTGGAGGTCTTTGTCAAGAAAGGGGCAATCTCTTGAAAATAGATGAAACAGGTTAATGCCCTCGTTGAATGTATTTTCCAAAAGCCAGGGCGAAAGATTCGATGCAGGCCTGGATGTCTTCAAAAGTTCTTGTCGAGCCGGCTGCGGGCGTGCCAGCGACGACGAGATACCAGCTTTGCTCGCCACAGCGCAGGATGCCCATATCCGAGGCGATGGTGGGGTTGAGCAAGGTGCCGCGCTTGTTTAGGAATTGACAATTCGGGGAGCTTTCGAGTATCGTTCCGAGTAGGGTGGTATCGTTTTCACTGTATTGACCCATCAAACCCAACAAAAAGCTATGATACTCAGCGGATAAAGCTTCACCTGAGTCAAGCAGCCGTAAGGAAGCCATCAGGTCTTTGACCGTGCTGCGGCGCGGGTCGTAGGTTGTATCCGTCAGACCCCATTGGTTGAGGATCTTACGCAAGCGGTTGTCACCACGGGCGTAAAACTCGAGCGCGTCGGTCGCGCTTTCCTCACTGCGGACGATCATTGCCTCGAGCAGATCAGAAAAATTTCGTCCAGAAACCCCATAACTCTGGATATCTGCCAGCGTCTTGCCTTCGTTTTCCAGGATCTTCAGGACGACCATGGCGGTCGGGACTTTGATCATCGAAGCGGGATGAAAGCTTTCTTCGTAATTTCGACTTAAAAGTATCGTCCCGTCCGAGCTTTCGACCTGGAAATACCAATCAACACCATCGATCAGGGTGTCCTCAAGGTCTGTCAGACTTAGCGCTGGCTGGGTGGGAGCAATGACGGTTGGGTCTGGGGTGGGGGTATTGTATTTGGTAGGCGTTGCAGTTGCGGTCGGGATGTAGGTTTCCTCAGGGACTGGGGTCGTTGGACTGATGCCTGGCGTAGGTTCGGCTTTTGCCTGACAGCCAGACAGAGGCAGGAGCAAACATGTCAAACACAGAATGAATGTTTCTTTACGCATATCCAAAACAGACCTTAGAGAGCTGACCTAACTACGATAACCTGGGCAATCAAATACATTATAAGGGACATGGTTTGGTTTCAAAAGGATCACGCTCAGACCAGATACTCCGGGTGGGAGTAGACCTCATATTGATTGGCGCGCATGTAGCCGATCAGGCAAATGCCATGTTTTTCTGCCAACTCGATCGCCATTGTCGTGGAGGTAGTGCGGGAGATGATCAGACGGATGCCCATGGCGAGGCTTTTCATGACCATTTCTGAGCTGATGCGACCGCTGATGACCATTATGGATGGCGAAAAATCATAGTTTCCGAAGAGCAATGCGCCTGCCATTTTATCGACACAGTTGTGACGGCCCAAATCTTCAACAATGATGGGGATAGAGAGCCCATCGCTCAGACCAGCGCTATGGAAACCGCCGGCAAGGTCGTGCAGCTCCTGTTTCTGGGTGAATTCATAGTAGAGTTTGGTCAGATCCTGCATCTGGAAGGAAACGGGTTCAGCCCTTTCATCGTTTGGTTCAGTTTGAACTGGTTGAATGCCTGTGGAGGTGCGATGAAAGCTGTCTGGTTTTTCGACCGACTTTTTTAGTTGGATATCAATACGGCTGAGGTCCTCAGCCAGTATTATCGAATCTATATCTTCCAAACCTGAAATGACGCCTTCATTAAAGAGAAAACCAACCGCTTGTTCTTTTAGCTGGATTGGTGAGCAGATGAAGGTCATCCACAGCTCGCCATTGACGATCAGCGCGAGCGAATGCTCTTTGATCACCGCTTTCCTGGTATCTTCAAGCTTGTCATTGCTAAGCTTATAACTTTTTATTGCCAGTTCCTGATATGGTTTGGTCATTGTCTAATCCTCGTTTGGTCTCTTTATCTACGCTTTTTAAAAGTAGAGAGTAAAGCCTGACATTTTATAAATAAGCTTTATGATACCGCAAGGAGGATATTTTGAGAAAAACTATTCACAGTAGAATTTTGTCATTAGCTAAACTTTCTAATTTAGATATCAATTCTGTATGTTCGCTCGGTAATTGACCGTTTTATCATCCCTATTGAGTTTCCCACACTCACAAAAAACAGAGTTTTCATCGAGGAAAATAGTGGAATTCTAGGCACTAAAACTGCAAAACTTGGGTGTTATCCCAGCCCGCCACATATGTGTATCAAAGCCTGCATCTTCGTTCCAGGGTTATGGTAGGCTTACCTACGGATGGGGACAAGCCCCATCCCTACCCTTGGCACTTAACGATATCGAATTCTTGCTTTTACCAAGCCGTTTATAGGTGAACAAACTGTACGGACGGGGTTTAGCCCCGTCCGCTGCCTATGCATATCAATGCCTCCACTTTCATAACAAGATTTTTATACTACATTTGATGTTTCCTGAGTTTCCACATTTGGCAAAAACGGAATTTCTATCGAAGAAAACGAATTAAAGTAGGGCACTAATATGAGAAAATCAGGTATTAACAGTAGAATTTCGTCATTAGCTAAACTTTCTAATTATTTCTGTTTGTTCGCTCGGTAATTGGCAGTTTTATCATCCTGCCGATACCGTCATGATATACTAAAGATCGAGAATTCCTGAGGTATACGATGAAAATAATTAGAAGCATTAAAGGCACGCGCGATTTTTATCCAGACGAAATGGCAAGGCGGATGTGGCTGGTTGATAAGCTCAGACAAGCCTCCGAAGCATTTGGCTATCAGCAGTATGAGGGGCCCTGCCTTGAGACGATCGACCTCTACGCGGCGAAATCCGGTGAGGAGTTGGTCAAGGAGCAGGCTTTTGTTTTCCCTGACCGTGGGGGCGATCCGATCACATTGCGCCCCGAGCTAACGCCAACCCTGGCGAGGATGATCGCGTCGAAACAGAATGAACTGGTCTTCCCTGCCCGATGGTGGTCTTTTGGACCCTTCTGGCGTTATGAGCGACCGCAAAAAGGCCGCACACGCGAGTTTTATCAGTGGAATATCGACCTGATCGGCAGCGATTCTGTCCAGGCGGACGCGGAACTTGTTTCGGTCGCGGCAACATTTTTGAAGTTGGTCGGATTGAAGAGCGATCAGGTTCAGATCCTGGTCAACGACCGACGCCTGATGGATCGAAAACTGACCGAGATCGGGATCGGTCAAGACAAAAAGCCTGAAATGCTGCGCATGATCGATCGGATCGACAAACAGCCGGCTGATGTTTGGGAACAAAACGTCGCGGATCTCGGTTTTAGTCAGGAGCAGATCGGGAAGATCAGGGAACTGCTGGCGAACCGGGAGCTTTGGCGCGAATCGGTCGAGCTGAGCCAGTTGTTTGACTTTTTGGCTCTGAATGGCCTGGATGAATACGTTCGGTATGAGCCGAAGATCATCCGCGGCCTCGATTATTACACCGGCGTGGTGTTTGAAGCGCATGACGTGAAAGAAGGATTCCGGGCCATCCTCGGCGGTGGGCATTACGCCAATCTCGTTGGTGATGTCGGCGGGCAGCCTTTGCCCGGCGTTGGCTTTGCCATGGGCGATGTGGTCGTGATGCTCGTGCTGGAAGCCTTTGGTCTTATACCGGAGGAGTTGACTCACGGCGAGACGGTACTGGTAACTGTCTTTAATGAAGAGTTGCTGCCCGATTCGATGCGTCTGGCCAGTGAATTGCGGTCAATGGGGTTTGGGGTGGTTTTGGCAGAGCCCGAAAAGCTGGCAAAACAGTTCAAGTATGCTGACCGCTTGGGTTTGAAGAAAGCCCTGGTCCTGGGACCGGATGAACTTGCCGTCGGGAAAGTTGTGGTCAAGGACTTGCGAACCTTTGAGCAGGTGGTGGTCGATCGGGATCAAATAATTGCAAGTTTGAAATAAAGGATCAACGGCTTTTTAGCGACTTTTTTGCCTTGCGAATCAAAAAGGCGTGTGATAGAATAGCCACCTAACGCGGTGCCTGTAGCTCAATGGCAGAGTGCTTCACTGTGGATGAAGATGTTGAGGGTTCGAGCCCCTCCAGGCACCCAGGAAAAAGAATCGGAAACGGTTCTTTTTGTTTTCCAGAGTTATCTTATGGCTGGTACAATTTTTCTGGACCTGCAGAAATTTATCTTTTCCCTCATTTTCCTTGTGCCCCTCATCCCGGGGAATGAGCTCGGGACGCAAGCAGTCCGCCCTTCGGGCGACTCCTCATCCGCCCTTCGGGCACCTTCTCCCGCCGCGGGAGAAGGCTTTTGGCTTTTGGCGGCACAAGCTCTTAGATTGGGTAGCTTAGCTGTTGGAAGAAGTCTTTGCCTCAGAAAAAATCTATACGGCGGGGGAAAAGCCACCTGCCGATTATTTTTTTCAGTCCATACTTGGCCTAATCATTACCGTCATCCCATATTCGCTTAATTAGGAACAGTTGCTACAGAAAAGGGTTTAATGTAGTCACAATTTCCAGCAATTCTCACTATGGGAAAAAAGTCCTTGGTTAGGAGTCAATGCCGCTAAAGCTGTAGATATAGGGACAATTATCTGGTCATTTGATAGGTAAAAGTAGCGGATGGGGACAAGCCCCATCCTTACAGATCGATTTCCGATCAAAACTAAATATCATTCGCTTGAGGAAAGGAGAATTCAAGTTGTACATATTTCATTCTGAGAATTGATGACAATTTCCTCTGCAGCTTGTTTTTATGATAAAATCAGGCGAACTGCTTTGACGGAAACGAGTAATTCGATGCAATGCCGACAGCGAGCCGGGGATGGTGGAAGCCGGGTGGGTATCATTGAGTGAAAATCCTTCCCGAGCCGCGAGCTGAACTCAGGTCTGCCATTAAGCGAGCCGTTACCCAACGTTAGCGGGAAAGCAGCCCAACGTGAGGGCTGCGCCAAGCGCCTGGAAAATACCAGGAAGCGGGGTGGTACCGCGAGTAATTATGCTCGTCCCTGTATTTGGGACGGGTTTTTTTATTAATTTGAACTTTTTTGGAGGTTGAATGTTTAAACCAGTTTCATCAAGATTGAATATTCCCGTTGAAGAGGAAGCGCAACTTCGCTTCTGGAAAGCCAACGATATTTTCAAAAAGTCATCCGACGAACGAAAAGACCGCCCTTCTTTTGTCATCTTTGAAGGGCCTCCTACCGCCAACGGAAAGCCAGGGGTTCATCACGTTCTGGCACGCGCTTTCAAGGACATGTTCCCGCGCTATAAGACAATGCAGGGATACTTTGTTGACCGCCGCGGTGGTTGGGATACCCACGGTCTGCCTGTGGAGATCGAGGTCGAAAAACAGCTGGGTTTCACGCAAAAAAGCCAGATCGAGGAATATGGCATCGCGGAATTTAATAAGCTTTGTCGTGAATCTGCCTTCTCCCGCATTCAGGACTGGGAGCGGATGACCGATCGCATTGGCTATTGGGTTGACCTTGACCGGGCTTACATCACCTATACCGACGATTACATCGAGTCGGTTTGGTGGCTGCTCAAATCCATGTGGGACAAAAAGCTGCTCTATCAGGGGCATAAGGTCGTGCCTTATTGCCCTCGCTGCGGCACGCCGCTTTCGGACCATGAGGTCGCTTTGGGCTATGAAGATACCGATGACCCGAGCATCTATGTGCGTTTCCCGCTGGTGGATGAGGCTGATACCAGCCTGCTGGTTTGGACGACAACCCCGTGGACGCTGCCTGGCAACGTGGCGGTGGCCGCGCATCCTGATGTGGAATATGTTTTGGTGACTTTGGAAGGTTTGGGCCAGGAAAAATTAATCCTGGCGAAAGAGCTGCTTGAGAAGACCTTTGGCGATCGCCCATACAAGGTTTTGAAAACCATCAAGGGCAAATCCCTGAAGGGCAAGAAGTACGCGCCGCTATTTACCTACGTCCCTGTGGATAAACCAGCTCATTACATCGTCAACGCGGATTATGTGACCACAGAAGATGGTACTGGTTTGGTGCATATCGCGCCGGCCTTTGGTATGGAAGACATGGAAGTCGCAAAAGAATATGACCTGCCAATGATCCTGACGATCAACGATGAAGGCAGATTCCTGTCAGCGATCCAGCCCTGGGCTGGGGTATTCGTCAAAGACGCTGATCCGAGCATCATGAAAGAGCTGGATTCCCGCGGCTTGCTTTTTGATACTGGCAAGATCACACATACCTATCCCTTCTGCTGGCGCTGTAAGACACCTTTGCTCTATATGGCGCGTCCGACCTGGTTCATTCGCACCAGTGTCAAGAAAGAGCGTATGGTTGAGCTCAATCAGGAGATCAACTGGGTGCCGGAACATATTAAGAACGGCCGCTTTGGCAACTGGCTTGCGAATAATATTGACTGGGCTTTGGGGCGCAACCGATACTGGGGCACGCCGCTGCCGGTTTGGGAATGTCCTGACTGTAGGCATCAGGTTTGTGTCGGCTCGCGAGAAGAATTGAGCCAGTTGACCGGTTCGGACCAAAGCGAGCTTGAACTGCACCGCCCCTATGTGGATGATATCCACTTTACCTGTCCCTCCTGTGGGCACGGCAAGATGCAGCGCGTGGTCGAGCTAATCGATGTTTGGTTCGATTCCGGCGCGATGCCTTACGCTCAATGGCACTATCCCTTTGAAAACCTTGAGGATTTTAAAGCGCAATATCCGGCTGATTTCATTTGTGAAGCCGTTGACCAGACCAGAGGTTGGTTCTATTCGCTGCATGCGATCGGGACGCTCGCTTTTGACAGTATCGCTTATAAAAATGTGATCTGTCTGGGGTTGATCTTAGATGATACCGGGCAAAAAATGTCAAAATCACGCGGTAACGTGGTCGATCCGTGGGAAGTGATCGATGAATATGGCGCCGACCCGATGCGCTGGTATATGTACACCTCCAGCCCTCCAGGAAACGAACGCCGCTTTAGCAAGGACCTCGTGGGTGAGGTTGTGCGGAGCTTCATGCTGACGCTCTGGAATACCTATTCCTTCTTCGTCACCTATGCCAATCTCGACAAATGGACGCCGGATTCCCTCGTAATTCCGCAGTTTTCAGAACTGGACGACTGGCTGCTTTCCTCGCTTGAGACGCTTGTGCGTGACGTGACTCAGGCTTACGAGAATTACGATGTTGTCGGCGCGACCCGACCGATCGAAGGCTTTGTTGACCAGCTTTCCAACTGGTATCTGCGCCGCTCACGACGCCGTTTCTGGAAGAGTGAATCGGATGCTGATAAAGCAGCGGCTTACGAGACCTTGTATAAGGCTCTGGTGACGGTCAGCAAACTGATCGCCCCGACCATGCCTTTTATGGCAGAAACGATCTATCGCAATCTGGTCTGTTCTGTGGATGAGAAAGCGCCCATCTCGGTGCATCTGGCAGAGTGGCCCAGGGTGAATGAAAACCTGATCAACGAAAAACTGAACGCGGACATGAACGTCGTCATGAAACTGGCTTCGTTAGGGCATGCCGCGCGTAATAAATCCAATATTAAAGTACGGCAGCCCCTTTCCGAGGCAGCCTTCGCGGTTGGCAGAATGGAAGAGGGCGAAGTGATCTCTCGCTTCCGGGATATTCTTGAAGATGAACTGAACGTGAAGCAGGTGCGCTTGTTGGCTGGCAGCGAAGAAACGGTGACCTACAGCCTGAATCCTTTGCCGAAACAACTTGGTCAGAAATACCGAAATCTCAGCCCGAGGGTCCGACAGGCGATCCTTGAGCTTCCCGCTCAGGAGAGTGCGCTCAAACTCCTGGATGGAATGAATCTTGTTGTGCAGCTGGATGGAAAGTATTATGAAATCCTGCCAGATGAGGTTGAAGTGCATACTGCCTCGAGAGAGGGATATGAGGTCGCCTCTGAGGGCGCGTACATGGCTGCTTTGGTGACAACTCTGACGCCTGAGCTGATCCATGAAGGCCTGGCGCGCGAATTTGTGCGCCGCGTGCAGGATCTGCGCAAGAACAGCGGATTGGAGATCTCGGATCGGATCGAGATCAAATACCAGGCAACTGAGGTGCTTACAAGGGCGATCGAGGTCTTCCAGGACTACATCGCCAACGAAACACTGGCAGTCAGCATTGAAGCCGCAATGTTGGATGGTACTGACGTTCTCGAGGATCGTTTTGATGGTGAAGAGTTACGGCTTCAACTCAAGAAACAAGGGAGTCATTAATGAAAATTAAGGTCCGTGACCTGCTCCTGCTCCTTGGCATTGCAGGGGCAGTAATAGCGCTTGACCAGTGGACGAAGGGTCTGGTCGAACAGAATATTTCACTGGGAGAGGAAGTTTACCCGATTAGCTTTCTGGCGCCCTTTTTCCGATTCACTTTTTGGAAGAATACCGGCGCGGCTTTTGGGCTCTTTCAAAACGCCAGTCAGATATTGTTCGTCGTTTCTGTCCTGATATCGCTGCTGCTGATCTGGGTTTACTTTAGGTCGCTGCAGGAGCCCGTCCTCTTTCGCGTCAGCCTGGCGATGATGTTAGGCGGCGCGATCGGCAATATCATCGATCGGATCACGCAAGGTTATGTTACCGACTTTATTGCTGTCGGCCGTTTTCCGGTTTTTAATGTCGCTGATTCGGCGGTTACGGTTGGAGTTGGCGTGATGCTTTTGGGACTGTATTTACAGGAAAGAAAGCAAAAGGCTGAACCCGAACAATCCGAGGAGAATCATGAGGACTGAACCCATTCACCTGGTCTACGCGGGTGAGGGCGCGGTGCGTCTGGATAAATTTCTGGCTAAGCAGATCAGCCAGTTATCCCGCGCGAAGCTGCAGGAAATGATCGCCAATGGCGAGGTCAGGCTAAATGGCAAAGTTGTCAGCAAGCCTGCCCAAAAACTGGAGCAGGGCGATCGGGTTGAAACCGTTTTGATCTTTGAGCCAGAGGATGAATTAAAAAAGCAGGCGATGGAACTGGACGTCCTCTATGAGGACGAAAATGTGATCGTGCTCAACAAACCGGCTGGCCTGGTGGTGCATCCGGGAGCCGGGCACAATAAGAATACACTCGTCAACGCCCTGATCTACCACTGGCCTGAGATCGCACAGGTTGGTGAGCCAAAACGGCCTGGTATCGTCCATCGTCTTGACAAGGAAACCTCGGGTGTGATGATCGTGGCGCGCAGGCAGGCAGCTTATGAGTGGCTGGTCAGGCAGTTTAAATCGCGTAAAGTGCAAAAAAGCTACCTGGCTTTGTTGGATGGGACGCCACCCACGCCAACTGGCAGAATTGAAACCCGAATCGGCCGTGACGAGAAGATCCGCCAGCGCATGGCGGTCACTTATGGCGAAAAAGGGCGCAAGGCTGTCACGGAATATTTCACCAGAAAGAATTTTGCGAATCATACCCTGGTGGAAGCTGACTTGCTGACAGGACGCACCCATCAGATCAGGGTGCATATGGCTTTTATCGGCTGCCCTGTGGTGGGGGACCGCGTCTATGGGAGGCGAAAACCAAGCCTTGATCTGGAGCGCTTCTTCCTGCATGCCAGCGGTTTGAGCATCAGATTGTTGGGTGAGAAAGAAGAGCGACGGTTTGAGGCGCCGCTTCCGCAGGACCTTCAACATGTTTTAGAACAATTGGAAAGTAAGTGATATGAAAAAATATGTAGATTTTCGATCTGACACTGTAACGCATCCGACATCGGAAATGAGGGCCGCCATGGCAGCAGCTCCGGTGGGGGATGATGTTTACGGCGAAGACCCAACGGTCGCGCGTTTACAGGAAAAGGCCGCGCGTATGATGGGCAAGGAAGCCGGGCTTTTTGTGAGCTCTGGAACGATGGGTAACCTCTTGGCCGTGCTGGCAGTTTGCGGACGCGGGGACGAAGCCATCATGGGCACCCAGGGTCACACTTTTTTGCATGAGGCTGGCGGCGTTTCCGCGCTGGGTGGGGTTGTGATCAACACGATCCCAAATCAGGAAGACGGAAGCCTGGCACCGGATGATATCCGCAATGCCATGCGCAATCCCTTGGATATCCATGAGCCAATTTCGAAAATGGTGATCATTGAAAACACGCAAAATGCCTGTGGAGGCAAAACTTTGCCGGTGAGCTATATGGATGAGATCGGCTTGCTGGCTGGTGAACTTGGTTTACACTTCCATGTCGATGGCGCAAGGATTTTTAACGCTGCGATTGAACTGGACGTTGAACCCGCAAGATTAGTGAAAGCTTCGCAAAGCGTTACTTTTTGCCTGAGCAAGGGCTTGTGCGCACCAGTGGGTTCGGTCTTATGCGGCCCGAAGGATTTTATTGAAAAATGCCGCCGTTTGCGTAAGATGCTGGGAGGCGGCATGCGCCAGGCGGGTGTCATCGCGGCTGCTGGGATTGTCGCGCTGGAATCGATGGTCGAACGTTTGGCTGATGATCACCGCCGCGCCAGGCAGCTGGCAGAGGGCTTGGTGGAAATCCCGGGCCTTGAACTGACCAAAGGCTCGCCCAATACCAACATGGTTTTCTTCAGGTTAACGTCCCAGGCCAGCCTGGGTGTAAATGAATTGATCGCGGGAATGAAAGAACGCGGTTTCCTGCTCATGGCTCCTGGAAAAGACGAGATACGCCTGGTTACGCATCGTGATATCGATGATTACGATGTCGAGGCTTTTTTGAGGGCAATGCGGGAAATCCTGGCATAGCTGAAGTGTTCAATTATTAAAAAAGCTCGCTCGAGGTTAAACAGCAATGAGCGGGCTTTTTTATTAAAACGCGATTCCTGGCTGACAAATCATTGCCCTGGCATGGAAAATGTACCTATTAAGTGGGGAACGTTTTTTATGCGACAAGATAGAGTTTATTGGTTGTTTATTTTTTGCCTGCTGGCTGTGGTAGCATTATTCACGATTCTATCGAATCCCTCGTCTGCCAACGATATTGACACTGTTTTTAGTCAACGCAACTTCTTGCCGCTTCTCTACAAACAACCCACGCCAAGCAGCACACCAACGCCAACAAAAACCCCAATCCCAACCAAAACGCCTACGCCGCTGCCCAGCCCAACCCCTGTGGTTGAGACGCCGGTTGGCCCAATCGGTGGAACGTTTACCTCTTTAGTGGTTGATCCAAACCAGGATGACAACATCTACGCCGGCCATTTTCAAAGCGGTGTTTACAAAAGTTACGATAAAGGATGGAGCTGGTATCGAAAAAGCAAGGGTCTTGCAGTACTGAATATCCAGTCTTTGGCAAGCCACCCAACTAATTCAAACATTGTTTACGCTGGCACTTATAAAGGCGGCATCTATAAAACGATGAATGCGGCAGAGAGTTGGTTCCCGATCAACACGGGACTGTCGGGGATTGATATCGTTTATGACATCGAGATCGATGTTAATAACCCAAACGTGATATACATCGCCACGCGTCGGGAAGGCAGCCTAATGGGATATGTTTACAGGTCGATCAACTCCGGTGCCAATTGGACCCTGATTTATACAGGCGATCACTTTGACACACCGGACTACTTTTACGATATCGATGTCAATCCTCTCAATTCAAACGAACTTTACCTAACGGCCCACGAGCATGGATTTTACAAAAGCACGAACGCTGGCGCGAGCTTTTTTGCAATTAATAATGGCGTTTATTCTGATTATTCAGCTCGTAGCTTAGCGCTTGATCCGGCTTATCCGGGCCTGATCTATGCCGGAACCTGGCACGGCGAAGCGATCTATCGCAGCTGGAATGGCGGCTCGAGCTGGGTCAACGCGCGCTCAGGCATACCGAGCGATGCCAAAGTATTCAGAACCTACCTGGATCCCTTTGGCAGAAACCAAAAGCGCGTTTTTGCCTGTACTTATGGGAATGGTCTTTACACTTCTGATGATTTCGCGCAAAGTTGGGTGCCGCGCGGCCTGGCGGGACAAAGGATTTATGATTTTCTGGTCACCGATGGGTCAACACAACGCTGGTATGCTGCCACGGAAAGCAACGGTATTTTTCGATCAGCCAATTACGGCTCGGGTTGGGTGGGCGTGATGGGCAATTTGAGCCTCAACCCGATCAGTTCTTATCTTTATTATCCGGCACAGGACAGGCAACTGGCGGCGGTTTTTGGGATGGGAATCTATTCACTCGACCAGGACGGTTTGGACTGGCAGGAATTTGCGCCAGCACTGGAAGATAAAGCCCTGCTCGATCTGGCAAGCGACAGCGATGCGCTGTACGCGCTTACTGAACAAGCACTCTACGAATTTGACGGCAGCGAGTGGGAGAAAATTGACTTGCCTGCTTCTGAAAACAAACTCGATCAGAACTGGCTTGGGCGTTATGGCGATGAAGTCGGGCTGTCGATGGAAATGGTTCAACCCCGCTTTGAGGAACAATTCGTTTCCGTTGATGGCCAGGAAGTGAATCAGGTGATCCCACGCAGCATTAAGATGATCGATGGTAGGTTGTATCTACTGAGCCACGGCAGCGGCGCTTATTTACGCGTAGAAAAAAATTGGGAATTGATTGGAATTACTGAGGGACAAGTTCTTGATCTGGCGAAAAATCCAGAAAACGAGCTGCTCTACGCTTCCGTCTGTTCGATCGACAATGATTGCCAGCTTTTGGCCTTTGACGGTTCTGCCTGGCAGGCTCAGGATAGTAAGATTGGAAGAATTCGTATTAATTCTTTTTATGTTATTGAAGATCATCTTTTTGCGGCTGCTGAAAATGGAATTTACCGCTGGGTTCCAGGTGTTGAAGACTGGGAACTCAAAATGCAAACCGAACAGGATGTTCTCAGCATAACGCAATCTGGCGAGACCTGCCGTTTGGCTGCCGGTGGGGTAGGCGAGTATTTCATCAGCAGCGACTGCGGCGACACCTGGATTGGGTATCAAACGGAAGAGCCCTGGCATTACCAAACCTTGATCTTTCTGCCAATAGATCCGGAACGATTGTTGGTTGGTAGCAGAGAAGCAGGCGCGGATATCTTTACGATTCCTTAAACAAAAATTTAAGTTCAAAACCTACATTTATTTTCTTTCGTGATATAAAGAATCCGGTTTAAGAAATTATGTTAATTGTCATGTCTGACCTTCATTTTGCTGATTCGAGCGGCAATAGTCTTAATGGGTATAAATACAACCATAATCTTCCTTCTGAGGTTTACAGTACCTATTTTAAGGAAATCAGAGAGTTTATTCGGGAAAGCACAATCAAAGAAATTGATTTGGTTTTAGCCGGGGATATTTTTGAAATCACCCGTTCGGCTCTTTGGCATAAGGATCATCTCAAACCCTACCTGCATAATGATGAGATCCGCGATGGCAATGAGGCTGAAAAACGCCTTCTGGAGGTGATCGATAGCATTGCCAGAGATGAAAGGATTGCAGCCACGCTGGCGGTATTTGGGCGTTTGGGTGATTATTTCCAATTACCCGTTCATATCCACTTCGTGCCAGGCAACCATGACCGCCTGGCAAATTCGAGCCTGAATGTCAGAAAAAGAGTGCAGGAATTGTTAAATCTTGAGCCAACCGGTGACTTTTTTCAGAACCAGTATGTTTATTATGAGAATGGTGATCCGCTGGCGCTGATCCGGCATGGCCATGAATATGACAAGTCCAATTTCAGTGCCGATCTGCGCACCTGGGATGAGATACCAACCAAAATTGAAAAAAGTTATTATGACGCTCCGGTTCTGGGTGATATTGTGACTTCAGAAATCGCCTCAAAGCTGCCTTTACTTTATCGCGAGCATTACAGTGACGCCACGATCCTGTCGAAGCCGGAATTGATGACCATGTACGAGCGCTTGATGGACTTTGACAACGTCAGGCCTTCCAACGCTTTGCTCAATTTCCTTTTTTCCACACCTGGGTTGAGCAAAAATGAGGTCTGGACACTTATCGAGCCTGTCATGCTGAAACTTTTTGATAACCTGGCCCTGAACCAGCACGTGGGCAAAAATTTGATCTCTTTTGGAAATATCAAAGGTGCAAAAGCTTTTACCCTTAATTCTGTTTTGCGAACCCGTTTGTGGCGAAAAGGCCTGCCATTCTGGACGATCAGAACGCTTATGAACCCGATATCCAGACGTACAAAGATCCCAAATAATTTGAGCATGATCCTGAGGGAAGAATGCATGCGAAAAGATGACTCTCCGATTAAATGTGTCGTTTCCGGGCATACCCACTTGCCGGAAGTCGAGTTATTGAAGGTTAAAGATGGAGTAGAGAAGTACTATATCAACAGTGGTACGTTCCGGAATCTGATCACCTCGACACCCTCCTTGAGCCGTTTTGGTCGGTTACGCTCCAAAGCACGGGTGATGGTCTTTGGACGTTATGAACGCAACCCTGAATATACCCGCCAGACCGGCTGGTCTTTTGACTTCAACGCCCGCTATGCCTTCGGTGCGCTTTCTGACGAGGGTATCTTAGGCTGACAGTCTAAGGCTTGTTCTCTTCCCCAACGTAACGATAAATGATGTAATCGTCAACTTGCTCATATCTTACATAATTTTCGTTGATCCATTGAAGAACTTCATCAAGATTTTCGGAGAAGCTGGTTGTAAATCTTTGGTTCGCTCTGTCTTCCGGGTCAATTGCTGGTAGACGCTGGATTAAAAAAGCATGTCCGTCAATGATGAGACTTGGTTTCTCAGCAACAAGCGTTTCAAAAAAAGCAATTTGGATCTTCAGACCTATTTCAGAATTATTAATGGCCGGGTAAAAAAGGGCGGCATTAATGGAGTCTCGTTTTGCCATCATGTTGATCCCAGCTTGCCCGCCAAACACCAATACCTTATCCTGCTCATCTGTCAAGCCGGCAATGACCCGGGCGGTTGGTTCAACATAGTCATTCGTCCAATCCGGGTAAAGTATGCTGGAACGAATATAGCGAATACCATCGTAACTGGACTGATGATAGGGAATGATCGTGATCACCAACAGGATCAATGCAGCCAAAGCAAATCTCTTCTTTTCGACCAATTCTGAAAAATGGCTGCTGATGACCTCCCGCTGGATGATGGAAAAAGCAAAAGCGGAAAGCAGGGTCAATGCGGGAATCCAGCAGATGAAATAGTGTCTGAAGCCTCGACCGGAAATGGAGCTCATGATGATCTCAAGCGGAAAGGCCAGAATAGTTAAGAGGAGAAAGGGGGAAAACCGCTTTTTGATGAGATCGTATACAAAAAAGATGATCGCCACTAACCAGATGAAGCCAAAAATGTAAAACCACCAATCAAATATCTTGATGGCAGGTTGCAGGCTGTTGCTGAAGGCCTGACCGCGTACGGTCGAGTAGAAATAATTGTAGATAAAAGCGGCATCGATCATTGCAGTGAAGGTGCCTTTGATGACCAAATACAGGCTTACGGGGAGGGCGATGGCGAGTACGCCTGCCAGGGTGAAGAGTATTGGCTTCCACAGGCTTGCCTCTTCGCGTTTGGTGAAGATGAATATCATGCCGCTTAGCAGTGCCATGGAAACCGTACCGATGTTGTTCGCCCGTAAAAGAAAGTTGATGATCAGGCTGGCGCCCATCAGAAAAAAAGGCCAAAAGCTCTTAGTTGGGTTATCAATCAACAATACCAAGGCGAAAATGGCTATCCAGGTAAACAATAAAGAAAATTCTTCAGTCGAGTTGCCGGGCCCGATCACGATCTTGAGCAGGTAGCTGCCAAGTATGGCGCTTAAAAGGGCTGTCATGGGGCGATAAACTTTTTTTAGCGAGAAATAAATCAATACCAAAGCAGCAAAGGAAAACAACACCTGGATCAGGTACAGCCCCCAACGGGAATAATCAGAACCAACCCCAAGCGCATTGATCCAAAAGATGATCGGTCCTTTTGAGTCCCAGATGTCTTTATATAAAGTCGCACCTGAACGCAGCGCTTTGCCAACGTAAAGGAAAAACCCGCCGTCTCTGCCGGGAGGGTTGAAGCCGGGGTTTGAATCGGTTAAGATATGGAAACTGATCAGAATAAAAAAAAGTAAAATAAAGAATGTTCCAATGTGCTTGTTTTCAAGCAGATCCTGATAAGCTTTTTTCATATTACTTCCCATTCCATACGATCAAGAAAAGTAGTTTCATTGCGAATTTCATTCTACTATGGAAAAGCGGAATGTTTGAACGCGCGTATCCAAGATGGCACGCGAGAACTGCCTGCATTAGAAATATGGAGAATCGACTGGTTCTTAATTGATCAATGCCCTGGCGCGGTCAAGATCCTTTTTCCGGACATAGATCAAGAAATTTATGCCCAGATGATAGCCAACACGGTTATAACTGACGTTATAGTTTTTGAATGCCGAAGAATCATGAAAGCGGCCGATCGTGCCTCGCGATGAAATTGACTTGACGCGATACATGATGTCATTTTCTTTTAGTATTTTCTCAATACGAGCAATTTCTCCGCTGTCGTTTTCAGCTACCAGCAGCTTTAGGAACGGGATGAACATCAAAACTTGTAAAAAATCTTTATTAACACTCATCTGGAAAATCTCCTTTTAGCGCTAAATATCCTTCTTGAGAAAAGCTTTCGCCTTTCGATAGCCTCTTAGCGCTTCGATCAAATCAACCCGACGCAAAGCACGTTTGCGGTCAATTTCGACCGATTTGGCATTGTCGTCAGAGAGTTTGCGCAAGGCTTCAAGCCATGCCGCGCTTGAAACGGGTGTGTGCGAGATGCGCCAGCGTTCGACGACGACAGCCAGATCCTCCTTATTGACCAATCTCTGCTTCGTGCGGGTATGTGTCATACCGTGGGACTCAAAGCTAAAGACTTCCTCTTCGTATTCCGGCTTGATCGGGCAGACCTGCATACAGGCGCCGCACTTTATGCAATAATAATCGGCGAGGACGAGTTCGCCATCATCATTGATGTGCAAAGCGCGTGTTGGGCAAATATCGGTACAGGCAAAACAATCCGCCACACATTTCTCGCGGTATAGTTCAACTGAACCCACCCATGCCTGGCGGACTTCGAAAGCGCCTTTACTGGCTACTTCGCACTGCCGGCAGTGGATGCAATGGTCGAAATCAACCCGCATGGTGTCGCGCTGCTCGTCATAGCTGATCACGTGGGTCGGGCAGTTCTCAATCACGAAATCCTTCAAGCCAAAATCAAACTTTTCTTTGCGGAAAATGGTCTTGGCGTCAAACTCAGGAAACGCGCCGTATTCAATGACAGGATTGGCCGGTTTGCCATTAATGGTCAGCTCAATGGCGTGTTTGGGACAGGCTTCCACGCAAATGCCGCAATTGACGCATTTTTTCTCGTCAACGTCAACGGAGGCCTTCTGTAAGATGCGGCCATTTTCAAGCACTGCCGGAATATGGGTCAGGGCTTCTTTGGGGCAAACAAGAGGGCCGATCTGGCAGCCCACACATTTATCCAGATCCCATTTCATCAGGTAATTTCGGGTGACCATATCCCGGTTGATGGTCATCAAATGTTCTGTTCTTGACTTTTTTGGTGTACCGCGACTCATATATTCTCCTAAAGGTCAGCCGGAAGGGCGTTCAGTTCTGCCAAAGAAAAGACAGGACCGTCTTTACAGATGTATTTATGGCCCAGATTACAGCGACCACATTTGCCCAAACCGCATTTCATGCGCTTTTCAAGTGAGGTAAAGATCGCTTCAGGGGCAAATCCGAGCTCAAGCAGGGCTGGCAGGGTAAATTTTGTCATGATGGGGGGGCCGCAAACCACCGCGACCGCGTTTTCAGGCGAGGGCGCCACCTCTTTAACTACATCGGGTACATAGCCGACGTGGTGCAGCCAGTTTTCCTCAGGCACATCGATGGCCTGATGGATCTCCATGTCTTCCCTCTCGTGCCAGGAAGCAATGTCATGCTTGTACATACACAAACCAGAGGTTCGGGTTCCGTAAACGAGGGTGATCTTGCCAAAATCATCGCGGTTATCCGGGTGATGAACGTGTTTTGTCAGGGCATAGAGTGTTGAAAAAGCGCAACCTCCACCGATGATAACGAGATTCTTGCTCTTCCAGTCATCCAACGGAAAGCCGTTGCCGAGTGGGCCGCGCATGCCGATCGGATCGCCTGCCTTAAGCGCGTGGAGGGCATTGGTGACTGTGCCCATTCTTTGGGCCGTGAAGCGAACAAAGTCACCTTCCCAGGCTGCACTCGCGACACCAAGCGCCGATTCACCCTTACCGGCAACCGATAAAAGGCAAAACTGCCCAGGATTAAATTTCGCGAAAAAGGCTTTTCTATCTTCTGAACTTTCGAAACTAAGTTCAAGCGTTTTGAGCGAACGGTCGGTTGACTCATAATAAGCCCGTAAAACGCGCATGGGCATTGGGGTGTAGGGACTTCGGCTGTTATTCGGCATGACTCACCTCAAATGGCAGAGATTGTGCCTGGCGAAGCATGGCACGGATATCCAGCCCAACCGGGCAGTAGCTTACGCAGCGCCCACAGCCTGTGCATCCGATCAGACCGATCTGGTCAAGCCAATAGGCGTATTTGTGGCTCAAGCGCTGACGGGTTCGTTCAATGCGGGATGGGCGTGGGTTGTGCCCAGAGGCTTCGAGCGAGTATATGCGGAACATACAGGAATCCCAGTTGCGGACGCGTTCCTGACGTTGGACTTCATCGACAATGTCAAAACAAAAGCAGGTTGGACAAAGGAAGGTACAAACCCCACAACCAAGACAAGATCGCGAAACTTCATCCCAATAGTCGCTTTTGAAGTTCTGCTCGATTTTTTCCTTGAGATTTTCGGTCTCAAAGGCTATTGGCATGGCGTCATGGGCTTTATGCTGAATCTCTTTTGCCTGATTTTTCAGTTCTTCAGAAGCTTCATGGAGGTTCTCAAAAAGGGTTTTGCCAGATTCACTCAATACTTCAACCAGGAAGCTATCTCCAAGATCGGTAAGGAGGATATCCAGGCCGTCCTTGCTGAAGGGCCCGTAGCCAACCGTGGTGCAGAAGCCATTGGCGCAGGGGACATGACAGCCAAGACCGATCCTGATCGTTTTCTCCTGTCGTTTGACCCAGAAGGGATCGGTGTATTGCTCCTGCTCAAAGACTGTGTCGAGCAGTTGAACTGCCTGGGCATCACAAGGCCGCATGCCAAAAACGATGCGAGGGCTAACTTCCAGTTCAGCGTCATCGTAAGTGCCAAAACGGGTGAATTTGACCAGGGCTTCGGTCATCGGTAAAAACAGCGCTTTTGGTGGAATGCGGGTATTGTGCGGTTGTTCCAGAATCTCCGCGTTTGCATCATCCAAAGGCATAAAGTGCGAAAAACGCTCCAATTTTTGAGGCAGAAAAACAGTAAATTTCTTCCGCCAGGATTGGAGCAGATCGGGCAGATCTATTTTGGGGAGGATCAGGTTCATCACTTACCTCCTCCTACGAAAAAGCGATTTTTATCATCAAGTGTCACTGTTTGGAAAGGCGGTTTCGTCTCAGCATCCATGCCGCACTCAAAGTTGTATTTTTCGCGCATGTCATGGTTCAATTTCTCGGTCAGATAGGTCATTTTGATGTCCATCGGGCAGGCGCGTTCGCAGGCACCGCAACTGGTGCAGCGCCCGCTTTGGTGAAAAGCGCGGACGATATGCCAGCCTTGCATTCCCGCTGGCGTCGCTCCGCTTTCGGTCCAACGTGGGGTGTTGTGATCCACAAAGCATTCCGTGCAATAACAGCTTGGGCAGGCTTCGCGGCAGGCATAGCAGCGGATGCAGCGTTCCGCTTCCTTTTGGAAAAAGGCGTAACGGGCTTCGATATCCTGGCTTTCAAAATTTTTGACTTTTTGGGTCGCTAATTCAAGCGACCCGTTCGCGACAGGATCACCAATGAGGGTATCGGCAGAAACTGGATTACGGTGCAGGCAGCGTTGACAACTCTCGTGGAGCAGATCAAAGCGGTTGTAGCTGTTTACACCAGTAGGAGCGTGAACCGTCACCTCACTCTCGTTATCTTCGACCATGGAGATGTGCTCTCCGGCCTGTTCAACGATCCGCCGCCAATCAATGATGCCCTCGCAGGGAATGCCGATCAGGTAGAGATCATCACGTTCCTTCTGCGATTCAACGATCAACGAGTTGACCGAACGGTTTTCGCAGCCCCGTACCAAAATCCCGACTTTCTCTTGTTTTGGGAGACGGGTGAGGTAATTCGCCAGATTGTTTTTACAAAGCCCGTTATGAATTAATTCCTCAACTTCATCTTCATTTCTGAAAAAAGCTGGTTGAGGATGAAGAGGGGAATCGCCTGGTTTGAACCCTACGACAACATCGACGATACCTTCCCGTAAGATCCTTTTTGCTTCAAGCTTGAGCGCGTTGATATCAGGCATTTTCACCTCCTTCTGCTCTCATTACGCGGGTGGCGAGATGTTGGGTACTGCCCATCGCCTCGAGTTCGGCTTCAAAAGCAGCCAGTTCTTTCTGGATGATGCCGCGATCCTGCAGATCGAGCCACAGAAAATGGACACGCTCTTTTTCATAGCCGATATAGTGGAGAAAATCGTTGAATTCTTCCAATTGTCGTCGGGCGGCAAGGTTTCCCGTTTTAAAATGGCATTGTTCCGGCAAACAACCGCTGATCATGATGCCATCCGCGCCGCCCTGAATGGCATTCAGCAAATAGAGTGGGTTGATCTTGCCTGTACAGGGCGTTTTTGTGAGGTGGATATTCTCTGGAAGCTGGGTATCGACCCATTCCTGATCGGCAGGAGAGAACAGACACCAGCGGCATTGAAATAAGGCTATTTTTGCTTTGGCAGTCATCAGATCGTTTTCCTTTCCAACCAGGTCCAGAGATCTTCGATCAGCTGTTGATCGTTAAAATCTTCAGTAAGGCGGATCGAGGTTGAGCGACAAGCCGCGGAACACATCCCACAAGCCATGCATTTGCCTGGATCAACAGAAGCCACTGGAATGAGACCGCGGAAAGCCACTTTTTTCTCCACCAGGCTGATCGCTTCATATGGACAGACGCTTACGCACAGTCCACAGGCAACGCAGGTAGCTTCGTCAACCTTCGCGGTTTGGTAGGGCGTTTGTTTGCCTTCGGCAACCGCAAGCTGTTTTATTACTGTGATCACGCCAGAAATGTGGATCTTTTGTGGGCAGGCGGGATAGCAAAGATCGCAGGCAGAACAGAGCCAGGTGGTTTCATCCGCGAATGCTTCTTCCTTATAGTTGAAAACAGCTTCGCGGATCAAACGACGCGGGTTGTAATTGGGTTCAAGCTTTTCCTGGATCATGCACTTGCTGGTGCAGGTGCCGCAGGAGAAGCACATCATCAGCATTTCGCCACCAGGAATGGCTTTGACGCGTTCCGCGAGACTTTCGGGGTTTGTCTGGCTCATGCGCTCACCGCCTTTCCGAGCATTTCGTTGACGATGAAGTCAACCTGGATCAGGGCTTCTTCGACGCCTGGAATCTGATTAAGCTTACTCAGCTTCTTTTCCATTTCCGGTTTCAGACGCTCGATCTCTGACTTGAGTTCTTCCATGGGGATCTCATCAAGGGTTGCCTGCATCTCGTTGATGACACGGGCGTATTTATCACCTTCAGCAGCTGAGATCCACTCGGTGCGGAAGCGACCCGGGCTCATGCCCATTCGCTCGAACATTTTCTCAAGTCTGGAAGCTCGTTTTGCGCCAGCAACCTGACCCGTAATGTAGTGGCAGTCCTGCGGGTGGCAGCCTGAATAAAGGATCGCACCCGCTCCCAGACGGAAGGCTTCGAAGATGAGGTCGGCGTCCATTCGCGCTGAGCACATGACGCGCAAACCACGTTCGTTGGCGCTGTATTCAAAATGGCTTGTTCCAGCCAGATCAGCGCCGCCATAAGAGCACCATTGACAGCGGAAAGCCAGGATCTTCTTTTCTGGCTCAACTGCCAGCAGGGTGCGGATTTGTGAGAGTACCTGAGCGTCAGTGAAATGCAATTGAGTGACCGCGTCATGCGGACATTCGCCTACACAGGCGCCGCAGCCGTGGCATTTGGCGGTAACGACTTCGGCAGCGGAACCTTTTTCGTAATTGATCGCGCCGTATGGACAAGCACGATCGCAGATGCCGCAGGCTTGTCCTTTGCCGCTAACACAACGGTCGGGCCAGACAACGGCAACGGTTGGTTCAATTTGCCAGGTGTCTGAGTGCAGAATTCGGGAAGCGCGCGCCGCGGCAGCAGAACCCTGGGCAACACTGGCAGGAATATCCTTGGGACCCTGACAAGCGCCAGCAAAGAAGATGCCATCTGTGGGGCTGTCCATTGGGCGCAGTTTGGGGTGGTATTCCATGAACCAGCCGCCTGGAGATTGGGCGACGTTCAGCACGGAGCTCATGTGATTTTGGTCTGGTTGAGGAATGGCAGCCTGGTTGAGCATGACCATATCATATTCGTGTTCCACTACACGACCCAGGGTGATATCTTCTGACTTAATGAAAAGCTGATGGGTTTCAGGGTCTTCGGTAATTTCTGCTGGTCTGCCCTGAACGAACTTTATGCCTGCTTCACGGGCTCGGTCGTAAAATTCCTCGTAGCCTTTGGAGGGGGTGCGGATATCGATATAGTAAATGGAGATATCGATATCTGGTATGGCCTGTTTGAGCAAGAGAGCGTTCTTGATCGCGTACATGCAGCAGAAGTTGGAACAAGACTGGATGTAACGTTTGTCTCTGGAACCAACACAGTTGATGATCGCCAGGCGTTTAGGCTTGACGTTATCGCTGGGGCGAATCAGAGAACCGCGGGTTGGGCCGGCGGAGTTGTTGAGACGTTCCATTTCCATGGCGGTGATGACGTTGGGAAAATGGCCGTAACCATATTCCATCATGGGAGTTGGGTCGAAATGGCTGAAACCAGTCGCGACGACGATCGCGCCGATATCTTCTTCCGTTACCTTGTCTTGCATGCCAAAGTCGATCGCCTGGAGAGAACCGCAGGCTTCAACACATTTGTAGCAGTGGATGCAGGCATCCATATCGATGGTATAGATGAGGGGAACACTCTGGCTCATCGGCACATAGGCAGCCTTGCGTGAGCTGAGGTTCATTTCAAAATAGTTGGGCACTTCGACAGGGCATGCCAGCGAACAGGCGTTGCAGCCGTTACAGCGATCCGCGCGGACATATTTGGCTTTTTCCCGAAGCGTGACCTTGAAGTTGCCGACAAAGCCTTCGACTTTTTCGACATCCGTAAATGCTTTTATCTCGATCAGGGGCTGACGCGCCGCGTCAACCATCTTTGGCGCGAGAATTCATATCGAGCAGTCCATCGTTGGAAAGGTCNNTTGCGCCATGACCCCTCCAATCGTAGGTTCTTTTTCAACCAGCACCACTGGAATTTTCTGTTCTGCCAGGTCGAGGGCAGCATTGATGCCAGCAACCCCGCCACCAATGACCATCGCTTTTTTCGTGACCGGGACGCTGATCATTTCCAACGGCGTAAGCAGGGCAGCCTTGGCAATTGCGGCTGCTGTCAGGTCTTTCGCTTTTTCAAGCGCACCTTCGCTGTTGTGACCGTGAGCCCATGTGCATTGTTCGCGGATGTTAGCCATTTCCATGAGGAAGGGGTTTAACCCAGCTTCGGCAACACAGGCACGGAAAGTTGGCTCGTGCATGCGCACGGAACAAGCGGAAACGACGACACGATTGAGACCGTATTTCTTAATGTCTTCCTTGATCAGACGCTGTCCGCTGTCTGCGCAGGCATACAAGGTCTCAGTGGCGCGGACGACGCCAGGCAGCTTGCCAGCGAAATCCACCACTTCCGCTGGGGGGATGACGCCGGCAATATTGCTGCCGCAATGGCAAATGTAGACGCCAATGCGGGGTTCGTCTTCGGGCATGGCTCCTACATAATGGATTTCAGTTTCTTTTTCGCTCATTTGGGGTCCGTAGCTTTTGTAGGTATATCCAACGATTCAGCAATCAGTTTCTTGCGGGTTCGTTGAGCGCGTTGGTCAGCTGTGGTGAGCTTAAGGGCTTCTTTGGGGCACCATTTTACGCATTGGGGACCGTCAGGTTCGTCCTTGCACTGGTCGCAAATTTCAGCCAGTGTTGTGGCGGGGTTGATCGAAATCGCACCGAAATCGCAGGCTTCAATACACCATGCGCAGCCGTCACATTTGGTGGGGCTCACATCAATAAGCCCAGTGAGGGGGTCCTGGGTCAAAGCGTCGCGCGGACAAACGATCACGCAAGGCGCGTTTTCGCAGGTACGGCAGGCGATGGCGGTGATGAGCACTTCATCAACGCGAACCGTGCGGATGCGGCTGCGATAGCTGTTGTATTCACCCGTTTTGGTGAAAGAACACATATATTCACAAAGTTGGCAACCTACGCAGAGGTTGGTGTCACATTCAATGTAAGCGAATTTTGAGGTACTGGTAATTGGCATGTTGGTCTCCTTAAACTCCGATTTCCTCGGCGACGTCGGGCAATCCGAGTTTGATCAGCAATTCTTTGGGGATCAAACCCTCTTCTGTCCAACCCTTGGCTTCGTAATAGAGTTTTTTCATATATTCAAGCTCTTCGTCCGTCACAACAACACCTGCGCTGGGACCGTGGGTAAATGGATCGTGCTTCCAGCGCCAGGGCAGATGATCATCTTCCTGAGTCCAGCCTTCACGGATGTTGAAAGCTTTTTTGATGGTATGCGCGCGGATGCCGATCAGATCTACCGCGTCATAATCAAAATCCCAACCAGTTGTAGCGTTGATCAGACTGGCGATCGCGGGCCAGGCGCCAGCACGGTCGGCTTTGCCGGTGAAGCTGCGTCGGATGAATTTACACAAGGGAAGTGTGTCATAGACCGCGGCGTATTCCTCGGTGTCAGCGGCAACTTTACCACGGGTTTCATCGACGGTGAAACGGTTGGTGTCGCCTTTCATGTCGGGATCGTAAGCAGCGGAACGGTTATGGCAGCCGCCGCGGGTGCCAACCGCCAGTCCGGCTGCGAAGGTCTTCAGGCTGCGGGCATCGTAGCCGGCCGGTTCGAGACCTTTAACGTGCATTGCCCACTTGTAACTTTCGGTACCTTTTTCTTTATCGATCGTCTCGCTGGCGATCTTGACGCCTTCTGACAATAAAGCACCGATGCCTTCACGGTCGCGGATCATTTCGGCCAGTTTAACAGCGGAATCACCCTCGCCAAAGCGCAGGGAGAAGCCTTCAGGATGCGAGGGACAGGCAAAGTCGGAATCGGTTAGAACTCCACGCTCGTAACATTCCATGGCGTAACCGATGGAGACACCCATGCTGATGCTATCCATGCCGTCCTGGTCAGAGATTGTGACCAGCTTGATGGCAGCCCGCATGTCTGAGATGCCGAGGTTGGAGCTGTTGGCAAAAAGGCTTTCATATTCAATACCGGTCATCGCGCCAGCGAACGGACCTGTTTTGACTATGGACATTTGTTCACAAGCAATGGGGCATTGGGCGCAGGCGATAACTTTGACCTTGTGGTGTTTGTCGAGATATTCACCGCTGACCAGTTCGGCGTATTCAAAAACGCCTTCCTGGAAGTTGCGTGTAGGTAAAATTCCCATTGAATTGGTGTTCATCAGACCAGTTGAGGTTCCGTAAACACGATACTTTTCAGTGTCTTTTCCCTGGGCAGATTTGGAAATATCATAAGAGAGTTTATTAAGGGTCTTGGGGTCGTAAACTTTGACTCCCTTGGTGCCGCGAACGGAAAGAGCTTTTAGCTTTTTGCTGCCCCAAACCGAGCCATGACCCGTTCTGCCAGCCTGACGACCGTCATTGGTCACGTTGGCATAACGCACCATGTTTTCGCCGCAAGGACCAATGGTGCAGGAACGGATCTGGTCATCGCCAAGTTTGTCTCGAATTGCTTCTTCGGTATCGAAAGTACCTTTTCCCATCAGGTAGCTGGCATCATTGAATTGTACGCGGTCATCGTCAATAAAAACCTGAGTCCACTGGTCGCATTTATTATGAAGTACCACACCATCCCAACCAGCACGTTTAAGCGCGATGGAGAACCAACTGCCGGAAAGGCTGTCTCCAACGTAGCCCGTTTGAGGTGATTTCGAGGCAAGACCGAATTTCCCGCCTACGGGGACTGGTGTACCTGTGAAGATACCGTTGGCGATGCAAATCGGATTGCCGTCGTCGTAGGGGTCACAACCCGGAACGATACTTTCCCATAACAAACGGGAAGCCATGGAGACACCACCGATCCAGAGCTTGTACCACTCTTCTGGTTTCGTCTCAATCCAGCTTTTCTTTGTCTTTAAATCAATATGTAAGATTTTTCCGCTGTATCCGTACATAATTGCTCCTGTCTGGTTATGAAATTTTATGTAAACATTACAAATTTTGAGAACAAAGGTCATCCATTTTTTTGATCGAGATCGCTAATGAAAATCGTCCTTATTCTCGGATAAAAGTATACATTAAGTTTGATTATCGGTGTGAAGTTAAACATATGTAATGGGTGGTAATTGCAAAAAAATATGGCGTAATTCAGGAATTTGTATACTCATAGATTGAGGAAATTGCCGAATATGACAAAATAATAACAAAAGAATTCTTTTTATCTTTTTGGATGGAGAGAGACCAAAGATTTAATAAGCAAAATAGCGGAAATGAATTTCCGCTATTTTGCTTATGAGAATTGAAGGCTTAGAGCTGCGCGAGCAACTTTGCCAGGCTTTCTTTTGCATCGCCTGCCATCAGGACTGCTTTCTGAGGATCTGCGGTGTATAAGGGATTATCCACGCCAGCATAACCAGGTTTGTCATCAAAATTGAGGAAAATGACGTGACTGGCGTTATCAACATCCAAAATCGGCATGCCGTAAATGGGAGTGCCTTCTGCAAACTTGGCAGCAGGGTTGACGACATCGTTCGCGCCAACCACCAAAACGACATCGGTTTGGGCAAATTCGGGGTTGACATCGTCCATTTCACGCAGTTTGTCATAGGGAACATCAGCTTCTGCCAGTAAAACGTTCATATGCCCCGGCATACGGCCTGCGACCGGATGGATGGCGAAATCAACGATCTTGCCCAGTGATTCCAATCGGTCAGCGGTTTGTTTGACCAGGCTTTGAGCCTGAGAAAGCGCCATGCCATATCCGGGCACGATGATTACTTTGTGCGCTTCTTTCAACCATTTGGCTGGATCAATTTGGCTCTCAGCGCTGGTAGGTTCCTCTCCACTTTTTTGAAAGTCAGCCAACAATCTGGTAAGCGTTTCTTTGGCATCCCCAGCCAAAAGAACGGACTTGTTGGGATCGGCATTGTACAGTGGGTTGTCCACGCCAGCATAACCGGGTTTGTCATCAAAGTTAAGGAAGATCACGTGTCTGGCGTTATCAACATCTAAAATCGGCATGCCGTAGATCGGCGTGCCTTCAGCTGATTTGGCAGCCGGGTTGACTACATCGTTCGCGCCAACAACCAAAACGACATCGGTTTGGACAAATTCCGGATTTACATCGTCCATCTCACGCAGTTTGTCATAGGGAACATCAGCTTCTGCCAGTAAGACGTTCATATGCCCGGGCATCCGGCCAGCGACCGGATGGATGGCGAAATCGACGCTTTTACCCATGGATTCAAACAGATCAGCTGCTTGTTTGACCAGGCTTTGAGCCTGGGAGAGTGCCATGCCGTAACCTGGAACAATGATCACTTTTTTGGCTGACTTAAGCCATTCTGCGGGTGTATTCTGGTCTGTGGTTTGGGTAGGTTTTGGTTCTTCTTCATTTTTTTGTAGTTCTTCCAGGAGCTGGCTTAGAGTGGTTTTAGCATCTCCTGCCAACAAAACAGATTTGTTTGGATCGGTTTTATACAGTGGATTATCGACACCGGCATAACCGGGTTTGTCATCGAAGTTGAGGAAGATAATGTGTTTTGCAGCATCGACATCCAATATAGGCATGCCGTAGATGGGCGTGCCTTCGGCAGATTTGGCAGCTGGGTTGACAACATCGTTCGCGCCGATAACAAGAACGACATCCGTTTGAGCAAATTCGGGGTTGACATCGTCCATCTCACGCAGTTTGTCATATGGGACGTCAGCTTCTGCCAACAGAACGTTCATATGCCCGGGCATGCGACCAGCGACCGGATGGATGGCGAAATCGACGGTTTTTCCCATGGATTCCAGGAGATCAGCGCTTTGTTTTACGAGCGTTTGAGCCTGTGAAAGTGCCATGCCGTAGCCAGGCACAATGATGACCTTTTCTGCTTTTTTCAACCAGTCAGCCGGGCTTTCTTTTGCAGATATGGTTTTGGCAGGTTTTGTCTGGGGTGCGGTGGCTGTTGGTGCTTTCTTCGCAGCCGTGGCTACTGATGTTTTGCCAAGCAGGATATCGAACAAGTGGCGGTTCATCGACCTACACATGATCTGGGTCAGGAGCAGGCCAGAAGCACCGACAACGCCGCCAACTGCGACGAGGAGAATATCCTGAATTGCCAGGCCAGCAATCGATCCAGCGACACCAGAGAGGGAATTGAGCAAGGAGATCGTGATGGGCATATCAGCCCCACCAACCCGGATCGCGAAGATCGCTCCAAAAGCCAGGCTAAATAAACTCGCAAGAATGATCAAAAATATCTGAGTGCCAGATCCCTGGAAGGCAGGGACGGCAAAAAGAGGTACTGTAAGCAGTGATAGAACCAGGGTGAGGATGGTCCAAAGCTGGTGGGATGGCAATACGATCGGGCGTTGTGGGAAAACTTTATGCAGTTTTCCGGCCGCGACAATGCTGCCGGAAAGCGTCAGACCGCCGACCACGATCGCCAATCCAGCTGTGATCAGAGAAAAAGCATCAGTATCATTGCCGTTTAACACAGTAAGGATTCCAGCGATCATCGATGCAGCACCACCAAAACCGTTTAGCAGGCCAACCAGCTGGGGCATCTGGATCATTTTTACGTTTTTGGCGACAAGCGCGCCAATGGCGGCACCAATTAGCATGGCGATCCACAGCTCGATGGCGGTGAAAATTTTGTAGTACCAAAGCGTCAGGATGATCGCCAGGAACATGGTAACGGAGCCGATCAGATTGCCTGTTACAGCTTTTCTGACTTTACTCATTAACGAGATGCCAATCAAGACTGCCAGGGTTAAAATAACCGCCAGGATGGTGTAGATCAATTTGGTCTGATCCGTAATTTGCTGTTGTAAATTTGTGAGAATATTCAAAGGCGTCATGGCTATCGATCCTTATCACTGTGGAACATGGATAGCATGCGGTGCGTGACGCCGAAACCACCAACCACATTTACCATCGCAAGGACGATGGCGATGAATCCCAGCACTTTACTTGCAAATCCGACCGCCAGCGCGGTCACAAGCAAACAACCTAAAACGGTAACTCCGGAGAAGGCATTCATGCCAGACATCAAAGGAGTGTGCAACATGCTTGGGACACGGTTAATGATTTTGTAGCCAACAAAGGCTGCCGCAATAAAGACAACAACGAGAATTAATTGGGTTAGATCCACCTGACCTCCTTAAATGATTTAAGCAAGTGGAGGCTTTGGGGCCTCCACTTGTTGGATTGAGTCATAAAACTATTGATGAAGCGCAAATGCTTCGAGCGTGCCCTGGTGGACAACTTTGCCAGCATGAGTGGTGAGCGCTGCCTTTATGATGTCGTCATCAAGATTTAGTTTGACCTCGCCATCATCAATAAGGTATTTGACCAGATTGAGCACATTTTTAGAGAACATCCAGGTCGAGCTGGTTGGCAGCATGCCGGGGATGTTCTTGATGCCGATGATCGTGACACCGTGTTTCTCTTCTGTCTGTCCGGGAGGAGTGATCTCGCAGTTGCCGCCCTGGTCGATGGAGATATCGACGATGACAGAACCGGGTTTCATAGTTTTGACCATTTCCTCGGTGATCAGGACTGGCGCTTCCTTGCCGGGAACCAGGGCTGAAAGGAAGACAATGTCTTTGTCTTTGATTGCTTCAGCCAAAACAGCACGTTCTTTGGCAAGGTTTTCAGGAGAAAGGGCTAAGGCGTAGCCGCCATCGCCAATAGCGTCTTCAGGTGCGATGCCGAGATCGAGGACCTTGGCTCCCAGGGACATGGCTTGTTCGGCTGCGTCTGGGCGAATATCGGCAGCGTGAACGACAGCACCAAGACGTTTGATGGTGGCGATCGCCTGAAGTCCACCAACACCGGCACCGACAACCAGTGCCTGGATGGGTTTGATCATGCCAACGGCTGTCGCCATCATTGGCATGAAGACAGGCAGGTGGTTGGCTGCCATCAGCGAGCCTTTGTATCCGGCACAGGTACTCATGGAGGTGAGGGCGTCCATGGCCTGAGCGCGGGATATTCTGGGGATGCTGTCCAGGGTGAGGCTGGTAACACCACGGGCGGCAAGATTTTTGACCATTGCATGGTTGGCTGGGGCGGCAGGGTGGATGAAGGTGATCAGATACTGACCTTCATGCATCATATCAGCTTCGTGTTTGTTGAGATCGTGATTGAACTGGGGTTCCTTGACCTTCAGGATCATGTCGGCTCGTTCAAATATCTCAGCGGGATTTTCAACGATCTCCGCGCCGGCGGCGATGTATTCGGGATCGTGGAAATAAGCGCCTTCGCCTGCGTCTTTCTGTACCAGAACTTCCAGTCCCATATCACGCATGGCTTTCACCGTTTCGGGTGTCGCAGAAACTCGTCTCTCTCCTGGCATAATTTCCTTAGGCACACCAATAATCATTACATTCCTCCGTTAATATATATTTTGTAATAAATCTAACATAGCTATGAGTTTATGACCAGAGAATAATGCGAATTGGTCAAATTCTGGAACAAACTTTGGATTGGAAATGGCATGGAATTTGATGATTATTTTTTACGATCTTGTTCTATAAAAGCAGGATTGAAATTGCCTCAGATAATGGGCAATTTCAATCCCAACTCTTATGAGCATTATCTTGACGTGCTGAGCTTTATCATCTCGCCATTTTGGTCAAAGGTCATGCGGGCGAAGTGTTTGTGGCTCATCGATTTATATTCATATTGTTTCTTCAGGGTCACAACGTAACGCTGACTGGCTTTGAGCAGGTCAAATTGCTTGCGGTGCTCTTCGATCTTGTCCGGGTCAAGCGTGAAATTGCTCAGTTGCGGATTGATCGCGACGGTCGCGTCGTCCAGTCCAGGCAGGTAATTCTTGATAACCGACTTGATCTTTCCAAGGATCTCAGTGGGCATTTCATCTGCGGCAACGACCAGTTCTTCCGGTGAATCGCTGATGGTCTTGAGCTCCGGGCTGATGGTCGGGCGGATAGCGGGTTTGGTGACTTCCTTGATGTTCTTCGCCGTCGCCAGGGGGTCGCCATAAAGGACAAAGGATAGGATCGTCTTCTGGTCTTCGCCATCGAGGTAACCTTGATCGCCGGTCATTTTCTTAGCCAATGCCAGTTTAGCCTGCATGAGGGCATAACCAGCTGACTGATCGTCTACAATTAATTTCCAAAAATGCCAGGCGAGCAGATCGGCAGCGATCAATGGTTTGCCAACGGATCCGTAGGCGATGCAGGTCGAGCCAACAAAAGATCGCGTGCCGCTGGCAAGGAAATTGAGCGCGATGGACTCGCTCACCAGTTTGTCAAGGACGTTCGCGCCATAACAAGCCTCACTAAAAACCAGGGTTGGAGAAGAACTGGTTGAATTAAAGTTTTCTGGCAGCATCGCGACCGGGTATTCAGGGCCGGGTTCGCGTTTGGTGAGGTCTTTTTGACCGTACCATTCCGCTGAATCTTTTAGCCCATGCAGGTTGAAATAGGCGAATTTCGGATTGCTGATCTGGCCGGACAAAAGGTTTTTATTCGTTGTCGGAGGTGAGGTCTTTAAGCGATTGGGATCATCTATCACAGAGAAGACCATGGATGAAGGGGTTTTCCAAACCTCAGCGGAACAAGCCAGATTACTCGCTTTTTGGAAACGCGATTGGAAAAGCGCAAGCTGCTGGTTGAGCCTTTCCATCAATCGGGCAAAGAGGCTGCTTTCCAGTGATTTCCTGGTTTTGACCTTTACCTCGTATTCGTTATTCAGGAAACGCAATTGTTCCAGCAGATAGCCCGCGTCGCTTCCTTTTTCATCTGGTAAACGGCCGACAGGCCACTGTTGAATAAAGTAGTTTTCATCGATTGTGGCGTATGGGTTGTCTGAGGGAACGTTCAGATCGCTGTCATCGGTTGGGTTCGGCAAAAGATGAAAGGGAACAATATCGTCGCCGCCAACGATGAGCAAGGCGCCGATCATTTCTCCTCTGGAAGCCAGGACTTTATCTAGATCGACGAGGGAGAGCTTCAGTTTCCAGGCGTCAGCTGTGGTGATCGGTGTAAGGCCAAATTCCTGGGTGCTTTGCGCGTCATCCGGGACGAAGACACAGCCGTTCCAGCCTGGCAGGCTGACGAGCTTGAGTGCAAGGTCGCGCATGGCGTCGATGACAACGCTGGCGGTGTTCTCACCATATTTTTGAGTTAAATTTTTACGTGAAGTGAAGATGACATAACATGGGAAACGACCGTCGGTATGGATCAGTTCAGCCTTGTTGATCTTATTGGCGATGGTCGCGAAATCGCTTTGGATCTCCTCGATCGCTTTTAGCGTTGCGATGGTTTGCGCGTCCTGGGGCTGATAACGGCTTTTATCTACCGTTGGCGGTTCCTCGCGATGTTCCATGCCAATTTCCTGCGCGGGAGGTGGGGTGGAAATGTCCTGTAAGAAGAAGGAACCTGTTGGGACTTCTGAATAGTCAACCGGGATCTGTGGGTTGACTTCAACATCATCTTCAAACATGAAGGAATTGATCTCGTTCGCGAGGGTGGGCTCGTCATCCAGGATCTGATCGATCTCTTTTTTCGACGCGCCGATCTCAGGCGCTTTGGTGCTGAGAAATTCGGTCTGCGATAAGACGTTGAGGCCCAATTCGGCGGCAATGGTGGAGGGAACGGGTAAGTCCATGAAAACCTTGAGGTCCTCGGGCCATAAAGGTTTAAAACTGTGGTTTGGTCCCAGCAGCCTGTTTACAACCTGCCCACTGGAGTCATGAGCCGCGCTCCAGTGCAGTTTTTCGACACCATAAGCGTCATTACCTTGCTGCAGGTCGGCGATCGCGGACAAGATCTTGATCTGGACACAGTTAGGCCAACGAGAAGAATAAATGTCGCTCAAAGTCTTCAGGAGAGTGTAGTTGCGATTTTCGTTGATAACGCGCATATGGAAGATGGCTGGCAAGGCAACTTCCGGGTTGTGCGCGAGCGATTCCATGACTGCTTTTTCCGCCGTAGTGAGATCACCAGTTTCATAAGCATTGCGGGCTGTGATTAGCGCGGGCAGCCAGTTGGCTTGTATTGCCGCGGATGAACTTCCTCTCGATAGATAAGCTTTGCACGCGGCAACGTCACTGTCGCTGTGATCGAGGAGGTGGTCCAGCAGATTACTGGCTTCAACAAACTCAGGGTCGTAGCCAAGGACCTTTTCAAGGTTGGTCACTGCCATCTCAGTATCGCCCAGCTCTGCCAGAACTTGCGCGTAGATAAAATTGATCAAAAGGTCGCCCGGGTAGCTGGCCAACCAGATCAGGGCTGCCTGGCGGGCGAACTGATACTCACGGCTGGTCAGGGCGGTTTGCAGCAGGGTCAGAAATTTGGCTCTGCGGACGACTAAAATTTCATCATTTTTCTTTGAATAGGGTCTCATTTACGTTTCGGTGCCTCCTGGAGGTTGTTTACCAGGTTTAAAGCTACGATGGCAGCGAGCTGACGGCGTATGCTTTGGTCTGATGGGGAAAGTTGGGCTGCCTGGCGCAGCATGAATTCGGCATTGCGATAATCCCGGCTTTCCTTGTAAGCCGCGGATGCCTGGATGTAGGGTCGGGGGTCTTTTTCGACCATATCAATTGCTTTATGATATATCTCGATCGCGTTGTTCACTTCACGGCGGTCCTGATAGGTTTGTCCCATCTCAAGATATGCTTCGATCTTGCTGGGATCATTTTTAATGGCCTGGCTGAGACAGGCAATTGCCTGATCCAGCTGTCCTTTTTGTCTGGCGATCATTCCCAGATAGATCAGTGTGTCAGGATCGCTGTCATCAATCGAAAGGCTGTTTTCAAGATTCGACCGTGCTTTGTCGAGTAGGCCTGCTTCAATTTGGATGTTGGCAAGTCTGTTGAGCACGAGCGGATTATCAGGGTTTGTGTCTGCCAGTTGCTGTGCTGCCTGGAGAGCTTTGGTTGGTTTTGTTTGCGAAATGATCGCGATCTCAAGAAGATCAAAGGGGATCGGGTCGCTGGTCAACTTCTTTGCTTCCTGAATTGTGTGTAGAGCTTCTGATATTTTGCCAGATTGCATTTGCGCGCTGGCGATCAGGAGGAAGGCTTGCTCATTGTCGCGGTGTTCCTGCAGAACTCCTTCGGCCAGCTGAATGGTCTGCTCAAATTCCTTGCGGGCCAAATGCGACTGCGCGATCGAAGTTTGATAAACGGGGTTTTCGTGGTCGAGTTGGTGAGCCTTTTGCCAGCATTGGATCGCGATCTGATGTTCTCCGAGCTGCTGATTGATCTTAGCCAGCGAATTCAGGGCGTCGGGATTGTTTGGGAAAAGATCGGAAGCTTTTCCAAAGTAGTCTTTGGCAGCGTGATAATCTTTTTCCAATAATTTTACGTCACCGAGCAACTGCCAGTAGTAGGCTGACTTTGGCGCCATCTGCAATGCGTCTTCAAGGTGCGATGCGGCTAAGGGATATTCTTTGGCGTCCTGGTACATGTTTGAAGCGAAGACATGCCATTCTGGCTCATCAGGCCAGATGGCGAGGGCATCTTCGATGGCTTCGATCGCCTTTTCAGGATCATTGCGCAAGGCGAAGGCTTTAATGGCGTGTAAAACCGGATTGCCTGCATCTTTTTCCAGCAATTGCCCGGCAATTTCGGCGCTGTCATTAGACTCATTATGCAGATTTAGAATAGCTTTTTGTTCCAGAACCTCAGGCTGATCGCCAAAGGCGGTCATGATCTTATTAATTTGTTCTCGGTTGACCAGGACGGACAGAACGCCAGCTGCCTGGATGGGGTTCAAAACAGATTCTTCCAGTGCCTGATCATCATTCCAATGACCGCCAAAGATGGCTTGACCTACTTTGAGCACGGGCAGGAGGCTGGACGGCGGCAGGTATCGGCCCGCGAGCGCGATTTGATCCTCAAGGATTCCGAGTGGATCATCCGCTGTGTACAACTCGGGCGCATGCCGCGTGATATGCAAAAGCATGGCGTTATTACGCTGGCGGTAGTTATCGCTCAGATAGGCAGCCAACAGGCGATTGGCAACAGGGTTGAGTCGTACTGTCTGAAGCGCTTGTCGGATCGATTCATTGGCCAGGCGCCAATCCTGAGCTTGCCAGGCAGCCAGGAAGGTCATCAGGTTTGCCCAAACTTGTTCAAAGAGCTTGCTGACCGTGCTGGCGCGGCGGTCGCTTTCGGAAAGTTGCCTGCGAATGCTGTTCAAAGCCTGTTGACAGCTTTCTTTATCACTTTGCTGCCAATGCATCAGCGCGGCTGTGGCTTGCTTGAAGAGCGATGGCGCTTGTTTGGAAATGAAATAGTCCCAAAGCATGCCAAGCTTTTGATAGTCCTGATTGATGGCCGATTCAAGCGCCAGGATCTGAAAGATACCCTGGCTGCTTTCGCTGGAATCGGACTCGGGATTGAGGTAATCGAGCGCGAGTTCAAGCTTTTGATCGTTTTGCAGGCTCAGGGCAAGCCCAGCCTGCAGAAGGATCGTTCTGCGACAGCCTGGGTCTTCCTTTTGGGCCTGATCGGCATGTTTTTGAGCGGCAAGCAGATCGCCTGTTACACGTTCCACCTGCGCGAGGCGGTAATAAAAGCCTGCTTTATTGTATGGAGCAAAGTCCTGATTTCCCTTTTCGAAGCTCTGACTGCTAAAACAATCTTCGTCTGAGGCAAACTCCACCTTTTGCGAGAATTCATTCAGGTTTTCCAGGGCCGTGATGAATTCATTGTTGGCGACCTGGACATCACTCAAAAGGATCGGATAACAAGGATGGCTTCCAATGCTATCCCTAAGATTTAGCACCAATTGATGCGCTGCCTCAGCATTATCGAGGCGCAGGACCGAATAGACCAGGTCTTTGGTCTCTTCAAAATCAGGATCGGGATTGTTGGAAATGGCTTTCAAAATAACGGAGGAGGCTTCGTCGGTTTGATCAAGGGTCAGGTAGAGATTGGCAACGTCAATGTAATCTTTTGTTGTGATCGACTCAAGCGTGAGCATCTTGTTGAGTGTTGTTTTCGTCTCTTCGACATCATTAAGCCCAGCATAGGTGCGGGCAAGCGTAAGATAGAGACTTTCGTTATCGGGCCGCAGATGGATGGCGTCTTTCAAGACCTGGATGGTTTCCTTATGATTGTCCTGTTGGTTCATAAAAGCGCTGAACCACAGGATGTTATCGACATCGCTTGGCGCGATCTGCAATGCAGAGCGGGCGGTATTGAAGGCTTCATCGTTGAGATTGGCGTCAAGATAGGTCTTTGCCAGAATGTGGCGTGTTTCGATATTGTCTGGGTTGACCAGCATGGCTTCCTGCAGTGAGGCCAGGGCAATATCGGTCAGACCGAGCTTACCAGCGGTTTTTCCGATATGGGAATGCAGATGGTGATGGAAGACAGGCATTTTTGCCCGGGGTTCATCAAGCAATTTCAGATAGCTGCTGTAAGCTTCTTCGTCATGACCGTTCGCTGCCTTCAGATCAGCCAGCAGGATGGCTTGTTGTAATTCGTCATCTGTACGCAGATCCTGCGTCTGAATGGCTTCCAGCAATTGGGCCATTTCTTCCTGATTGCTGCCAGGATGCTTTTCGTTTATTTGCAAAAGCGTGTTGGCATAAGATGTCAGGGCGTCTTCGCGCTTGAGGGAATGCCAGGCGAAGCGGAGCATTTTTTGAGCGGTGCTCAAATCCTGATTGGCAAAAGCGACTTTTCCGAGGCTGAGCGCCAACTCAGGATCACTGGCGTAGTCGTCCTCAAATACGGCCAAAACTTCCCAGGCTTCGGTTATATAGCCTTGTTTCAGCCAGGCCTCAGCCAGCAAGCGAGCCGTTGTGACATCCTGTGGATCAAGCTGATTGGCCTGTCGCAAAGCAGCGATCGCGTCGGTGGTTTCGCCATTGTCAAAATATAGTTTTCCGAGACTGGTAAGGATCTTCGGCTCATTGGGCAAGGCCGCTTTGGCTTTTCTAAGGGCGAGCAAGGCTTGTTCACGGTCACCCAACTCGATCCAGATGCGGGCAAGCGCCAGCCAACTGGTGGGTTTTTCGGGAGCGACGGCTGAGGCGCGTTCAAGCAATTCCATCGCTTCGGATTTACGACCGGAGGCGATCAGCGCGCGGCAAAGCAATACCAGCGCTTCTCCATCCAACTGGTCTTTAGCCAGATAGTTCTCCGCGATCGGGATAGCCAGTTCTGCTTTACCGGCTTTGATGGCGATTTCGGAATAGTTCAAGAAGTCTTCCCGCTCAACCCTGGCCTGTTCAAAGATTTGGTTCTCGTAAACCTCGAGCGCTTTATCATGTTGCTGGGTTTGTTGATAGAGCCTGGCAAGTTCGCGGTTATTGGCTTTGTTGTCGGGTTCAAACATTGCCAGCAATGCCGATGAATTAATGGCCTCATCCAAATTTGCCAGCCTTTGGTCAATTCTGGCAGCCAGGCGGATGATCTCAATGTCATTTGGTTTTTCTTTGAGCGCTTTGCGAATAAAATCGGAAGCGATGTTGTATTTTTTTTGTGAAAAAGCGTATTCCGCAGCTTTGAAATTGTCACTCTCGGCTACATAGCGCGTGGAAAGAGAAGGCAGGTTCTTGCGTTGGATCACATTGTCAAGGACTTCGGTGACAGAATCGGTTTGTTCGCGCAGCTCGGGATAGCGCAGAGCCAGTAAGGCCGTGGTTGCTTCGTCTGGATTTTGATTGATCAGATCGAGCGCGAAATTTGGCTCGTTTTGTTTGAGCAGAAATTCGGCGTATTCACGACGATGAGCGTTATTCTCCGGCTCAAGTTCCAGTACCTGTTCCCAGAGTCTGCGAGCTTCTTCGGTGTTGATCGGTTCAAATTCCAAAGCCATTCGGCGCAGCTGGAGGGCCTGATTGTGCCGGATGACGACGTAGGCTTTGTCCAGCTCTTCCCTGGCAACAGATGTTTTCCCAGCATACTGGCTAAGCAGGGCCAGATTTTGGTGATCTTCGATCGATCGATCAGAAGCCTGTGACTCTGGGCTTGACTGTCGGTTCTTGTTGATCAGGAAGCTAGCAGCCAGAAGCTCAATAAATGCAGGTTCAAAACTGCCCCGCAGTTGGCCCAGGACCTCAACCTGCAGGGAAAGACTGGCCATGTCAAGACTTTTTGAGAGAAATTCGTATTGCTTCTTTTCGTCAATGGGTTGGGTGAGCAGAAGATCCACTAAAAAAACCGCAACTTCCTTGTCAGAGAATTTGCCAGGTTTTAGGATCAGCTCTTTTAATGCGGAAAAAGCCTCCTCATGTAGGAAAGGCAAGGCAAGAAAGGCGGTCTTCCAGGTGGCTAAGGTGGTTTTTCCTTCGCCTAAAAACAGGGACAGGCCCTGCCAGGAGGCTTTATCATTTCGGTATTGGAGCAAAAGCAGGCTCAGGCTGGCTGCGTCTTTCAGGTTGGCAGGTTCCAGTCCCGTCAGGCGGATCGCTTCAAGCACCTTATTGGCTTGTTCAAGCGCTTCCTTTGTCGCAAGCTTATTGGTTTCCAACGCCCAATTTTGAACATCAGGGTAGCTAAGCGCCAGGGAGAGTATGCCTGGGCTCCATTTTTCGGGATCAGCATTGGCAAAATTCTCCCATTCTTCGGGCAAATCGCTCAGGCTGAGCTCTTTCCATAAAAGCGGGTGGTTACGACAGGCAGCAATAAGGCTGCGGATCACAGGCTTGTCAAAACGCGCTTCCAGGGCTTCCAGCAGTCTATCTAATGCCATTTTTGTCCTTTCGTCTGTCAAGGTAAGGGAGCGATAAAGGGCTTTATAAAGTAATAAGCTGCCGCGAATAAGACCAAACTAAGAAAAACAAGGAAGATACCAATGCCAGTGTTTGATTTTGAGAGGTCATTTAACGAGCTGATCAACAGCGAGGCGTTGCCGACCAAACCTGAAACGCCGTCGGTGATCCCTTTTTCGGCTAATTTTGTCGTCGAATCCGCAATTGCCTGAATATTTCTGCTCATGGCAGACCTGGCCAGGATGATGATGCTCAAAATAAGGCTGCAAACACCGAGGACAAACAAGACCAGCGCAACGATTAATACAATTTGATTTCCGCTACCAAACATTAAAACCTCCAGGTAAAGCTATTAGAGGTTAAGATGCAACTACTATGCCAAATACCGGTTGGTTCTGTGAATTGGCTAAGCGGTTGTAATGTCGCGAGGCAGGTGCCCAAGATCGATCACGGCTTCGTCACAGAGCAAAACAGCCCGTTCCATCGCGTTACGAAGCTCGCGAATGTTGCCGGGCCAGTTGAAGTTGACCATCGCTTCCATGGCTTTTGGGGTCACGTCAAGGACGTTCTTGCCTAATTTTTGGTTAAAAAATTGCAGGTAATATCCAACCAGATCGGGGATGTCAACTTTTCGCTCTGCCAGGGAGGGCAAGTCCAGATCGACAACTTTAAGCCGGTAATAGAGGTCTTCTCTAAATTCATGGTGGGCGATCATTTCCTTCAGGTTTCGGTTGGAAGCCGCGATGACCTGAACGTCAACCGGGATCAGATTTGTTCCGCCGACTCGTCGGATCGCTCGTTCTTCCAGTGCCCGTAAAAACTTTGCCTGCAGGTCCATGGGCATGGATGAAATTTCATCGAGAAACAAAACCCCGTCCTGTGCCACTTCCATCAAACCGGTGCGTTTGTGGGTCGCGCCAGTAAACGCGCCGGATTCGTGCCCAAAAAGTTCCGATTCAAACATGGTTGATTGGATCGCGGGGCAGTTCACGTCAATGAAAGGCTTATGGGCGCGGGGGCCGTTCTCATGGATAAAGCGCGCCAGAACCTCTTTACCGGTGCCTGTCGGGCCGGTAATGAGTGTAGAAACTGACGCCTCAGAAGCGCGTCTTGCCAGTTCGATCATGTCATGCATTGCCTTGGTCTTGCCGACAATAAACTTATCAAGGCTGGCTTTGCCACGCAAATGATTGAGCTCTCGTCTCATGGCAATGATCTCCGCTGCGCGTTTGACGCTTTTTTCAAGTTCAAGCAGGTCGACCGGCTTTTCCATGAAATCCTGAGCGCCATTTTTCATCGCCTCAACGGCCATGCTGACTTCGCCGTGGGCAGTCACAATAATGACCTGGGGACGCTGCGGCAGCATGGCTGTTTCTGTCAGGAGATGCGGGCCGTAACCATCCGGGAGACGAACATCGAGGATGATAATGTCAGCGCCATCCTGATTGATCACTTGCCGTGCGTCCGCGAGGGTGCCGGCTTCAAAGACTTCGTAACCTTTGATACGTAAAAATTCAGAAACTGCCATGCGTGCGGTTTCTTCATCATCTACAACTAAAACAGATGCAGTCATTTATTCCTCTTTCCACAAAGGGAGCAAAACATGGAACATGCTTCCTCCCGGAAAACTTTCTACAAACATGCTACCTTCATGCGCGGTAACAATGCGTTTTGTGATCGCCAGACCCAAACCAGTGCCGCTGCCTTTTGTCGTCAGGAAGGGCTCGAAGATGTGATCAATGACATCGTCCGGGATCCCAGGGCCCGAATCCGCAACTATTATCTCACATTGTGGGGGGATCGTTTGTGGATCGGCAAGGTTAATTTTGACATTCAGGCTGCCGCCTTTTTCTTCCATGGCCTGGATCGCGTTGGTGATCAGGTTGGTAAAAACTTGTTCGATGGGTCTGGGATCGGCTTTAACGAGGATAAGCTCCTCTGGCGCGTTAAAGTCATAATTAATTTTCAGATGAGCCATTCGTGGAGACCATTTCTCAAGGATCAAAGGGATGATGTTCCTTAAGTCCAGCGGCTGCGGTTGGTATTCAACCGGTTTGGAGAAAGATAAGGTCGAATTTACCAGATGCTTCAACCGTTGGCAGTCGTTTTGAAGACGTTCAACCCACTCCGCCTGGGGCGTATTGGCTTGTAATTGCATGCCGAGCAGTTGCAGCCCTGTGGCAATGCTATTAATCGGATTTTTGACTTCGTGAGCAAAAATGGCGGCGAATTCGCCTAAAAAGGCCCGTTGTTCGAGTTGTTGGGTATGCTGACGGATCTTTTCGGTCTTACTGATATCACGCAGGATCAAAACAATGCTCTTTACGGTCTCGTTTTCCATGACTGGCAGGCATAATGACTGTGCCGGGAAGTCAATTCCGTTGCGATGATTCAGCCGGATGTCGCTGCTGATGGGGATGCCTTGCTGCGCGCTTTTATAAAGATTTGGCAAAGTTTCACTGCCGATCAATACCATCTCAACATCCTGTTGGAAGACCTCCAAACTGGCATAGCCCAACATGTTTTCTGCGGCTGGATTCATTTCTGTGATGCGCAGATCGGGGGTCAGGATGATGATGCCCTCTTCCAGGTTATCGGTGATCCTTTGCTGGATGGCAGCGATGTGACGTACTTTTCGAAGTGTTGAGCGGGCATTATCCAGCAGTGATAGGTTACTGATCGCGGCACCGCATTGAGCCCCGAGCAAGTTTAAATAGCGCAGGTCTTCGAGGTCTGGCGGATTGCCGTGACCTCCGAGCACGAAAAGGCCCTGAACCCCGTCTTTTGATGGCATTGCTGCGGTAATGAGGTAACTCATGCCCTCATCGCAGGCATGCTTTTCCAGGTTGTTTTGCGTTGCTTTGCCTTCACGCCAAAATGTTGTCGTGGTAGTCGGAGTAATATCTGTGGATTTGAGTTCATCGGGAAATACAGCGTGTGGGATCGGCGAAGTGATTGAGACAAAATTATCACCTTCAACTTCGTAAGCCAACAACTGCTGCGGCCCTACCACCTGATCGATGATTTCGGTGGCGATTTGGTAAACAGCCTGGACAGTTTTTTGTTCCGCGATCCTGGATAGCAGTTTGAGGTTGTCGTAGCGATATTCCTGATTCAGCAGGTCCTGGCGGATCGGGTTTTCTTCAACTTGAGGGGTCAGGACGAGCAAGACGATCTGATTGGTTGGGCTGAGAGAAACAATTTTAAGCAGAACAAAAAACAACTCACCGTCCGCCCGATGAAAAAGCGCGGGTCGGGCTTTGCCAGTGGTTGGGTTGGTGTCCGGGTCTTCCGGCAAAAGTGAAGAAAGCCGCAGCGTAAGAAGGTCGTTGGTGTTGTAACCGCTCAGTTCGTGAAATGCTGCATTGGCTTTGAACAGCCTGTCTTCCGTGCGCAGGTAAACAAAGGCAGGCTCTGAGATCAGATCGATCAGAGACTGAATATACAACAGGCTGGATGGGATGTTTTCCACGGCTTATCCTGAAGAGCCTGGGCTTTTTTGACGCAAATGGGTTGGCAGGATCCCTTCCATTGAACGGTATTTGGCAACCGTGCGGCGGGCAATGGTAATGCCATCCTTTTCGAGCCGCTCTTTGATCTCGGTATCACTGAGAGGCGTGGTTTCGTGTTCGATCATTTCCTTGATGATCGTGCGGATCGAAAGGCTGCGGTCGAAAAAAATCGCCAGGGGAACGATCTTCCTGTTTGGAAGTTGGATCGTTTTCCCGGAAACTGCTCTTGAAATTGTCGACTCGTGCAGTTCCAGTTCCTGCGCAATTGTCGCCCGGGTGAGCGCCACCATGTCTTTGTCGCTGCCGGTGATGTAACCCTTTTGAATGACAACGAGTTTCTCAAGCAAAAGCTTCATCGCGTTGGAACGCTGTTGGATGCACTTGATCAACAGGTTCGCTTTGTCAATGTCATCTTTCCATTCGCTGGATTGTTCTTCACCGACGGATTTCATTGATTCTTTAAAGAGTGGATTGACCCTCAGTGTGCCGCGCACAGGCAGGATGATCTCGACCACCAAAGGGTTGCCGGGTTTGTCATTCAGGTAATAAACCAATACATCTGGCTGATGATAAACCTCTGAACTGCTGCCGCTCGGATTGCGAACGTCGCCCCAATGGGCGCGGGCGGGAAAAGGATTGAGGTTTTCGACGATGAAAGTTGCCACCAACTGCACTTGTTTTACGCTGGTTTTTAGCTGTTTGGCGATTTCGTTGTAATGATGCTGGCTAACCTGCTGCAGGTGGTCTCGAACGATCTCGCGGCTCAGGTCCGGGATCGGCATTACTTCAGAGAGGCTTTCGATCTGCGCCAACATGGCTTCGCCCGGCGTGGAAGAACAAACCCCTATCGGCTCACAGCGTTTCAGAAGGGCGATGACTTCCTCGATCTCACTGGGAAGGCGGTGATGATAGCGGGCAATTTCCAGCACGCTGATGGTCAAAAAACCGTCCTCATCGAGATGGTTGAGGATATAGGCAGCCAGCATGCGGTCTTCAGGCCGCAGATCGGCAGCCGCCTGGCGCAGTACATAACTGGGCAGATCGATGGATTCTGACGCGTAGGGTTCGTCTGGTATCTCATGGCTGCTTGCGAGGCTGCCGGTATAAAAATCTTCACGGGGTGAAATAAAGACGATCGGATCATCAGAGGTTTCTGACATGGGTTGGCTGCAAATTGGACAGGGACCGCTGGGCGGCAGCAAGCGTTTGCACATCGGGCAGCGTCTTTCTTCCACCAGATCAAGAGCGGGATTGTTCGATAGCTCAGATTCGATCTTTTCCTGCAGTTCAGCAGCGGTCATGCTCAGCAATGTCATCGTTTGAGCCAGATGAGCTGATGTCGTAGTGGAAGTTACTTGCCATTGGTGTTGAAGCATTCTATCCTCGCAACAGGGCGATTTTGCCTTGTGCAAGAATTATACCTGATGATTTTGATTTGTAGTTTATGAAACTTCAGGGAGAATTTGTTTTTAGAAATTCAGCAAGCAATAGGTTGATTGTTTTACCTTTCAAGATGGGATCAAGGCGCATTCGATCTATGCAAAGAACTTCGTGTTCGAAGTGCAACAAATTCCCTGAACCTGGCTTATAATGAAGAAAAACGAAGGAGAGAGATATGAAACAACCATCCAAAACTGTGGCAAATTTGAAACCTTATTTTTTCGCCGGTCTGAAAACCGTCATTGCGGAACTTCAGGCAAAAGGTATGGATATCATCCGCCTCGATATGGGGTCGCCTGATCTACCTCCTGCCAGCTTCATCATTGAGACCATGGTCGAATCTGCCAGAAATCCTAAAAAACACGGCTACTCACCTGCCGGTGGCTCGCCTGGTTTCCTCAAAGCGGTCAGTACCTATTACAAACGTCGTTTTGACGTCGATATTGATCCCAATACCGAAGCTTTGGCTTTGATCGGCTCAAAAGAGGGTCTTTTCAACCTTAATCACACCTTCCTGAACCCCGGAGATATGGTGCTTTTGCCCGATCCTTATTATCCGGTCTATCTTTCCGGCGCCAAACTTGCCGACGCGCGCTATCATTTTATGCCATTGCTGAAGGAGAACGACTTCCTGCCAGACTTTGACGCCATTTCCGAAGAAGTTGCCAAAGAAGCCAAGATCATGTGGCTAAACTACCCCAATAACCCGACTGGTGCCGTCGCGGGGCTGGATTTCTACAAGAAAGCTGTCGATTTTGCTAAAAAATATGACATTCTCATCGCGCATGATGCCCCTTACTGCGATCTCTGTTTCGATGGCTACGAAGCCCCAAGCATTCTCGAGGTCGAAGGCGCGAAAGACGTCGCGGTGGAGTTTAATTCCCTTTCCAAGACCTATAACATGGCTGGCTGGCGTATTGGTATGGCGGTTGGCAATAAGGAAGCCATCCGATTGCTGGCAAACTATAAGAGCCAGATCGACTCATCGATCTTTATGCCCATCATGGATGCTGGTCAGGCAGCCCTGACCTCTGATCAATCCTGGCTGGAAGGCCGCAACAAGATCTACGAAGAAAGACGCAATGTCGTCTACCAGGGTTTGAAAGAAGCGGGATTCGAGGTTGATCTGCCTAAAGCAGCGCTTTACGTCTGGGCAAAATTACCGCCCAAATTCAATGATCCGGTAAAGTTCTGTGCGGACCTGCTCAATGATACAGGCGTAAGCATGACTCCGGGCGTTGTTTACGGTCCCAGTGGAAAGGATTACATTCGCATCTCGATCGTTATCCCCACGGACCGCATTGCCGAAGCGATCGACCGCCTCAAGGCCTGGATCGCGAAGCAATAAGCGGAGCTAAACAAGAAAATTGAATTTTATTACCGAAGAAATAACTGAACTTGCAATTATGGTGGGTGTTCGGCTTGGGCCGGAGACCCACCAGACTTTATCCGTTGAAGACAGCCTGCAGGAACTTGAAATGCTGGCTGAAACGGCCGGGATCGAAGTGGTCGGTTCCATCACGCAAAACCTGAGTAAACCCAATTCGCGCACTTATATCGGCAAGGGAAAGCTCGAAGAGCTGAAACTTCTTGCAGAAGAATTGAATGCCAAAGTGATCCTTTTTGACGATGAGCTCTCGCCGCGTCACCAACGGGAGCTGGAAAAGGAGTTTCCACGCGATTACAAGATATTGGACCGCACCGCGCTGATCCTCGATATTTTCGCGCAGCACGCGGACACGCGTGAAGGCATGCTGCAGGTTGAGCTGGCGCAATACAAGTATCGCCTGCCGCGTCTTACGCGCGCCTGGACGCATCTCGCCCGACAGACGGGCGGCGCCTCTGGCCGCAGCGGCAGCGTGGGCGGGGTTGGTCTGCGTGGGCCTGGGGAAACCCAGCTGGAAGTCGACAGACGCGAGATCAGCAAGCGCATCGACAAACTTGAAGAAGAGCTTGAGAAAGTGCGCGAACATCGCAACCGCCACCGCAGCCAGCGCCGCAAATCGAACATTCCCGTTGTGGCATTGGTTGGTTACACCAACGCGGGCAAGTCAACCTTGCTCAACGCGCTTACCGACGCTCAGATTTACGTCGCGGATCAGCTTTTCGCCACCCTGGACCCAACCACCAGGCAGCTGGAATTGCCAACGGGTGAGACGGTTTTGATGACGGACACGGTTGGTTTCATTCAAAAACTCCCCACCGATCTGGTGGCGGCTTTTCGGGCGACGCTTGAGGAGATCGCCGAAGCGGATCTGCTTTTGCACCTCATTGACGGTTCCCATGAGAATGCCCAAAGTCAACGCCAAACGGTTTTGGAAACGCTGGAAGAGATCGGGGCAGGCGAGATCCCGATCCTGAATGTTTATAACAAGATCGATCTTCTAAATGAGGATAGCCTGAAGGAACTTAAGGATGGGGTTGACCCCCTATCGCTGTTCATCAGCGCCAGGGAGAGAATGGGGTTCGAAGCGCTTTCAGACGCCATTTCAGCTGGTGTCGCGCAGGGATTTGAACGCGTTTCTGTCTTGCTGCCCTATTCCGAAGGACGTTTGGTTTCGATGTTTCACGAAAAGGGGCACGTAAGAAGCCTGGAGCATGAAGAAAACGGCGTGCGCATTCACGGCTTGCTGCCGGTTCAGTTGCTGGCGTTTTTTGAGGATTATTTGGTTTGATTTCTATTAATATTGAAATATATTTTTCGAATTATTTCGATTAGAAAGCTCAAACCACAGCAATTCTCAGTATGAAATTTTTGCAACTTGGTTTCTCCTTTTCTCAAGCTAATATCATCAAATTTTTGATCGGAAATCGATATGTAAATACGTTTTCTGGTGTAGGGGCGGGCCGCTGTGCCCGCCCGTTGTCAGGAATGGATAAAAATAACTGGAATATCAATGACTACCAAAATGATGAACTCAGATAATCAAGGAAATATGAAGTTTAATTTTTCACACCAACGGGCGGGCGCAGCGTACCTGGCACTTCGTGCCACGCACAGGTCCCGCCCCGATAGGCGCCCGAAACTTTGAATACTAAAAAACCACAAAATATCCTGCTTTATGGAATAACTCAGTGTGTGGACATGTTTTGACAATAAGGGGACAATACCATGAACTTGATTTTCCCATACTGAGAATTGGTGCTCGAACCATTTCGGATAGGGACAGGCAATCCATTTCATTTAACTTGCGAAACCCTGTAACATAAGAATGCACCAAAAAAACACATATCAAAGTAATTTCATGTTTAGGTAAAAGCTGACAGCGAGGGCACTTCGCAACGAGCCTGATTAATTCAAGAATGAGAATTGATAGATCATTATGTTCAGATTAATAGTCCACCCAGCCCCATGGCGGCGAAGTCGCGCTTGGTCAGCTTTTGCCCGGCGATGACGCGGGGAAGGACGAGGTTGAGGATGGTTTCTTTCCCGACAACAACCCCACCCGGCAGGCCCATCACGCAGGCGCCGTTGGGGTAATAGCCGAGCATGAACATCGCGCCGGGGAAAACCGGGGTGCCGTAAGTCACGATCTGCGCTCCGCTGGCACGGATCGCTTCGGGGGTGTGATCGTCGGGGTCAACACTCATCCCACCGGTACAGAGGACAAGGTCGATCCCGGAATGAATAGCCTCTTCGATGGCGCTTTTTATATTCTCCAGAACATCACCGACCTGCTCGATCCGTTCAACAGATACCGGGAAAAGAGATAGTTTTTCAACCACGAGCGGTGAAAAGCTGTCCTGAATGAGTCCTTTTTTGATCTCGCTGCCAGTTACCAAGATGGCGGCTTTCAGATTCTGCCAGGGGATGACCTGAAAGATCGGGCCACGAACCGCCTGTTCGGCTTCGCGAATGCGTTCTTCTTCGATAAAAAGCGGTACGACGCGCATGGCCGCGACCTTGTCGCCTTTTTTAACGGCAAGATTGTTCTTGATGGAAGGAATGACGATCTGATCGAGCATGTTCAGAGTGAAGAGCGCCTCACCGTCAGCAGCGAAAAGCCCATCGCAGGCTGCCAACAGTTCGATCTTGCCCTCGTGAGGCTCGGAAGCGTAGAGGTTCGGGCCCATGCAGAGATCGCGCAGGCGGCAGGCAGCCTCATCTTCATGGAGCATGCCCTCGTGGGGCTCATAAACATAGAGCGTCTCTTTGCCCATTTCAAGCAAGGCCTGAAGGTCTTCAGGCTGAACAATGTGACCCCTGGCAAAACGAACTCCTTTAAAGCTTCCCGGAATGATTTGGGTGTGGTCGTGCGCCAACGCCATGCCGACAGCATCCTGGGTTTTAATTTGTTTCATAAGCTTGTCCTGTCTTTTAATCAGAAAAAGCCGGCCTAAGCCGGCTTTCTACATATTTATCAACTAATCTTCGTCGATACCGTCTTCACTGGGATCAAAGGTTTGGCTCAATTGTTCCGATTCGGCCATGCCGCGGATGGTATCTTCGATCTCCTGGCGAATTTCCAGATTTTGACTCAGGTAGTTCTTGGAGGCTTCGCGGCCCTGGCCCAGACGTTGTTCCTTGTAGGAATAGAAAGAGCCGCGTTTCTCGATAACCTCGAGCGTGGTACCCAGATCGAGAATGTCACCGGATTTGGAGATGCCTTCGTTGTACATGATGTCAAACTCGGCGCTGCGGAAGGGGGCGGAGACCTTGTTCTTGATCACGCGCACCCGCACACGGTTGCCAACGATCTCAGCGCCAACCTTGATCGATTGCACGCGGCGAACATCCAAACGGACGGAAGCATAGAATTTGAGCGCGTTGCCGCCGGTAGTCGTTTCGGGATTCCCGAAGATAACGCCGATCTTCTGGCGTAATTGGTTGGTAAAGACCACAGCGGTTTTGGTCTGGCTGATCGCACCGGAGAGTTTGCGCATCGCCTGGGACATCAAACGGGCCTGAACGCCCATGGTCGCGTCGCCCATATCACCTTCAATTTCGGAGCGAGGCACAAGGGCTGCGACAGAGTCAACGATCACAAGGTCAACGGCTCCGGAACGGACCAGCGTCTCCGCAATTTCAAGGGCTTGCTCGCCGGTATCGGGTTGTGAGATCAGAAGTTCGTCGATCTTCACGCCGCACTTTGCCGCGTAGATGGGGTCGAGCGCGTGTTCCATATCAATGAAAGCCGCTGTGCCGCCCTGAGCCTGGCATTCGGCGACGATGTGCTGGCAGATGGTCGTCTTACCAGAGGATTCGGGACCAAATATCTCTGTGATGCGGGCTTTGGGGATGCCGCCCACGCCGAGCGCCATATCCAATGAAAGCGAACCGGTCGGAATTGATTCCACCTGCATGTGGCTGGCTTCTCCCAGCCGCATGATGGAACCTTCACCATATTTTTTGACGATATCGTGCAGGGCGCGGTCAAGGACTGCCTTTTTCGCTTCCTGAATATTGGGATCCGCCTGGTCATTCTGATTAGTCGTTTTCTTTCTGGTCGCCATTTTTACTCCGATTAGTGTCTTCTTTCTATTAAATATAGCACAATTGTTCGATAGGTCAAGGTTTGTTTGTATTATAAAATACGTCGGGCTTCTAAGTAAAAACGTTTATCGTGGGCATGACCCATCGAGAAGGTCTTACGGGGCAGGGCGCCATCAAGGATCACGGATTTGAAGAAGTTATCCTTGGTGATCGGAGGCAAATAGAAGCCCATGTTGCCTTCCTGCTTGCTCAGTTTGTCGAGAACGTCATCGCCATGGACATAATCGATCTCAACTTCGTCGTGGCTTTTGACATATTTATCGAGAAATTCCTGCAAAGTGCCAACGCTGAGATTGGTGTGAGGTTTGGTGAATTCAAGCACCTGATACTGGTCAGGGGTGATGATACCAACGCGCTGCGCGGGCTTGCTGTCGTCCAGAACGGCATGCTTCATTTTATCGAAGGTAGATGCGGTTGAGAGCTTATAATCGGGCGCGTAGGCTGCCAAAAGCTCCTCATGGAAAGATTCGCCGACGCCAAACATTACGCGATGGATCGGTTCAAATTTCAGAGAGGGATCGTGGAGGTTGACCAGCTCGACCAGGGCGTAACGGGCAGGGTGGTCAGACACAACAGTGGGTTTGAGCTCTTCCCAGATCGCTTTGGCGGTCGCCAGAGAGTGATTGCCGTCACCGACTGCAAAAAGCAGGGGAGCGGTGGCGGCATCTTCGATCTCGCCATATTTTTCGCGATACGCCTCCGGGCTGATGAGCGCGGCGATGTTTTCGATAGCCTGGTTGAGCATGGCTGGATCTTCGATGTAATGACCGCAAATATGACCGCTGCCTTCCATAAGATCAAAATCGTAAGCCAGCGGAAGGTTTTCTTTTTGTTCCAGAATGGGTGTCAGAACGGTGCGATGGGGATCGTCATAAAGAACGAGAATGTGCGGAAGCTCCAAAGGCGCGCCGCGGCGAACCTGCATGCGGGGCGGCAGGCGGTCGAGGATGGTGCCTTCGGTGGCGCGAACCAGCGATTTTGATCCGCGGTTGTAGTCATATTTTTCCAGGTCAAGCGCGACGATCAGACCGGTCTGAATGGATTCGCCAACGGTACGCTCGACCAGAACAAAACCATGATGCGTTTCAAAGATATCGCTGTCAAGGTATTGCTGCATGTGAGACTGCGCGTAGGCGATGCGTTCGTGCCTCTCAGGGCGATTCAGCCAGGCTTCCGGCAGAATCAGATGATAGGTGGAGGGCGCTTCGCCAACGGTCGCCTCGACGCGGTCCCAGTATTCAGGCTCGGAAGTGAATTGATCACAGGCGATGACCGCCCACTTGTGCAGGTCAATACCTTTGCCTGGCAGAAGCACTTCGGGGATGTGAATTCCAGTTTTTTCAGCTGTTGTCATGGTAAAGTCCTTTTCATTTGGTGAGTTTCCCTTATTGTAACAGAGCTGGCTGAAAGTTTGCTTACTTTTTCTCCGGAAGATAAACCAGACCGACGGCTCCGGGGCCAACATGTGTGCCGATGACCGGACTGATCTCACTGATAAAAACGTTCTTGATCTTGAAACGTTGCCTTGCGGTCTGCGTGATCTCGAAACTTTCCTGTTTGGCATTGGCGGAAAGGACGCCGAGATATTCGATGCGGCCTTGTTTGCCAAGGTCAGCTTCGGCGATCTCAAAGACACGTTTGACAGCTTTTGAGAAAGTGCGTACTTTTTCGTGCGGTTGGATTGCGCCGTTTTGCAGCTTCAGGATCGGTTTTAGATTTAAGGCAGTGCCCAGAAAGCGCGCAGCCGCTCCGATCCTGCCGCCACGGTGCAGAAATTCGAGCGTATCGACAACAAATAGGGTCTGGATCCTTTCTGAAATATCAATGGCAAGGTCTTTGCATTCCTGCAGTGATGCGCCCTTCAAGGCTGCGTCTGATGCCATTAAAGCCATGATTGTCAAAGGCATGGAAGCCTGCAGCGAGTTCAGGATGACCAGGCGGTCTTTTGGCAATCCCTCGGCGCCTTGAATGGCCGAATCCCAGGTGCCTGAAATTTTGGATGAAATGACCATGGTCAGAATGTCATAGTCCTCATCAAGGAGTCTTTCAAAAACTGCTTTAAATGCCCCCGCAGGGGGTTGGGAAGTGGTTGGCAAGGTCTCGGACGCCATCAGGCGGGGATAAAATTCTTCCGGAGTGATATCAATGCCATCCAGATAACTTTCCCCATCCCAATTGACCGAAAGCGGTACGATCGTCAATTTCTGTTGTTCAGCGATCGCGGGTGAGATCGCTGTGGTGCTGTCGGTAACAATAGCTACTTTGTTCATTATGAGTATCTCCTGAAAAATAAAACCCATTGAATTAGACAAGTTACGTAAAATCATCCATTATCAGAGTTCCTGTATTCGTGTACAATCGTAGAGATAATCGAAAAGAAAAGTGAAAATATGTTTGAGAGTTTATCTGATAAATTAACCGCTGTTTTTGAAAACCTGAAAAGACGGGGGAAATTAAGCGAGAATGATGTTGACGCTGCCATGCGAGAGGTCAAGCTGGCTTTGCTGGAAGCGGATGTCAATTATGCTGTGGTACGTTCGTTTACCAATCGCGTGAAAGAACGGGCGATCGGCGCGGAGGTGTCCAAAGCGCTCAATCCGGCTCAACAGGTCATTAAAATTGTTAATGAAGAGCTTATTTCCACTTTGGGCCAGCCGGTCGCGCTAAACCTGAAAGGTGAAAAACCCCATGTGCTTATGATGGTCGGCTTGCAGGGTTCCGGTAAGACGACCGCGTCGGCAAAGATCGCCAAAAAGCTGCGCAGCAGCGGCGAGCGCGTCATGCTGGTCGCGGCGGATATTTATCGACCGGCTGCCATCAAGCAATTGCAGACCCTTGGTGCAAAGATCGATGTACCGGTCTTCACGCTCCCGGGCGCGAAACCGGTCCAGATCGCGAAAGAAGCCCTAGAGGCAGCTAAAAAAGGCGGATACAGCGTACTGATCATTGATACTGCTGGTCGTTCCCAGTTGGACGATGAAATGATGAACGAGCTGAACGCGATCCATAAGGTCGTACCCGCCAAAGAGATTTTGCTGGTTGTCGATTCGATGATCGGTCAGGAAGCGCTGAACGTCGCCAAAGGTTTTCACAACGAAATCCCTGTTTCCGGGTTGGTCTTTACCAAAATTGACGGCGACGCCCGCGGCGGCGCGGCCATTTCGATCCGCGAGGTTACCGGCATCCCGATCAAATTCCTGGGCACCGGCGAAGGACTGGACGCGCTGGAGGTTTTTGACCCGACCCGGATTTCCGGCCGTATCCTTGGCATGGGAGACATTCTCGGACTGATCGAAAAAGCGGAAGCTGCCTATTCAGAGGGGGTTGACGCCAAAGACGCTGAACGCATGCTGAGCGGGCAATTTACCTTGGAAGATTTTGCCAAACAGCTGCGCCAGATGAAGAAGATGGGCCCCATCTCGCAGCTTTTCGGCATGCTGCCAGGGCAGCTCGGCGCGGTCGCCAAAAATGTTGACCCGCGCGAGGCGGAAGGACAGCTAAAAACGGTCGAGGCCATTATCAATTCAATGACCCCAGCTGAGCGAAGGGACCCGAAAGTGCTCAACGCCAGCCGCCGCCGCAGGATCGCAGCAGGTTGCGGCAAAGACGTGCAGGATGTCAACCGATTGATGAAGCAATTCAGGGATATTCAACGTCTGATGAAGACTTTCCAAAAAACGGGAGGTCGTGGTAATATTAGTAGGTTATTTGGATAATTACGGATTTGGATAAGGATATGCTCCTTCAGCATCTCTCAACCTTAGACACAGGCCGGATTAACAATTTTATTAAATGAACATAAGGAGCAAATTAGAAAGATGGTAAGAATTCGCTTACGCAGGGTTGGATCAACCCATCAACCTCATTATCGTGTCGTGGTTGCCGATCAGGAAAGCCCACGCGATGGTCGCTTTATTGAAATTGTCGGTTCCTATAATCCCCGAACCGAACCCGGATCAATCGAACTGAATGAGGAACGCGTATATCATTGGTTGAGCGTTGGCGCACAGCCCTCTGAATCGGTCGAAAAACTCTTCAAAAAAGTTAAACTGGACGAACGATTCAAGAGATTCAAGGCAGGCGAAGACAAAACTGCCCTGCTTGAGGAAGCTGACAAGCTATATCAGGCTCGTGCTGAGAAAATTGCCGCCAAATAAGCTGGACTGAAATGATGGCACAAAACGACCTCCATGCGCTTTTGGAATATTTGGCGAAATCGATCGTCAATAATCCTGATGACGTTTTTGTTGAGGAATATCTCAGTGGCAAGGTTGTCCATTTAGACCTGCAGGTACATCCTGAAGATATCGGGCGGGTGATCGGCAAACACGGTCGTGTTGCCAACTCGATGCGCGCGATCCTAAGGGTCGTGGCTGCCCGAAATGGCAAACAGGTCGAAATGGATGTCGTTGACTTTGCCTGATCCAGACATGCTTGATCAAAATACAGACAAGGCAGGCTCATTGGCTAAAAATGAGCCTGCTTATCTATTAATTGGCCGATTGCAAAAGACCCACGGCATTCAAGGCGAACTGGCCATGCGGGTGGATACTGACTTTCCGGAAAGAATCCGTACCGGCAAAAGTGTCTATCTCGGTGAAGACAAACGTGAGATGGTTGTCGCTTCAACACGCTGGAAAGGCAATCTGCTTCTTATCCGTTTCAGTGGGATCACCAACCCTGAGGATGCTTCTAAATTGACCAATCTGGAGGTGTTCAAAACCACCCGCAATTTACCAAAATTGCCAGAAGGAAAGTATTATCACCATCAATTGCTTGGTTTACAGGTTTGGGAAGCTGAGGAACATCTTGGCGAACTGGTCGAGATCATGGAAACAGGCGCGAACGATGTTTATGTGGTTCAAAAAGAAGGCGCAAAAGAGCTTTTGATCCCCGCGATTCCCGATGTGGTGCGCGAGATCGACCTTGAAAATGGCCAAATGAACGTAATTTTGATCGAAGGACTACGTGATTGAAGCAAGAGGAAGTCTTTTGGCTGGCGTTTAGCACGGTAAAAGGGATCGGCGCGGTTCGATTTCGCAAACTCCTCAATTTCTTTGGCGAGCTTTCGCTGGCCTGGAGCGCGACGAAAACTGATCTGATCTCGGCAGGGTTAACCAGCAATGCTGCGGATGCCGTCCTTGAGGCGCGCGATAAGCTTGATCCGGACTCTCTTATTGCAAATTTGCAAAAAAAGAATATCAGTTTTCTAACCTGGAACTCTCCGGAGTATCCACAACTGCTTAAAGAAATTGCCCAACCGCCGCCGGTTCTTTATTACCGGGGCTCGATCACCCCGGTGGATGACCTGGCGATCGCGATCGTTGGAACGCGTAATGTCACCAAGTATGGCAAGCAGATCACGATCGATACGGCAACTTACCTGGCAGGCAATGGCGTTACGATCGTGAGCGGCCTGGCGCGGGGTACGGATGGGCTTGCTCATCGTGCCGCGCTCGAGGCTGGCGGGCGCACGATTGCCGTGCTTGGTTCGGGAGTAGACGTGATCTATCCACCGGAGCACCGCAAACTCGCTGCTGACATCATTGAAAATGGCGCTATCGTGAGCGATTATCCACCAGGCACAAAACCGGACGGCATCAACTTTCCGCCCCGCAATCGCATCATCTCCGGGCTTTCACGCGGAACTGTGGTTATTGAAGCTGGGGAACGCAGCGGGGCTTTGATCACGGCGAAATTCGCGCTTGATCAGGGTCGGGATATCTATGCCGTGCCTGGTTCGGTGCTTTCTCCAATGAGCAAGGGAACCAACCAACTGATCGCTGAAGGCGCGCAGCCGATGACCAATCCGGCCCAGATCACCGAAGCGTTGAAAATTCAAAATCAGGTCAAGCGAACGTCAAAAACGACCATCCCACTGAGCAAGAATGAAGAACTGATCCTGAAAGTCCTGGGTGGTGAAAGCCTGCATATTGATGAGATCTGTAACCGAACGTCTATGGGGATAGAAAAACTGACCGCTGATTTGACCATGATGGAGCTTAAGGGGGTCGTTGAGCGGGAGAATGGAATGGAATACCACCGCGTGCAGCACTGGGATTTTAAATGATCCGACTTTTGGTTGCTTTTTGTATAAGGTTTAATATTTTTTAAACATCCTCTGACATCCAGGCTTTAATCCTTGACAAAAATATGAATATGGTATGATATTGCCCGGTCAGGCGTGACAGCCTGAAACTTTGGGAGTTGGAAAAAGTATGGAAGCATATTGTCTGAAATGTAAAGAAAAAAGAGAAATGGCCGATCCGGTGGCAGGGTTTAATGCCCGTGGTGGTCCGGTCACGACCGGAACCTGTTCGGTTTGCGGCACAAAGCTATACCGCATGGGCAGCACGCCTGCGCATGAAGGCCTGGAAAAGCCGGTTGTGGAGATATCAAAAAAGAGCAAAACAAAGAAGGCAGCTTCCAAAAAGGAAACATCAAAAAAGAAGGCAGACGGCAAAAAAGAAACATCTAAAAAGAAGGCCGACGCCAAAAAAAGCACCAAAAGGATCAAAGCCAGTGGGAAACCATTGGTCATCGTGGAATCACCAGCCAAGGCACGCACGATTGGTCGTTTTCTCGGCAAGGATTATGAGGTGATCGCCTCGGTTGGTCATGTGCGCGATCTGCTCAAGTCGCAGCTAAGCGTTGATGTTGAGAATGATTTTGAACCGAAATACAGGGTTCCCAACGAAAAAAAGGCCATTGTTCGCGAGATCAAAGAGTTGGCGGAAAAAAGCAAAAAAGTCACGCTGGCAACTGACCCTGACCGTGAAGGTGAGGCGATCGCCTGGCATCTGATGGAATCGGCTGAGATCGACCCCGAAAAAGTTGAACGCGTCGTTTTTCACGAGATCACACGCGACGCGGTGGCTGAGGCTTTCTCGAACCCCCGTCAACTGGATCTCGATCTGGTGGATGCCCAACAGGCGCGCCGTATTCTCGACCGCCTGGTCGGGTACAGCGTTTCACCGATCCTATGGGCAAAAGTCAAGGGGCATCTTTCCGCGGGACGGGTGCAATCCGTGGCTTTGCGCCTGGTTGTGGAACGGGAACGCGAAATTGACGCCTTTGTGCCGCAGGAATACTGGTCGATCCATGCTTTGCTCAATCCGGATGGCTCTGATAAAGAATACCTGGCAAAACTGGTCAAGGTTGATGATCAAAATCTTGAAATGAGCCTTGAAAATGAAGAAAAAACGATGGATCTGGTCGCCCGCATGGAAAAAGCGGCTTATGAGATCAGCGATATCAATATCAGCAGCAAGTCGATCAGGCCAAGCGCTCCTTTCATCACCAGCACCTTGCAGCAGGAAGCCTCACGGCGGCTCGGGTTTTTGACCCAACGAACGATGGCACTGGCGCAGCAGCTGTATGAAGGGCTCGATCTTGGCAACGGTGAAGATACTGGTCTGATTACATACATGCGAACGGATTCGGTCAATGTATCCGCTGAATCAGTCCGGGAAGCGCGTGAATACATCAGCAAACGCTATGGCGAGAGCTACCTGCCCGAAAAACAGCCACAATATCGCAGCAGGAACGCGACTGCCCAGGAAGCGCATGAAGCCATCCGCCCGACCTCGGTAAACCGTGACCCTGAAAGCCTTAAAAAGCATCTGACCCGCGACCAACTGGCGCTGTATCGCCTGATCTGGCAGCGTTTTGTGGCCAGCCAGATGAAACCAGCCGTTCTGGAGATCACAACCGTTGAAGTAGGTGGCAGATATGAAGCGGAAAACTATTTGCTGCGGGCGACAGGAAACCGCGAAGTTTTCCCTGGTTTCAGGGCGGTCTACCGCTATGAAAAGGCCGATGATGAGAATGGCGAGGAAGAGATCGTTGATCTGCCGCTGGAGGTCATGAGCGTTGGGCAAAAACAGAATCTGAGACGTCTTGATCCGGCGCAACATTTCACGCAACCGCCGCCGCGTTATTCGGAGGCGACCCTGATCCAGGCGCTGGAGGAAAACAACATTGGGCGGCCATCGACCTATTCGCCCATTATTTCCACGATCCAAAGCCGGGGTTACGTGAGCCGGGAGAACAAAAGGCTCTATCCCACGGAGATCGGCTATTTGGTCAATGATCTGGTTGTCGAATACTTTCCCCGTATTGTCGATCTGGGCTTTACTTCCGAAATGGAAGACGAGCTTGATCAGATCGCTGATGGAGAAAAGCATTGGGTGGAAGTGATTAAAAACTTCTACGTTCCGTTCTCGGCAGAACTCGAAAACGCGCGCAAGCACATGCCGGTCACAAAGCTGGAACCTGAGAAGCTTGGGCGCTTATGCCCTGAAGATGGCGGCGAGCTGGTGATCCGGAACGGAAAATTTGGGAAGTTCATCAGTTGTATCAACTTCCCCAAATGCCGTTATACCGAGCCCTGGTTGGTAAAAATTGGCGTTGCCTGCCCTCAATGCGGTAAGGGCGATGTGGTAGAAAAACGCAGCAAACGCGGCCGTTTGTTTTATGGATGTTCCCGATATCCCGAATGCGATTTTTCAGCCTGGGACAAACCGACCGGCAAAACCTGCCCTTCCTGCGGTGGAATACTTGTTGAAAAACGGAACCGCAGCGTCGTTTGTGTGGATTGCCAAAAACGCTATCATGAAGAATAGCCTGAAAGACGGCAATGCCTGATTGAAAGAAAACCCGTGGTCATCAAACTGCGGGTTTTTTTAATCTGGGATTTTCTTTTTGCAAAAAAATGTCTGAATTTGTGTTGCAACCGTATACGTTTAATAAGCTGGAGATCTGATTCTCATCACGAACGCTTTAGCGCATACTTAACCTAAGTCCTTCCATATTTTGTTTTGTCTACAAACATCCCCAAAACATGAACAGGCACCTTAATCATCGCTGTTGGTATAAAACGTGCACCATAATCAATACCAATTCTTTTCAATTGAGAGGTACAGGAAATGGACAATTTAAAAGCCATTATTCAGGACAAATTACGGGAACCTCGAAATCTGGCTATCGCTGCCGGGATTTTAGGACTTCTGATAGGTCTTTTCTTTGCTTATGTGCTCTTCCCGATCAAGTGGACAGACGCATCAGCTGAGCATCTTCGCCCGGATCTGCGGATCGAATATTTGCGAAACGCGATCACAACCTATACGCTTACTGGTGACCGCGCCAAAGCCCAGCAGGCTTATGCCGAACTTGGCAGCAAGGGCGAGTCGACCCTCAATGATCTGGTAGCAAATCCAGGCTTTTTGAACAGCGAGCAGATCCAACGCTTTACGACTGCGATCAACACCGCCATTCCTACATCTTCGACGGGTGTGGCGGACACGCCGGTTGTGACAGAAGGGGATGGCGAGGTCATAGTCAGCCCTGAAGTACCGGATAAAGAGCCAAACTCTTTGCTTTGGGTTGGGATTGTGCTGCTGCTTCTCTTGATCGGTGGGGCATTCGCGGCTTATTGGTTCTATTTCCGTGAAAAAGGCTTTGATTTTGGCAATCTGCCTTTTTTAAACCGCAATCAGGCTCAGGAAATCACCTCTGAGACCTATGTATCTCCGGCTCCCAGACGTCAGGCCAGCCCTGTGGCTGCCCCCCGTCCCATGGCCGCGAGAGTGCAGCAGGAGAACAGGCCTCAGCCGGAAGCCAGGCCGCAGGCGCAACGAACTTCGATCTTTACGGATGGCAATCATAATGGTGAGAGCAATGTAATACGAAATGGCCCAAAGCCGATCGCTCAATTTATGACAACTTACATGTTTGGCGATGACCGCTATGACGAATCTTTTACCTTCGATGCCCCAAACGGCGCGTTTTTAGGTGAATGCGGCGTAAGCATTTCAGATGTGATCGGCGTGGGTGATCCCAAGAAAATTTCTGCATTTGATATCTGGTTATTCGATAAAAACGATATCCAAACGGTTACCAAGGTTTTGATGAGCAAACACGCTTATAACACACCGGACATTTATTCCAGGCTTGAGATCCGCGGTGAACCGATCCTGGCGGAGCCCAACATTCAATTTGTTCTTGAAACCGCAACCCTGCGTATGGTGGGTCGGATCGTGGACGTTTCTTACGGCGAATTGCCGCTGCCGGAAGACAGCTACTTCCAGCGCAACACGATCGAGCTGGCGGTCTATCGTAAATAAAACAGCATGAAGCTTTGATCGGCAACAATTTTGGATAAAACAAAAAAGGAGGATGAGCATCCTCCTTTTTTGCGTATGGATCGATAAAAACAGCTTCGATGTTGTCTATCCCATCAGGCTGTTGATCAGATCCTGTTATTCGATCTTCAGGATCTTAAAAACGATGATCGCGCCACCGGGGAGCTGGACATTCACTTTCTGACCGGCTTTTTTATCGATCAGCGCGGCGCCGATGGGGGATAGGTAAGATATCTTGCCTTCTACCGGGTTGGCCTCGCTGGCGCCGACGATCTCCCAACATTCTTCTTCTTCACCTTGTTCCTGAATGGTGACTTTGTTGCCGATCTGAACTGTTTTATTGTCCAGCTCTTTATCATCGGTAAGTTCCGCGTGGGAGAGAATCGCTTCGATTTCCTGAATTCTGCCTTCGAGAAAACCCTGGTCTTCTTTGGCGGCATGGTAATCGGCGTTCTCGGAGAGGTCCCCCATCTCAATCGCGCTTTTCAGGCGGCGGGAAATTTCATTGCGTTTGGGTCCCTTCAACTCGGCGAGTTCGGCTTCGAGATTGGCTTTTCCGGCAGGGGTAAGGATAATTGGGTTGTTCATTTTTCACTTCCTAAGGTAATACGTCCACATTGAAGAGACGTTGATATTCATCGATGGCAAAACGATCGGTCATGCCAGCAATATAATCGCAAATACTTCGTTCCAATCCCCGTTCATCGATATGATCCTGAACTTCCGGAGGCAAAGCGGCCGGATTGGACTGATACATTTCAAAAATACGGGTGATGATCTGTTCGGCTTTATAGGCCATGCGCACGACGCGATGATGGCGGTAAAGGTTGTTGAACAGAAAATCTTTCAGCTCACGGTTTCGGCGATACATATCCTCGCTGAAGCCCACCACATTGTAAGGCAGTTTTTGCAGATCGAGCGCGGATTGGATGTTGGCTTTGCGCAGGTAGCGGTCAATTGATTGGATCAGGTCGATCATTTCAAAGTTGATCAGGCGACGGATGATCTGATGTCGGGTGAGCGCGTCGAGTGAATCCGTTTTCCGGCGGCCGATGCTTTCATTGATGATCTCCCAAATGGCGATCCCGTCCAGCTGCGAGGGGGTAAGCATGCCCGAGCGCAGGCCGTCATCGAGATCGTGAGCGGTGTAGGCCAGCTCATCGGCAACGTTGGCGATCTGGGCTTCCAGGCTGCCGCGCAATTCGGGATCGAAATCCTGCACATCCGAGCGGTCATAATCTGTTTCGTGTTTGACCATGCCCTCCAGGACTTCCCAGCTCAAATTCAGGCCAGGAAAGTCGGGATAGCGATTTTCGAGCAGGGTGACGATGCGCAGGGAATGGTGATTGTGGTTGAAGCCGTCATGATCTTTCATCAGGCGCGCCAGAGTCGTTTCACCGGAATGGCCAAAGGGCGAATGCCCAAGGTCATGCGCCAGGCAGATGGTTTCGACCAGGTCTTCGTTGGCGCCCAGGGAACGGGCAATGGAGCGACCGATCTGGGCGACCTCAAGCGAGTGCGTCAGGCGCGTGCGGTAATAATCACCTTCAGTGTTGATGAAGACCTGAGTTTTGTATTCAAGCCGTCTGAAGGCCGTGGTATGCAAAACACGATCGCGGTCGCGCTGAAAGCGAGTGCGCAAGTCAGCTTCTTCTTCAGGATATTTGCGGCCTTTTGAGTTTTTGCTCAGGGTCGCGTAGGGCGCCAGTTGCTGGGCTTCAAATTCTTCAAGTTGTTGGCGTGTGTATATCATACAAAACCTATATTTTGATTCCTGTCTTTTGTCTGTTCGTTCTTATGAGATGATTGTACCTGAATACTGGCCTTTTAGCGCCTGCAAAAGTTCACCCGCGTTCGTGGCACGGAATATCTCCACCTGACAAGCCTCAGACTGGCGGCAAAGCGCCTGCATCTGGCTCACTTTTGAACGCATGCCGCCGGTAACATCCTGGTTCTGTGAGCCCTGAAGAAAGTCGTCCAAAAGGGCATTCTTATCGATATGCCTGATGGCTTTTTGATTGGCAGGAAAGTCGGCGAAAACGGCTTTTTCAATGCCGGCTAAGAGAACGCGATCAGGTTTTAGTTCCTTCGCCAGATGAAAGAATAATTCTTCGGTGGAGAGGATCGTGCCGCCCAATTCCTGATCAAAAATGACATCACCGTAAACGACCGGAATGATGCCGGATCGGAGCGCTTGTGTGATCGGCGATATATTCCAGGTTTCAACCTGCTGACCTCGTGCCATGATCGCTGCTGATGGTGGAAAGGAAATCAGGGGAAGGTTGAGGTCCTTGCCGATAGATAACACGATCTCGTTCAATTTACGCGCGCTTCGCCAAACCTCAACAAAACCAAACCAACCTTCTTTGTCTTTAACCCCGTTTCGTGTGCCATATCTGGCAGCGGCATGATGCCCGTAGGAGCCCGAGCCGTGACCCAGGAGGAGCCGGGTGTCAGGATCTTCGTCCCGAAAGGTACATAGCTCTGACAGGAGCAAACGAATGAGGTCTTCAAGCGGCGTTTCGGTCTTGCTCTTGTCGGTGATCAGGGAGCCGCCCAGCTTGAGAAATATCAATTCCTTGTTCATAGCCTTAGTCGCCTTTCACGATGGTGAGAAAAGCGTTCAGCGCGCCTTTTTGGTTTATCTTTTCCAGAACTATTTTGCTCTGATCTGCTTCAACCAAGGCCAGCATGTGACCGCCCTTGCCGCCTCCGGTAAGTTTGGCAGCCAACGCGCCTGAATCCAAGACAATTGAGATCAATTGCTCCAATTCAGGGCAGGAAAGCTCCAGATCCCGCAAGAGTTCCTGATTGCGGTTGACGCATTTTGCCAGCACAGATTCGTCACCATATAGCAAGGCTTTCCTTGCTTCTTTGGCAAGATCACCGATTTCTTCAATTCTCGGATTCACAAAATCGGGATTTTTCTCACGAAACTGAGCCAGTCGCGCCACGTTCTCACGGGTGGATTTTTGAATACCGGTATCAGCAAGGATGAAATGAAGGTCTATTTCGGTCTGGATGAATTCAGGTTCTTTGCCTCGTTGGAACCAAAGCGCTTTTTCGTATGTGATAACGGTATTGTCAATGCCGCTGGGATTGGCGTGGACCTGTTTTTCACATTCATAAGCCAGTTGGTTGACGGTAAGATCGTCCAGGGGATGGCCAAGAAAAGCGGAAAGACCCCGAATGGTGGCGACTGCCATGGCAGCGCTAGAGCCGAGCCCCGATCCGATGGGCAGGTTTGCGTTGAAATGCAACTTGCAGCTGGGCTTTTGTGCAATCCCAAGCACTTGTAGCGTTTCAAAAACAGCATGAAATATTGGATGGTTTTCTGGCAGGTCATCGATCTCAGTGTCAAGACCCAGGGCTGGAAAAGAAAGCAGGATCTTGCCTGAGGGCCCCAAAATGGATGGTTCCACCCTCAGGTTGATACGACGGCTGCTCAAAGGCAGGGCGATGGCGGGCTGTCCGTGAACAACGGCATGTTCTCCGCACAGGATGAATTTTCCACAGGCAGAACTGGTCAGAGCTGGCATCAAAACCTCACAAAACCCAATAAAGGATCGCCATGACCAATAAACCCCATAAGAGGATGGCGATCTGCATTGGTCGATCCTTGAGAAGCACCTCTTCTGGAGAACCAACAATGGCGTCACTCTGGATCAGATAAAGGTAACGGAAAATGCCATAGACTACAAAAGGAATCGTTAACATCATCTCATAAGTGGGCTGATTTGGCCGCGCGGAGAAGGTGTAGAGCGTGTAGGTGATCAGGATCGCGGTCAGAATGATGGTGATATATTGCATCAGAAGCGGAACGCTGTAGCCAGCCAGCGTTTTGCGGTGACTGGAAGCGTCCGATTCCAGCAGGCGCAGTTCAGCCAGACGTTTCCCAAAGCCGAGATACATCGCCAGAAGCGTGGTCAGGATAAAAAGCCAGGGGGAGAAATATGCCACAGAAATGACGCTCAGTCCTGCCAAAACGCGTAAAACAAAGCCAATGGCGATGATGATGACATCCAGGATCATGACCTTCTTGAGCCAGAGCGAATAGGCAAGGATCAATGCTGTATAAGCGACAAAAACTAAAGCCAGTTTGGGCGAAAGCAGATAGCCGCCGATCAAAACGATAGCCGTTAGAAAAATGATCCAGAGGATAGCCTGATTTTTGCTAAGTCTACCTGATGCCAAAGGTCGCTTGCATTTATGAGGATGGAGGCGATCCGCCTCAAGGTCGAGCAGGTCGTTGATCGCATAGGTGATGCCCGAGACCAGGCAAAACAAAACCGTTGCCGCCAGAACTCTTAAAAAGGGATTGAACTGCGTAAATTGACCGTCAAAGATCAAGCCGGCAAATATCACCAGATTTTTTGTCCACTGACGCGGACGCAGCGTTTCGATCAGTGCCTTAAACATGCGATTATCTTATCATAAGTGGCCTGTTTCATTGATCGCGCGGCATGGAGAAATCGAACCGGATTGATACGGAGATGTATTTCAGAAGTTAAAGGCAGCGATATCCAAAGGGTAAAGGCCCAGCCAAAAGATGGAACATGTTTTAGACTCCTCTCTTATCAATACACCATAAACGGTATAATAGACTATACTGAGTCGCTTATGGAAAACATTAGAAATTTTTGCATTATCGCGCATGTAGATCACGGCAAGTCAACCCTTGCGGATCGTATGCTGCAACTTACCGGTACGATCTCTGATCGTGAAATGACCGAGCAGGTGCTCGATTCGATGGACCTTGAAAGAGAAAAAGGCGTGACGATCAAGGCTTCGGCTGTTCGCATGGTTTATACGGATCCGGTTGGGAAAGAGTACGAATTCAATTTGATCGATACCCCTGGTCACGTTGACTTTAGTTACGAAGTTAGCCGTGCCCTCTATGCCTGCGAAGGCGCGATCCTGGTGATCGACGCCACTCAGGGCATTGAAGCCCAGACGCTGGCGAACCTTTATCTTGCGTTGGATGCCAATCTGGTCATCATTCCCGTTTTAAATAAGGTCGATCTGCAATCCGCCATGGTTGAGGAAGTGACCCGGGATCTGGTGCAATTATTGGGTGTGGCAGAAGAAGACATTATCGCCATTAGCGCGAAAACTGGTCTGAACGTGGACAAGGTGCTACAAGCGGTCGCGGAGCGTGTTCCTGCTCCAGTCGCAGACAAGGAACAACCCTTGCGCGCGCTTGTTTTTGATTCCCACTACGATTCCTATAAGGGCGTGATCGCCTATATTCGCGTTTTTGATGGTCGTCTCAACAGCAGCGACAAGATACAGATGATGGCGACGGGTTCAAAAATCGATCCGGTCGAGATCGGAGTTTTTCAACCTGGCATGAAGCCAGTGCCATGCCTGGAAGCGGGCGATGTCGGTTATATCGCCACCGGTCTCAAGACGGTTTCGGAATGCAGGGTGGGTGACACCATTACCCACGCTGGCAAGCCCGCCGCGAAACCTTTGCCTGGTTATAAGAAAGCCAAACCAATGGTCTTTGCTGGCGTTTATCCGACCGAAGGCGAAGATTATGGCAACCTCAAGGACGCGCTGGAGAAGCTGCAGCTAAACGACGCTTCGCTTACTTTTGAGCCTGAAACCTCTGAAGCGCTGAATTTCGGATTCCGCTGCGGTTTTTTGGGCCTTTTCCATATGGAAATCATCCAGGAGCGTCTTGAACGCGAGTATGACCTCGATGTCGTTTTTACGGCTCCATCGGTTGAATACAAGGTTGATCTAAAGGACGGCTCGACGATCATTATCGACTCGCCGGCTGATCTGCCGGATGAGGGCGAGATCGGTGAGATATACGAGCCCTGGATGGAACTGGAAATCTTCACGCCGACTGATTATTACGGCGTGGTCATGGACCTGGTCAAAAAACGACGCGGCATCTATGTTAGTCAGGAATATCCAGCCGTAAACCGGGTGCAGCTTAATTTTGAGATTCCCTTATCGGAGATCATTGTTGATTTCTTTGATCTGTTGAAATCGAGTACCCGCGGTTATGCATCAATGGATTATAAGTTTATCGAATATCGCGCGGGTGAACTGGTCAAGCTGCAAATTTTAATCAATGAAGAACCTGTGGACGCGCTTACTTCGATCGTGCATCAGGGAGACGCTTACCATAAAGGTCAGGCACTGGTCAGCAAGCTGAAAGGGATCATCACAAGCCAGATGTTTGTTGTCCCGATCCAGGCTTATGCCCAGGGCAGGGTCATTTCGCGCGCGAACGTCAAGGCTTTGCGGAAGGACGTGTTGGCGAAATGTTACGGCGGCGATATCACCCGTAAGAAAAAGCTGCTTGAAAAGCAGAAACGCGGCAAGAAACGCATGAAAATGGTTGGCAGTGTGCAGATCCCGCAGGAAGCTTTTATGGCGATTTTACGCCTGGAGAATTAATGCCGGTTCAGACTGAGAAAAACAGCCGATCGTTTAAGATCGGTTTGCCAATCTTGTTAAGCGGTCTTGCGATCTGGCTGGTGTTGCGCCAGTTGGATTTTCAGGTCTTATGGGCTGTTTTCAGACAGTTATCTTTTACATCTATTGCAATGGTGGCATTGCTCTTCACCGTTGGATTATTTCTGCGCGGCCTGACCTGCTGGATCATCCTCGGACCAAAATTTCAGTTTATGGATGCGTTTTGGGCGATGAACGTCGGTTATTTGCTCAATTCTTTTATCCCGCTGCGATTGGGTGAATTCGGCAGGGCAGCGATCCTGACCGAAAGAAGTAAAGGCAGGGCCAGCTATATGGAAGCGCTGGCGTCGATCGTCGCGGAGCGGTTTCTGGATTTGCTGACAGGTTTTATGTTTCTCCTGGTCGCGCTGCTCTTTTTATTTAAAAATGAAAGACTGGAAAAAATAGCCTGGATCGGCTTTGTTGGACTGGCTTTTGGGCTTATCTTTATGATCTTTTTGGCTAAGAACAGAGAGACGGTCATTAGCTGGATCAAAGGTCGGTTTTCCGAAACAAGTTGGGTACAAAAGCGTTTCGTACCCGCGTTGGAGCAATTGTTATTGGGTTTCACCTTTTTTCTGGATGTAAAACGCTTTATTCCCGCCAGCCTGATCCTGGCGGTGAGTTGGTTTTTGTCGATGCTTGAATACAATGTTCTCCAAAATGCCATTTTGGATGGCTCGAAAGCCTGGTGGCCGGTTCTGGTCATACCTGCTGGCGCGTTCGTGAACGCTCTGCCTGCCGCGCCTGGTGGACTGGGAGTCTTTGAAGCCGGCGCAGTTGGCGCGTATGCCCTGGTTGGGGTAGGTAAGGAACCCGCGCTGGCGATGGCGCTGATCGTTCATTTTGTCCAGATCGTGATCCCGTCGATCTTTGGCATCATAACGTTGTTCATCAGCGGAGATAGTTTGGGTTCCCTCATCACAAGGTCAACACGCTTTCGGGCAAAGAAGGAAGTGACAGAATGAAGATCCTGATATCCTCGACCTATTTTCACCCCTACAGTTCAGGGCTTTCGGTCTATGCTTTGCGTCTGGCGCAGGGTCTGGCTGATCTGGGGCATGATGTCGTTGTGCTGACTTCGCAGCATAAAAAGGATCTGCCAAAAGCTGACCCTCAGAGCAATTTTCACATCGTCCGCGTGCCTGTGTTGACCCGATTGTCAAAGGGTGTCATCATGCCGAGCCTGCCAAAGATCGCCAGGCAGTGGATCATCAGGGCTGATGTAGTTAATTTGCACCTGCCTCAGTTTGAATCCATCGTTTTAAGCAAAATTGCCAAAGAACTGGGCAAACCTGTTCTGGTGACTTACCACTGTGATCTGGAAATGAGCGGCGGGGCTTTGAATAAGCTGGCTGGGAACGTCACCATGCGCCTGGGCGAAGAAGTGCTGCGAGACGCGACGCTGATCGTGCAAAATTCGCTTGACTATGCGGAAAATTCACCATTGCTCTCTAAATATATGGAAAAGGTTGTTGAATCGCCGACTCCTATCATCGTCAAAACGGTTTCAGAAGAAAGAGCTGAAAAGTTCAGGCTTGAACATGGCATTGCGAAAACTGATAAGGTCATCGGGCTGGCGGGCAGGGTTGCCAGCGAAAAGGGTTATGAATATCTCGCGATGGCTTTTCCATCCATTCTTGAGAAATTCCCGGAAGCCCGGATCGTGCATGCGGGAGCCTGGAAGTCCGTGGTTGGCGAAAGCGCATACCAAAGCCAGATCGAATCCTACATCCTTCCTTTCGGTAAGAAGTGGAAGAATCTTGGCTTTCTGAGTGATGACGATTTTGAGGCTTTCTTCGCGGTTTGCGATGTTTTGGTATTTACGAGTTTGAATCGAACGGAATCCTATGGCATTGTACAGCTTGAGGCGATGACGCAGGGAACGCCGATCGTGGCAAGCGATCTGCCAGGCGTCAGGCAGCCTGTTTTGCAGACAGGCTTGGGGCGGATCGTCCCTTTGCGCGATCCAAACGCGATCGCGGCCGCTGTGATCGAGATTCTGGGTGAGGGCAGGCAGGCGCGTTTTGTGCCAAAAGAATTCCTGGAAAAGTTTCAGCAGGAGGCGGTCGCCAGGCGCTATGAAGCCTGGATGGAGACCTTGTTAGCCGATGAATGAGTTAAACAGCGATCAAATTGAAAAAATCTGTGAGCAGCAATTGTTTCACCTGCCGTATTTTCGCGGCATGTTGCGAGCTGTTGAACAGAGTTTTTATGAACGGCTCGAACTAAAAGAACCGATCTATGACCTGGGCGCTGGCGATGGGCACTTTGCCTGGGCGTTGTTCGACGGAGAGGCAGTGGTTGGTCTGGACCCGTGGTGGCAGCCCCTGACCGAGGCAAAGAAACGCAAAATCTATCTTCTGTTGCTTCAGGCTGACGGCGCGGCTGTTCCAGCCGCGGATGCCAGCTTCGCGACGGCGATCAGCAATTCTGTGCTTGAACATATCAATGAAATTCAAGCGGTGCTTAATGAAGTTGGTCGGGTGTTACAGCCTGGCGGATATTTCTATTTTGCGGTACCAAATGAGCGTTTTCGGACTGACTTATGGGGTATGCAGGTTTTAAATAAACTTGGTCTGAAAAAGCTGGCTTTGCGGTATTCAATATTCTTTAACAAAATTGCCCGTCATATCAATCTGGACCCGCCTGAGATATGGATTGAGAGGCTTCAACAAGCTGGTTTCGATAAAATTGACTACTTCCATTATTATCCCCGTAAAGCATTACATATTCTTGAACGCGGGCATGCGGTAGGGCTGCCAAATTTGATCTGGAAGAAATTGTTTGGGAGGTGGATCCTGTTTCCCACTCGAAAAAATCCTTTTTTGCGCATAGAGCAAACCAGGCGCTTGCTCAAAAATCCTTTTGATGAAAATGGCACCTGCACTTTCTATATGGCAAGGAGAAAGAGCTAAAGTGAGAAAAATCTTTTATTATCTTGGATCGATTTTCAACTTATTTTTTGGGATCAAAAACTGGCGGGTGCTGCTTTCCATCTTCCTGGGCAAGCCATTTGACGGCATAAAATGGCTTGAACTGAGACGTGACGACCTCAAGGTCGGTGTGGGCAGCAAAATGGAAGCCTGGTCAGTCAAGGAAACCTTGATCGATCGCTTCTATGCCCGTTATGGCACTGAGGTTGAACCAAGTTGGACGGTGGTCGATATCGGCGCGGCGATCGGCGAATTTACCATTGATACCGCTTTGAAGCTGACTGATGGGATGGTGCATGCTTTTGAACCAAACCCTGGCTCGATAAACATTCTCAGGCAAAACACGCGCGCGAATTACCTGAATCGGGTCACAACTTATAATTTGGGTGTCTGGAGTTCGGCTGGAGAGATTCCCTTGAAGTTCCTTAACAACGAGCCTTTGCAGGCCGTTAGCGGTGAAAATGTCGAGATTGATGAACAGGTGAAGGAAACTACAATACCGGTTATCACTTTAAAGGAATTGGTCTTTGAAAAGGTAGGGAAGAAAATCGATCTGATGAAGCTGGATTGTGAAGGCGCTGAATATGAGATCCTGCTGGGACAAGAGCCTGAAACTTTTAGCCAGATCTCACGAATCATCATGGAATATCATGACCTGGATGAGAAACGCAATTACATAACCCTGACGAAAACGCTTGAAGAGCAGGGCTATCAGGTTAGCCACAGGCGCAATCCTGTTCATTCCGAACTGGGTTATCTGTATGCCATTCGCAGGGAATGCGTCAAAGCCTGAGCGTACGAAGGTTTTTTGATGGACGAGCACGAGATCGAACTCCAGGAAGATCTGACCTTGCTGGAGTATTTGAAAAGAAGACTGAAGGGTGACAAGCCTGTCATTTCAACTGGGCAAGCGGTTGAGACTGTTGCTCAGCCTATACATGTGAGTTCGCGACGCCCTGTTTTCTTTTTCCTTGCTGCGATATTTTTCCTTCTTGGTCAATTTACCCTGGAATATTTCAGAGATTCTTTGCGTACGCCCGCCATTGTCTTTTATCTGATCGGCGTTTTGTCCTTTTTGCTCGCCAGAAGAAAAGGCGAATTGGATGGATTGTCATTTTGGAAGAAAAATGATGATTTTACCAAAGAGACCAATGAAGACGAAATTATTTTTCGTTGGTACTGGCTGGTACTGGCAATCATGTTGTCATTATTTGGCGTGATCTTTCTAAAGGATCAAGATCGGATCTGGCTTGTTTTTCTACTGTGGGGATCGAGCGTGATTTTCGGTTTGCTTGCATTCTGGGAGTTTGGAACAAAAAGAGAAAGACTAAGTCTTTGTCAGTATATTGAAAAAGCTATGGCTGATAAAGTCTGGCTTTTGGCGATCTTGGTCACTTTTGCTTCGGTTCTCTTCTTTCAATTTGTTAAATTTGCGGAGATCCCAAAAGAAATGATCAGCACCCAGGTTGAGAGTTACCTGAGCACTCTGGGCATCCTAAAAGGAGATCTGGGGCTGTGGTTCTCGCGCAATCTGGTAAGCGAGCCGTTAACGTATTATTGGGGCGCTTTATTTGGACTGATCACTGGTTCTAAACTTGGATATACGGTTTTCAAGGCAAGTTTCGCGATCGCTGGCTTGGTCTCGGCGCTTTTTACCTATAAACTGGTCAGGCTGCTGTTTGACCGCGAAACTGGACTGATCGCGACTTTCCTGCTTGGGGTCGGGTATTGGGCTTTGATCCAACAAAGAGCCGTAGTCGGCTATGGTCTGGTCTTGCCTGTTTTAGCACCTGCCTTGTATTATTTTTTCAAGTCCCTATTTGAAGATGATAACAATGCGCACTTGCTGGGCATTTTGTTTGCTTGCCTGGGAATCTTGACCAACAAGGTCTTTTTGATCTTACCTGTTTTGAATTTGATCATCACGATTCTATACTATAGAAGAAATACGAAAGAAAACGGCTTAAATATAATGTTGGTGCGTATAGGCAAAGGATTGATATTGGGATTGATCATCCTTTTGCCTTTCCTAATCGTGATCATCAGCAACTTTCAGACCTGGATCTCACCAGTTTCCCATAATTTGTATCCTACAGAGGAGAATGGAAACCCACTGATCATATTTCTGAAAAACATGCTTTCAGGCTCAGGGATCGCTTTTTGGACCAACCGCTCCAGTTGGGTTGACGGCATTCCTTTCCGACCTATTTTTGACTGGATCAGCGCTGCTTTCTTCCTCTTTGGATTGCTTTCCATGATATTTTCGACCAAAGAGGGTGGGCGCAAAAAGCAATTGGCTTTCATGATCCTTTGGATTGGCTTTCTGCTCTATCCATCGTTAAACCTTGCCTTTCCCAACGAAAATCCAGCAATCGGGAAACATTTAACGATCCTTTTTCTATCTTTGGTCTTGGCAGCCAGGGGAATGAGCCTGCTTTGGTCGAAATTCATGGACCTTCAACTTAAAAACGGGTTCGTATTAAAAATACTGCTCGCTGTAAGTTTATTTTTAATGATCGCCTTCACAAATTACGATCTGCTGACGGAAGGATATGGCAAACAATTTGACGCCTCAGCATGGAACGCCAGCGAGATGGCAAACGTTATTAAACTGTATGATGATGGAATCGATACGAAGACCAATGCCTTCATTGTTGGCTACCCACATTGGGTCGATGCTCGCGCTGTCGCCATCCTGATGGGAGCGCCTGAAGAAGAACTGGCGCTCATGCCCGACGAGATCGAAAACACCATCAACTTAACAGGGACTAAAATATATCTGCTCAATCCTTTTGACAAGGAAAGCATAGCCAGGTTACAAACAAATTATCCGCAGGGAATCGCTTCGACCTTTCAAAGCGTGAACCCGGATAAGAATTTTGTGATCTTTATCGTAGGTCAATAAATATGGACGATAACGAAAAGTCGTTGGATACTAAAAATAGACAAAAAAGATTAAAACCGATCACCGCCATTTTGCTTTTGATGGTGATATTGATCGCTGGGGCTTCCCTGCGAATGATGAACACTAACTGGGACGACTCACAGCATCTTCACCCGGATGAGCGCTTCCTTTCTCAGGTGATCGCGCAGATCAGACCTGTAAGCTCCATTTCGGAATATTTTGATACCGAGCATTCGCTTCTGAACCCGAATACGCATGGGCATACCTTTTTTGTCTATGGCACCTTTCCGCTTTTTATCATTCGCTATGTCGGTGAATGGACCGGGCAGATCGGTTATGACCTCAACACCCTGATCGGCCGCCAGCTTTCCGCGACCAGTGAAATATTTACCATATTGATCGTTTTCATGATCGGTTTTAAGCTTTACAACCAAAGGGCGGCCTTGATCGCCGCGGCATTATATGCTTTTGCGGTTCTACCGATTCAGCAAGCGCACTTCATGACCGTTGATACCTTTACCAATACTTTTGGGATGCTGACGGTATTGGCGGCTGTCTACATCCTCAAACAGGAACTGGCCGAGCGAGAGCTGACTGGCATTCGCGGGCTCTGGAAACGCAATTCTGCTTATCTTTTCTTTGGGATTGCGCTGGGCATGGCGACTGCATCCAAGATTAATGCCGTTTCTTTGGCTTTGCTGCTTCCACTGGTCGAACTGGTGCGCTTCAATCGGGAAGAGGACTTTAAGGTTGGAAAATCAATCCTGAAAATGGTTTTTGCTGGCATAATCAGCTTTTTGACCTTCCGCATTTTGCAGCCTTATGCTTTTGCGGGACCAGGCTTTTTCAATCTGGCAATTAATCAGGACTGGTGGATGGGCTTGCGCAATTTGCAGATCATGTCTACGGGAGAGGTGGACTTTCCACCCGCTTTGCAGTGGATCCGCCGACCAGCCAGCTTCGCATTTTCCAATCTAATGATCTGGGGCGTCGGTTTGCCCTGGGGCATAGCTTCAGTAATAAGTTGGATCGCGCAGGTATGGCAAATCATCAAAAGACGTAAGTTTGATCATGCTCCGATCTGCCTATGGATGCTGCTGTACTTTTTGTGGCAAGGGCTGGCCTGGGTCAGCTCCATGCGCTATCTGCTGCTGCTCTATCCACTCATGGCGGTCATTACCGCCTGGGGGCTGGAGCAACTGATCAGCAAACGGGAAGAACTGCGCATAGCCAAATTTGAACTTTCCTCGCTGATTATATCCAGAGTGGGTATCGTGGTAACGGTCATGGTCTTACTCTCGACTGCTTTGTGGGCTTTTGCTTTTACGCGCATTTATACCGAACCAGTGACCCGCGTTCAGGCCTCCGAGTGGATCTACGAAAACCTTGAAGCGCCGATCAACCTGAAGATGGAAACCGAAACTGGGGAAGAAAGCCTTCCTGCCCAATATCGGGCGTATACTGTCTTGTTTTCGGGTCAGGAATTGCCGCTTGTGTTTTCCACGCCTGTATCGGCTTATTTGATGGAACTTAATTATCCGATGGTTCAGCAACTCACGACCTCTGCTGACCTGATCGAATACCAGTTGAACATCATCGATCTTGAAAGTGGGCAAGCGCTCAATCAGACGCCATTTATCGCAAGCAATCCAATGGCAGCCGATGGGCTGAGCCGACAGGCTGTGCTGAATTTCAATTTCAATCAGACGATTCATTTTGAAGCTGGAAAGTTTTACAAGTTCGTTCTGACGATGAATACACCGGAATCACAGGCTTACGTCAGCGGGGTGCCAACGCTTGGTCTCTATCGTGAGGATGGGCAGGTGCTGCGGGAAGTTTTGCCGAAAATTGACGAGCAGATCAACCTCATGCATCCCTATTCCATGAGCATCAGCATCCTAAAGACCGGCCAAATAACCGCCGTAGAACTGCCGATGGTTCTGGATCATGCCATGAATCCAGAAGAGAAGACGCTGCGCATGATGTTGACCTCCCATAACAACGGAAGCTCAGAAACGGTCAGCAGTCTGGTAAAAGCAAAGCTGAATGATCCTGGCGATGGGCGCGGGCAACGCCTTCGATTTGAATTTGAAAAGCCTCTGATCATTGAGCACCCTCAGGTCATTGATCTTTATCTTGGTCTGGATGAAGGCGAGGGCGCTATCATGGTCGCCACCCCTGGAATGACCTTTGAAAGCTCCTGGGATGACGCTTTGCCGCTGCCGCTGATGGGCTATTCGCCATTTCAGCCTGATGGATCCGGGTTTTATCGTCCTGATCTCAAGTTAGAGGTTTACTGGAATGATAACGCCAACAAACTTGAGCGGTTTTATCAAATTATGAGTCAGACGGACTATATCGTCATGAGCTCCAACCGACAGTTTGGAACGATCCCTCGCGCGCCTGAGAAATATCCAATGACCACTCATTTTTATCGGGAACTGCTCAATTGTCCTGACGATATGGATACGGTGGTTTGTTATTATGAGGCTGAAGCGGAGAAAATAAACACTGACTTTGGTTTCGATCTGATCAAAACCTTCACTTCCTATCCACGCTTAGGGTCCTGGGAATTTAATGACCAGTACGCGGAAGAGGCATTTTCGGTCTATGACCACCCCAAGGTCTTGATATTCAGAAAAAATGAACATTTTGATTCAGAACGGCTGTTGAAAATATTAAATGAGGTTGATGTCAGCAAGGCTTTGCCTTTGACACCCAAACAGATGGATGAGTATAAACCGCAAAGCCAGTCCGGCAATTCAGACCTGATGCTGACGGATGAGGAAGTTGCGGTACAACAAGCTGGGGGAACATGGTCAGAGCTATTCAATCGCGAATCTGTCTTAAATAAATGGCCGTGGTTCGGCGTGGTGGCTTTGTACCTCTTCTTCTTGGCGCTTGGATGGGTCGTTTTCCCGATCGTAATGCTGGCATTCCCTGGGTTGAATGACAAGGGCTACGCTTTTGCCCGCATTGTCGGACTTTTGTTGTTCGCGCTTCTGGCCTTCAACCTCGGTTCGCTAAAAATTGAAGTTACCCGAAATTTGCTTCTTTATGTTTTGCTTGCGATTGCGATAATTTCAATTGCGGTGTCAGGTTTTAACCCTAAGAAGCTGCAGGAAGAAATAAAAGACAGATGGAAACTGATCTTAATTGAGGAAATTGTCTTCCTGGTCGCTTTTCTATTCTTCTTATGGATCCGATATAACAACCCGGATCTGTGGCATCCCTGGCGCGGTGGCGAAAAGCCGATGGATTTCAGCTATCTCAACGCGGTCATTAAGAGCAGCACCTTCCCTGCTTACGATCCCTGGTTCGCGGGTGGTTTCATTAATTATTACTATTATGGGCAGGTGCTGGTCGCCTTGCCGATCAAATTGCTTGGCATCGTACCGGCGGTGGCTTATAACATCTGCCTGGCATTGTGGTACGCGATGCTGGTGGCGGCTGCCTTCTCGTTCGGATGGAACCTGACCTGGTTTGTTTTATCCAGAAAAGATTCTGAAAACGAAGCTGCTCCAGCTTCCATTTTGCCTTTCTGGGGCGGCATCGTGAGCTGCCTTCTTTTGGCTTTGCTGGGAAACCTGGGCACGATTAAGGTGCTTAGCGATGGACTGGCGATTCTGGGGTCTAATGGCGCTGATCTTAACCAGGCCAATGTTTTTCAATATATTGCCTGGGTGTTTAAAGGCATTCCTGCGCTGAAAAGTGGCGTTCAATTGCCGATAGGTTCAGGGAGCTGGTATTGGAATCCCAGCCGAACGATCCCAGGGGAGCCGATTACTGAGTTTCCGTTCTTTACATTTCTTTATGCCGATTTTCATGCTCATTTGATCGCCATGCCGATCGTCTTGGCAGCTTTAGGCTGGGGATTATCGCTGGTCATGTCAAAGTGGAAAGGTGAACTGGATTGGAAAAAACTTATCAGTGCCGCGGTGCCGATCCTCTTTGTCGGCGCTATGGTCGTAGGCGCATTGCAGCCCACCAACACCTGGGATTACATCACTTTTGCGGTTTTCAATCTGGTCGTATTGGGCTATGTGAGTTGGCGGGAATTGCCCGCGATCAAGGGTGAAATGCTGCCAAAATTGCTGCGAAAAGCGATCCTGCCTGCCATTGGCGTTCTTATTTTTATTGGATCAAGTCGTTTGCTTTATTATCAGTTTAATCATAACTTTTTCCCTGGTTACAACAGTGTTGGCTTCTGGGAAGGGCCCAGAACCCCGATCTGGTCTTATCTGCTGCATTGGGGTCTGATCCTCTTCCTGATCGCGTGGTGGTTCGCCTGGGAGCTGTATCACTGGCTGGCAACAACCAGGATGTCACAACTGCCGGTATGGATGAAAAAGAAGCATTTTCTGATCGGCTTTGCGGCTGGGATTGGGACGCTTTTAATTGCTTTGCTGATCTTAAAAGTGAAGATCGCCCTTATCGCGGTTCCGCTGGCGACTGTGGCGTTATTCCTGTTGATCATTACAAAAAACGATGCCAAGCGACTGGCGTTTTTCATGATTGGGACTGGCTTGCTGCTGACGATCGTGGTCGAATTGGTCTATCTGGTTGGCGATGTCGGGCGTATGAATGTGGTTTTCAAGCTCTATCATCAGGCCTGGATGCTGCTTACTTTGCCTTTAGGGTTGGCGCTGGTAACGCTGATCAAAGATATGCCGACCTGGAGGCCGAGCCGTCAGTATCTCTTCCAGATCCCGCTCTTCATCCTCGTGTTTATCGCTTTGCTTTTCCCTGTGCTGGCGAGCCAGGATAAGATGACCGACCGTATGAGTCAGACTGCGCCAAAGACCCTGGACGGCATGAAATACATGGAAACATCTGTTTACAACATGAATGGGATCGATATGGATCTGGCTCAGGACTATCGCGCGATCCAGTGGCTGCAGGATCATGTTGAAGGTTCGCCTGTCATCGTTGAGGCTCAGGCGTACGAGTACCGATGGGGCAATCGTTTTACCATCTATACCGGCTTGCCTGGCGTGGTCGGTTGGAATTATCACCAACGCCAGCAGCGGGCTATTTTGCAGGATAACTCGGTTCAAAACCTTGTCGATGAGGTCAATGCCTTTTACGAAAGCGGTGACCAGGAATTTGTGAAAGATTTTCTTGAGCGCTATCACGTAAAATATATTATCGTGGGTCAACAGGAAGTGGCCATGTATTCTTACGCTGGCCTGGATAAGTTCCTTGCCTGGGACGGCTTGTTGTGGAAAGAGGTTTATCGGGACGCGGGCACTGCGATTTATGAGGTAATTCAAAATGATTGATCTTCTGAAGTGGTACCTTTTGACCCAGGCGCTTGGTCTGATCAACCTGCCGATAACGATCTCCGTATTTCAGAAATTGCGCTCAAAGGGAGTCTTTCTTTCCAAGATCTTAGGTTTGTTGCTGTGGGGCTTTGTAGATTGGTGGTTGGTGACGCTCGGTTTGCTGAGGAACGATCTGCCCGCTGCGCTGGTCGCGCTGGGACTGCTTGCTTTGGTAAACCTCTTTTTCTTAAAGAAAATGGGTTTCGACCAACTTAGGGCACAAGTAAAAAAAATAAAGAAATTTCTGATCGCGAGTGAGCTCGTATTCTTGATCGCTTTCGCGTTTTGGGCTTTTGTTCGATCTACAAATCCTGAGATCATTCATACTGAAAAGTTCATGGAAATGGCGTTTATTAATGCCATCCTGAAATCGCCTGGATTTCCACCGCATGATCCCTGGCTCTCAGGTTACAGTATTTCTTATTACTATTTTGGATATGTCCTCTCAGCTTTGTTGATCCGTGTCAGTGGGGTTGCGTCATCGGTTGGTTACAACCTGGTTTCCGCCTTATGGTTTGGGATGACTGCTCTTGCTGCTTACGGATTGGTATGGGAATTTTTGTCAATGCGCAATTTAAGCGTGAATGCGTCAAACGTAATAAGGCGACGAGTTTATTATCTCGCGCTGCTTGCGCCGATCACGCTCCTGATCGTATCGAACTGGTTTGGCCTGCTGGATGTTTTGCATGCCAGAGGATTACTTGGCGAAAAAGTGTCGCAGATAATTAATTTACCCGCGCTAACTACTGAACCAACCTCCTTTTCCTGGTTTCCAAACCGGGGCGGGTGGTCCTGGTGGCAGGCCAGTCGCGTTTTGCAGGACTATCGCCTGAATGGCTCAAGTATAGAGATCATCGATGAATTTCCGTTTTTTACCTTTTTGCTCTCGGATATTCATCCTCATTTGCTGGGCATGCCCTTCGTGATCCTGGCAATCGCCATGGCGTTCAATGCTTTTCTGGGCGGTTGGGATAAAGAAACGAAGGTTTTCGGGCGAAAAATATCGTTCAATATCCTTAATATTTCCCTGGCGGTCATCACCTTAGGCGGTATTGCGTTTTTGAATACCTGGGATTTCCCCTTCTATTTGCTGCTGATCGCCTTTGCATTGGTCTGGACGGGTGTGCGTAAGACTGGTTGGCAGGTCAAGCACTTCTGGCAATTGCTGTTGTTCGGTCTGGTTGGAGGAGTCTTGAGCATCCTCGCCTACCTGCCTTTTTACCTGAGTTTCGCTTCGCAGGCAGGCGGCATCTTGCCAAGCCTGGCATTTTTCACCAGTGGAATCCAACTCTGGACGATGTTCGGGCCTTTGCTCGCGATGATCTTTGTTTGGCTGGTCTATCGCCAGATAAAAATGAAACGTTTCCCAGGTTTGAACGCCCTGCTGCTAAGCCTGGTGCTTGTTTTCTTTTTGTTCATGGTTGGCTGGGGGATGGGGTTGCTGGCCGGCCGCATGGAAAATCTGGGTCAATTGCTGAATTCATTGCAGGGGGCAGAATCAAGCCCGCAGCTGCTCAAGGAAAGTCTGCTTGCGCGCCTAAAAGCGCCTGCTGCTTTTGTGAGCCTGCTGGTTTTGGCCTGGCTGGCGCTGGATCAACTCCTGGAAAAACTTCCAAAATCCGTTGAAACAACTTCGGAGGACAAGGCGGAGCCTGTCACTCAAACTGCCAGACCGCAGGCTTTCATCCTGATGCTGATCCTGCTGGGGGCTTTGCTGGTGATCGTGCCAGAGTTTATCTACCTGAAAGATCAATTCGCGACCAGGATGAACACGATCTTCAAGTTTTATTTCCAGGCCTGGATCGTGTGGTCGCTGGCGGTCAGTTTTGGCCTGGGTGATCTGCTTGTTGAGGCCAAAGGGCGCTGGAACCGCCTTTTTGCTGTATTGATCGCAGCTATTGCATTGCTTGGACTTGGATTTTCGATCCATCAAAGGGAAATAAGCTTGGCAAAGGCCTTTGGCAGCAATTTCCTCGATTATCTGTTATTGTTGATCCCTGTTCTTTTCATTCTCTGGTTTATTACCAATTTTATTAAAAAGCAGAAAAAAGCTGCTTTGGGCGTGATTTGTGCTGCTGCCATTTTCGTTGGCTTGATCTATCCCGCCATTGAGCTGTGGAACAAAACAGAGGGTTTCGCGCCTCGGGACGGTTACTCACTGGATGGAAAACAGGATTTTTATCTCTATTCGCCGGATGAAATGTTAGCAGCTGCCTGGTTGCAGAAAGCTCCTTTGGGCGTCATGGCTGAAGCGGTCTCGGATACGGGCGGCAGCTATACAACCTACAATATGATCTCAACCTTCTCTGGGATGCCAACCGTGCTGGGTTGGGTCGGGCATGAATCGCAATGGCGCGGCGGCTACACCGAAATAGGTTCGCGGCAAAATGACCTTCGGGAACTTTACAGCACAGCCAGTTGGGAAAAAGCCAAAACAGTGATCGACATGTATAATATTCGTTATATTGTCGTTGGTGAGTTGGAAAGACAAACCTACATGGTTGACGAATCTAAATTTGAGGCGAACCTGGTCAAAGTCTTTGATACAAACAGCGTCGATATTTATGAGGTGAGGCAGCCTTGATACAAGAATCAACTAAAGAATTAGAGAAAATAAAAACCTCAAGCCAGGATAGGCAGGCTTTCTTGCTAATCATTGCTCTCATCTTAGGCATTTTTGTGAGAGTTATTCTCCTTAATCAGGCAAGATTCACGGAGAGTGAACTGATCCTGAGCCATAACGCTCTGCTGGCTACCCGAGGTGTGACGCAAGAGACAAGCACCGCGCCGGCTTATACTGGTGTGACAACCTTGTTATTTTTTCTCTTTGGTTCAGGCAATCTTCTATCCCGTATCTGGCCCGCACTGTTTGGCGCATCGATAATCGTGATCCCCTGGTTTTGGAAGGATCTGATGGGTAAGAAAGCCAGCCTGATCCTGAGCTTTTTGCTGGCATTAAACCCTGTTTTTGTGACCTTCTCAAGGGCGATCAACCCAGGTGTTTTTGCTGTTGGTGGCATTATATGGGTTTTGACCTTCCTGAAACTTAAAAAGCCTTACCTGAGCGCTGTCTTTCTCGCAATCGCGTTCTTAAGTGGCGCTGCTTTTTGGAACACTCTCTTAATTCCTGGCATTGCTTACCTTCTGGCCCGTTTATTCCTTGAAGAAAAAGCGCTTGAAGCATTGAAGACTCACTTTGATCTAAAAAACTTGATGCGATTTGATCTGGTACTGGTCTTTCTGGTCACTGTTTTTCTTTTCTCGACCTCATTTTTATTGGAACCCCAGGGTTTGGGAGGAGCGGGAAGCAGTTTTGTAGGCTTCTTCCAGCAATTTACGCAAGGCTTCGAGAAACCGTTCTATCATCCCATCTATCTGCTGCTTGCGCACAATTTGCTCTTCATCGTGCTGTACTTCCTGCAATTGATCAGAAAAGTTGCCGCTCTGGATGAAAAGCAGGTTGGCTTTTTTGGTCTTCTGATAATTATTTTGCTGACATACGCCATGCTTGTCAGCCGTTCCAGCTTTGAGATGCTGATGCTGCCTGTGCTGTTTTTGCTCATCGTTTCTGCGGATGCTCTCGCTGAGATCAAGCTGGCAAAAGAGGGTTTCAACTTCCTCAATTTGACCATTTCTGTCTTTACCCTGGCCTTGCTTGGTTTCATCGCGATGAATTTGAGACGCCTCGCTGTTTTGAATTTTGGAACGCCTCAGTTTACAAGTATTGCCTTGATCATTCTTGCTGGCCTGATCCTTCTGGCCTCAAGCTGGTGGCTTGCCAAATTTGCGCTGCCAGATAAGAATGTTGGAAAAGTCATGTTGATCAGCTTATTGTTCTTACTGGCTGTCTTGAATCTTTCCAGTCTCTATCGCGGCATCGGCGTTGATCAACCATATCGGGTCAATGAATTTCTTGGCAAAAGTGTTTTCATGCCCAATGACACTTTCAGCGAGGTTTTCGATGAGTTCAATTTGACCGGGAGAAACCTTGCTCAGCTTGGCTTTTATCAGCTGGTCGATCTGCCCGAACATCTTGGATGGTACTTTCAGGAGTTTTCAACTTTTTCGCCCCAATCAGGAGCGACCCTTGTGCTTTCCCGCAGTTCGGAACTACCAAGCATCGATGTGGATTACCGAGGCATGAACATCGTTCTTGAACGATCGGTGGACTGGAAAACGGGCGGCATTATTGGCTACCTCAAGGGATTGCCTGGTGGCAAAACGAACTATATTGATCAAAAGGCTGTATTGTGGATAAAAACCTCTCTCTTCACAGGAGCGAACCAATAAAATGAGCGAAAAATCTTTCAACAACGTCCCAAAAGTAATTGCAATCGACGGCCCTGCAGCGTCGGGTAAATCAACGATAGGCACCCTGATCTCTAATCAGCTTGGTTATATTTGCCTCGATACCGGGATCATGTACCGGGCGGTGGCATTTCAGGCACTGAAAGAGGGGATCGATGTTTTCAATGAAGAGGCAGTCAGCCAACTGGCGGAGCGCGTTCAGATCGATATCCTGCCTGCCGAGCATGAGGATAACCGACAGTTTACTGTTCTGATCGAAGGGGAAGATCACACCTGGGATATCCGAACCCCTGCTGTCAATCAGGTCGTTTCGGAGGTCTCAGTCTATCCCCGCGTGCGTACGGCGATGACAGATCTGCAGCGGAAAATTGGCGAAAAAGGTAATATCGTCATGATCGGGCGTGATATTGGCACAGTGGTGCTGCCAGACGCGGATCTAAAGATCTATCTGGACGCAAGCGTGGAAGTCAGGGCGCAGCGAAGGTATATTGAAGACTTGAGTCGCGGGAAGAAGGTTTCCTACGATGAGGTTTTGGAATCGTTGCGGCACCGTGATCAGATCGATTCAGGTCGTGCGGTCGCGCCTTTGAAGCCGGCTGACGACGCGATCATTGTTGATTCGGACAAGATGACTGTATACGAAGTTGTTGAGCACGTTTTGAGATTGATCCAACAAAAGTAAATAGCTTTTAAGATTGTAAAACAGATGCCCATGCTATAATTCATCATTATGCGTGGGCTGTTTTTTTATCGCTGCCTGCCCTGGGCAGAGGAACTACTGACCAATTCCACATCGTTGAAGGTCGGCGTTTTTTTGTTGCCTTTGGTCATTGTCTTCTTCTTAGCCTGGCTTCTGATGCGACTGGCGAAGAAATCTGCCAATCTGAATTTCTTTAGATCGCGTTGGTTTTACATTCTTTTGTTTTTCTCGATCCCTTTGGTTTTCATAAACGCCAGACCTTTTGACGGTCAGGTACTTGGGTTTGACGGTCTAAGCTATCAGCCGCTCATGCCGATATTTGCAAGTTTGCCTGTCATATTTGCTGTTGGGCTGGCAGGGCCTTTGGCGGGAGTTTTGCTGGCCGCTTTTGTCGGTCTGGCCATGATGCTGTTTTTAAAACAGGATCTATCCCTGATCCTTTATTATCCCCTGCTGGTACTGGTCTTCGCCAACCAGCTGAACGAATCATATCAGGATGCTTCATCAACAAAAACGTTGATCCTGAAATTATTTGAAACTGGCATGTTGGGCTTGCCTTTCTGGATGCTTTACCAATATAATCTGGCGCTTGTTTATGGTCTGCGCGATCTGATCGCTGTGTTAACGCAAGCGATCTTCCTGTGGGCTTTGCATCTGCCGGAACTGATCATGACCTCGCTTGCGCTGATCCTGCTGCTGCGATTTCTGCCTCAGGAATGGAAGCCGCGTTATTTCCTGAACGAACCGAAACATGCCAGCGCGCTGGATGAAATCCTTGAAAAGATAGCTTTGCTTCGAAAAGGTGATTACAGCCAGGAAATCCGGACGGATTCGACCTCACGCAGTGAACAAGCCATCAGCGAAGCCCTGGAAGAACTACGAAAAAGCCTGCAAACCCGGGATGACGCGCAATCGCGGTTGCTCTCGCTGGACCCTTCCAATTACTCGCATGAGGATTATGACCTGGTGATGAAAACCATTCTTGACGCGGCTCTCACCAAGGACGCAAGCGCAGCAAGATTGATCCTGGTGGATATAAATCCCCAGACGGGCGAAAAGGAAATGCGCCTGCGGCTTGGGCGAGGGGAGCACGCGCGAACCTATGCTTATCTCGATCTGATGGTGCTTGAAAAACTGGCAGACCAGGACCAGCTTGTCTTGAATGACCTGAAACTCGATCAGTATTTTGGACTGACGCCCGGCACGCCTTATCCGAAATCTCTGATTGCCCTGCACCTGCGGGATAGTGAAACCGCCCAGGGTGTTCTTTGGGTCGGTTTTGAACAAAACCGATGGTTCAGTGACGATGATATTAAGTTTTATCAGGGCCTGGCATATCGGGCGACAGCGGCTTTGAACACCAAACAGAAAATTATTAAGGTGCATACTGAAAAAACCTGGCTCAACGAAGTGTTGAACGCGATCGATGACCCGATCTTAGTGCTTAACGCAAACCGTGAAGTCATCCATTCCAATATTGCCGGGCAAAACCTGATCAACCAGGCGCAGGATTTGGTTGGAAATCACGCGGGAAGAAAAACGATCCCGCAATCGAAAATGCTTGAATTAATGCAAACGCAGCAAGCCAGCTTTGATAAAGAAAAGACGATTAATCTATCAGATAAAGAATATCGGGTTGATATTTTGCCGGTCAAACTGGAAGGAAAAGAAACCGGATCGGTAATTTACCTGAAAGATAACCACTGGGTCGATCAGGCAAACCAGGAAAAGGTTGAATTTATCAGGAATGTGAGCCATGACCTGCGCAGTCCTCTGCGCCTGATGATCGGCTACGCTAAGTTGATTAAAAATATCGGCAAGCTGAGTGAGCAGCAATTGCGCTTTGTCAATCAGATCGAAAGCGGGCTGGAAGTCATGAAACACCAGGTCGGCAATGTTCTGGATATGGATCGGCTGGACGCTGACGCAGGGTTGATGTACATCACCTTCGATTTCAAAGAGATGGTGTACGAGACCGTCGCCATGTTCGAAAGCCAGGCACAACAAAAAAAAATCTCGATCAATACCGATTTTGGCGCGCTCAAGCTGCCATATATTTCTGCTGATCGGGTTTTATTGCAGCAGGCAATTTATAATCTGATCGAAAATGCCATCAAATTTAGCCCGAGAGGGGAGACCGTTTTGATCAGGGCCGAGAAAGATGCTTCCTGGATGCACTTCAGCGTAACAGACCATGGGAAAGGGATCGCGCCTCTTGACCAGACCAGGATATTCAACCGCTTTTTCCATATGGACGATGATCAAAATTTTGAAAACAGAGGTCAGGGACTGGGGCTCTCGATCGCCAAATCAATTGTTGAAAAACATGGTGGTACAATATCGGTCGACAGCAAATTAGGATCAGGCAGCACCTTCTACATTGATGTGCCTTTGCATAGGATTGAGGGCATGAGAGACCGTTGAAAAAACAGTGTT
>DBPR01000031.1:11999-23148 GCA_002305635.1 Anaerolineaceae bacterium UBA1415 | reverse complement strand
TACGCAAAAGAAAATTCTGGATGCCAGCAGACGTTTCTTCAATTGGGCAAAAAATGTTTATCCCAAAGAATTTGGCGTAATATCAAAATTATGGATAGATACCCTGCGATTAAAACGTCAACCACAAAAGTCGAATGAAAACATTTATGTTACTGAAGAGGAGGTTCGCAAATTAATTTCCATTCGGATCAACCCTGATGATCTGGCTCTCTTGCGGGATCAAGCCGCTGCTGCTTTCTTGTTTCTATCTGGGATGCGCGGCACAGCATTTGTGACCCTCCCAATTGGCGCATTTGATATGGATAAGTTAACTGTCCGTCAATGGCCAGAGCTTGGTGTAAAAACCAAGAATGGGAACAAAGCCACGACATTTCTGTTCAACATTCCTGACTTATTATCACCCATCAAAGAATGGGATGCCATCATTCGATCTGCTTTACCTCAAACTTCTTCCTGGTACGCTCCGATCAAACAATCCTGGGGTGAGCAGAAGTTATCCAGCGATCCACCTGGCAAAAACAGACTGAACGCTCTTGAGAAACGCATGCAAAAGCTTTTCAACCTAGCCAATTTAGAATACAAATCTCCTCATAAGTTCCGACACGGCAATGCTGTTTATGGCTTGCTTCATGCTCAGACCATTGCTGACTATAAAGCGGTTTCCATGAATCTGATGCATGAAAGTATCAAGACAACCGATAGTATTTACGCTCCGATGATTTCCTCCGATGTTAGACATCGGATTACCAATTTATCCAATCCTCCATCCACAGCACCCAACAACGAAATTGAAAAGTTTCTTGAAGGGCTCGAAAAAGAGGGCCTTGCCGATGCCTTGAGGATTATTGCCGCTAAATTATCATGACCTCTTTTACAATCTCCAATTGTCAACCGGGCTGGCTTTTCGGTGAGCGTTCTCTATATCCAACTCAGCAACGCGAACATAATGTCTGACCATATCGAGTGAAGCATGACCCAACAATGCCTGGAGTGTGAAGATATCACCACCAGAGCGCAGATAGGTTGTAGCAAATGTGTGTCTGAACTTGTGAGGATGCACTTTTGGCACTTCTGCGCGCTCACCTAAACGACGGACCAGAATACGCAAGCTGTTGCGGTTGAATGGTCGGTCGTGGTGACTGGTGAAGAGAGGCGCGGTTGGATCATCTCCATCTTCTCTTTTTGCCAGGTAAACCCAAACGGCTTTGCGGGCAACCTTGCCTAAAAAGACTGTTCGCCCTTTTCCTCCTTTTGCTCCACCACTTATACCTTGTTTGATTGTAATCTTTCCCGTTTTTTGGTCCAAGTCTTCGACCAAAAGTGAACAAATTTCTCCTGCTCGCATGCCTGTGTCAAGCAACGTGAGCAGAATAGCTTTGTCGCGATCTGCAGAAGGGCGGCGCATTACAAATGACCTTCTGTTGCCTGGGCTGGCTTCTCGCGAGTAAGCGCAGGCCTTGAGTAATTTGTCAATTTCTTCTTTGGTAAAGATCTCAATTGAATGGGGTGGAAACTTTGGGCTTGGAATGTTAACGAATGGGTTTTTCATGTTGAACTCCACCGATAACCACTTGAAAAAAGACTTCAAAGCTGTGTAAACATTTTTCATCGATTTAGGTGCAAGAGGATCCCTGTTTCCATTCCAACGCTTTGGTTTGTATTCGGTTCTTAGCCAAGCCAGGTAATTGGTGAGATCTGATGGGTGAATATTGGCAACATCCTGATCCCCAATGTAATCAATCCATTGGTGTAGATAATATTCATACGAGTCGATCGTGCGTTGGCTTAATCCCTCTGCAACCTTGAATTTGAGGAAGCCATCGCAGGCTTTCGAGAGACTGATTGATGTTTTTTTCTTTGACGGGCTTAGAGTACTGCGGTTCATGAGAAATCCTTTCATTTTTTGATTTTTATCAACCACAGTACGCCGGGATATGAAAAAACCAGAGCTTAGAGTACTCTGGTTCTCGTTTAGTAGCGGGGAGCGGATTCGAACCACTGACCTCCGGGTTATGAGCCCGACGAGCTACCTCTGCTCTACCCCGCATCGGAAACTCTATTATAGGGGATTGAACCATGAAAGTCAAGACCGGCGCATAAGTTCGTGTGAGGGGATGTAGGCGCATAAGTTCGATGTGCATAAGTTCGATATGAATTCATCAAAAATGTGTTCTTTTCTGTCAGGAAACTAATTAGCCTACATCATAAAACTCATATTTCATTAATTGAAATATAGCCTCTGTCGCTCAGAAAGCAGATCTTTGCCCTCACCCGTTGACTGAGTTCTTTTTCCATCGCGGTTTTGTAATCCGTCAGCTGACGGCGGTATTTTTCCACCAGGCGTTGGCGGTCTTCTTCGCTCTCGATCGGGTCAGTCTTAAAGTCGATTAGCTGCCATTGACCGTCTTTGCGGAAAAGCAGGTCGATCACGCGATGAGCATGCCAGTGTTTCTTCCAATAGGTATAGGGCAGCTCGGCATAACGCTCTTCAGCAGTATTAATATCTGCGAACAATGGATGTTTGGCGAAGACCTCGAGTTTTGCCCGCGCTTGCTCGCGGAAATATTCACGCAAATCAGGATCGGCTACGCGAAAGTCGTTCAGCAAGCCATTCATCATTGGCTCAAACCGCGCATCACCTGGAAAGATCCAGCGCTGCAGGATTTTATGGACGATCCTGCCCAAGATCCTCGCTCTCGCCTGGTTTTCGCTGACCTTGATCAAATCCTCTTCAGCTTCCTCGTCAAGCTCTTCCCCAGTTTTGCGCACAGTCTGACGTACCTCATTGAACAAAGGCGGCTCAAGAGGCTGCATTGAAAGGCTTTGCTTCTCCTGCTCATTCCTGCTCCAGCTTTGCGCAGTGGAAGGACACCAGACGCTCACATTTAAACCAGGCAAAGCCTGGTGATTCTGAACCAGTTTATCTGCGACCTTAACAATATTCTCCAGATCAAGCCCTGCCGCGGCGAGTAAATCCCGACACCAGGCCGCGCTGCCTGCTTTGCTACCAAGCCTTACATGCCCATTCAGGATCAGGAGGTCTTTCGCCCTGGTCATCGCCACGTACAAAAGCCGACTACTTTCGCTCTCTTCCTCCTCCTGCTCCAACGTCTTTGCGCCAAGGTAAGCCAGTGAGGGCTGCTCCTGCAGAAGGGCGATCCCCATTTCCGGGTTGATAAAAACACCCTGGCTCCGAAAATTCTCTCTTCGTCCGCAGTCCCCCAGCACGACCACCGGGAATTCAAGCCCTTTGGATTTATGGATCGTCATGATGCTGACGGCGCCCTGAGCATCGCTGACCGCTTCGCCCTCTCTCGCGCCAGCGTCGCTGAGCGTATCCAGCCGTTTCAGAAATTCGCGCACGCTAACCAGATCAGAGTGGATCGCCTCATCCAGCAGCTTGTCCAGGTTGCGCCACAGGCGCAGGTCGGACCTGCCGCCGTCTTTATCTTCCGTAGCCAGGCTCAGGATGGCGCGATAGCCGCACCAATCAATGATCTTGCTGAGTAATTCGCCAACATGCACGCGATCGACCAGTGGTAAAAACTCTTCGATAAAACGAACCACGCGTCGGAACTTCTCAGCCTGGTCCTCGCCCAGAAAATCTGCTTCTTTTTCCAACAAGCCCTCAAAACAATCATAGGCTTTATGCAGGCGCAAAAGGCTGGTATCAGACAAACCAAAAGCGGGACTACGCAGCAGCCCAACCAGGGCGGTTTGATCAGCAGGATAGGCCAAAAAGCGCAGGATGTTGATCAGATCGCGAATCTCAGCCCGCTCATAAAAACCCTTGCCCGCCACAGTCGAGAATGGGATCCCGGCCCATTCCAACGCGCTCTCATAATATTGAAACGAGGTTGATGCCCGACAAAGAATTGCGACCTCATCCCAACTGTGGATCACGCCCGTATCTTTCAAGCCCAGCAAACGCGCAGCCAGGACATCAGCCATCTGCGCCCTTGCCTCATCCGCCTTTTCCCCCACGCCCAGCATAAACTCAATTGGCCCGTTCGGCATATTTGCGGGAGCATGCTCACGGTGTGCCTTCATAGGAGTGAAAGGGACAAAATGCGGTCGGTTTGGGTCTTCTTCCGTGCCAATCGCATTAGACAATAAAACGCCCATTCCGTCCAGCAAAGACGCGTGGCTGCGATAGGTCAAATTCAGCTCGATCAACTCACCGCCTTCACGGCGAATGCGATCCTGTTCCTCACGAAAAACGGTCACATCCGCTCCTCGGAAGCGATAGATCGACTGACGCATATCGCCCACGATAAAGAGATTGCCATTTTCCCCTGCCAGCGCGTTGACGATTTCGCGCTGACGCCGATTGGTGTCCTGATACTCGTCCACCAGGACTGCCTCAAGCTCGCTCTGCCAGCGCTCGCGAATCGCCTTATCGCGCAAGAGTTGCAAGGTGTAATATTCCAGATCATCAAAGTCGAGCGCTTGTTCGGCATCTTTGCGTGCCTGATACGCCTGGTTGAGCACCATAAAAGCTTGCTTCAGCAACGCCAGAAGATTTGCATGGTTTTCCTGCACCAATCGCTCAGGCCTGGTCTTGCCATCGGAGTTGAAAAGGATCGCAAGGCTTTCATCAAAACGCTTGCGCATGGCAAAAAAATCCTTTCTGACCTCGCTACTCCGCTTTCCTGTGTTTCCCGTAGGAAAACTACGCTGCAAATCAAAAAGCCCCTGGGTGATCGCCAGCGCGTTATCAGACTGCAAAGTGGCTTGCAACGCCTGCCAGTCCTGCCAGACCTCACGCAGAGGAGCAGCCAGATTGCCGCAATCCTCCTCCAAAGCCAGGGGGTTCATTCCTCCGATCCTGTCCATTATTTCGTCAAGACCAACCGCTCGGATGCGCTTGCGTATTTCCGCGCAATATGCTGGCGCAAAATCAATTTCTTTATCAAAAATATCATGCGCTTTTAGGCGATCATCCAACAAGTCCGCCAATATTCTCTCTAAACTTAAAAGCTTTACCTGGCGCAAGAGCGGCAGCATTTCCTCCCGCGTCACCATCCACGCCAGGCAGTCCTGCACAGCTTCGTTCTTGTAATGGCTTGCCAGGCTTTCATCGAGCATGTCAAAGCGCGGATCAACGCCTGCCTCAGCGGGGTGGTTGCGCAGAATCTCGGCGCACAAACTGTGGATCGTCCCGATCCGGGCGCCGTCCATCTTGCCTGCCAAATCCGCCCAAAACTGTAACTCCTCAGGATTGTCGGCTCTGCTTTTTAGCTCTTCCAGTTTTGTCCGAACGCGCGACTGCATCTCCAGGGCGGCTTTTTTGGTAAAGGTGATCGCGGCAATATGCCGCGGCTCGATGCCATCCGCCAAAAGGTGCAAATAACGCCCCACCAGCGTTGAGGTCTTACCGCTGCCTGCCCCAGCCGTGACGACAACGTCCTTCCTGCGCGCTTCCACTGCCCGACGCTGCTCCTCATTCAGCCGAAAAGCAGCCAGAACGCTTGCCTTCAGTTCTTCCTTCATCAGAATCTCCCTTTCTGATAGCGCCAGCACCAGCCCTTGGCAGGACAATAATCAGGGCACTGATTTTCAGGCGCCCTCGGGATGAAATCCCCCACGAGGATGCGCTGGTAGCCAGCACGAATATGTTCCTTCACCATTTGCCAGGCAGCCTCAACTCTGAGCTTAGCCAGGCTCAATGCACCCGCCTCTTGCGATCCCAATGACCAATAAAAGCCGTCCACGACCTCACCACCTTCCAATGCGTCTTCAACGGCTTTGGCGTAAAGCGGCAGTTGTAGACGAGTGCCCTTTTTGAGATCGGTGGCGGAGGGAGTACTGCTGGCGGTCTTATAATCGATCACGCGATAATTACCATCGCCATTAACGTCGATCCGATCGATGAAGCCTCTGAAGGACAACTCTGTCCCATCCTCAAAACTCACTATTAAAGGCGGCTCCCAGCCAACACCAAAGGAATATTCAAGCCGATAGGGTTGCCAATTCTCGCGATTCTCCTCCAGCTTGGCGATATTTTTCTTTAATAGCTCGAGCATTTGTTCCTGTTCGATCTGCCACAAAAGCGAGGGTCTGAAACCCAGTTTTCTGGGGGCCTCGGAGAAGACCTGCAAGGCGATTTCCTCGACAATTTCAATGGGCCTTACCTCGTGCTCGATCACCTCGCGATAAACTTTTTCAAGCACCTTATGATAAATTTGTCCACGTTGCGCGCTGTCAAAACCCAATTCGGGAAGTTTGCGCGCTTCCAGACCCAGCAAATAAGACGCATAAAAATGGAAGGCGCAGGAGGCAAAGGTCTCAAAAGCCGAGGCGCTCCAGATCGGGCGCGCCACGTCCTCCGGCTCCACCGCGATCTCGCCCTCAAATTCCCCATAGCCCGCTTCAGCCCGTCTGGCGTTGAGCACGACCCTGGCCTCCGCCAGGTCACGCCAGCACTCCAGCGCCTCGGGCAAGTCCGCGTAATGCATCGCAGATTGCCGCGCTGCCCAGGTCAGCATCTCGCTCAAGGAACCCGCTTCAGACTGAGGCAGCAACTGCCCGGGAGTCATCTTTCTCACGCCGTTTTCTGGGATCAAAAGCTGCACCGCTTTCCAATACGCTGAGGGCTCATTTTGTTCACCGCTTTCGTTCAGATACGCGCGCGTCAGAAGCAGGTCGCGGTTCGCCCGCGAGATCGCCTGATGGAAAAAGCTTTGCTGCTGCCTGCCCAGGCGCGGCTCCAGACCCAAAGTCGCCCGCAAAGGCTCGCTCAAAAATGGGTCAGCGTTCTCCCGCACCGGGAGGCTGCCTTCATTCAGCCCCAATATGGCAACACAGTCATAACGATTTGCGCGGGCATTCCCGATCGCCGCGACAAAAATTGCCGAAGCCTGACGGTTTTCGGACTGCTCAATCGATTTTGCCTTGATCGCAGCTCTCAAAAGGCTAAAAAAGCCCTCAAATGTTAAATTCCGTGCCCCCAGAACCTCTTCGGTCATCAAAAGGGACTGCAGCAGATCCGATAAGGTCCTGCCAGCGTCCAGATCGTCCTGCGTTTCCAGATTTTTATAAAAACCAAGCCCCCTGATGCACTCTTCCAGCCAGGTCAGCCACACGCTCAAGGATCGGGCTTGCTCAATGCCTTCGAAAAGAGCCCAGAAGCGATCAAAGTTCCCGATGATCTCCGCCAGATCGGTTAAAGCGCTTTCTGAAATGTCTTCTTCATCGTCGCGGGATTGCGCTTTATCCTCCGAGGGCTGGGCCAAAAGCGCCTGCCAGGCTTCCTGCCATTGCTCGCGCCCGCTGACAACAATTTGATTCACCGCGATGCGATCCACTTCCATCAGTTGGGAACTGGTGAATCCAAAATTCAGATAGGGCGCTGAAAAAACGCCCAGCAGATCACGGCTCGGGAACCCATCCAAAGCCAGCCGCAAAAAGCGCAAAATCGCGTCGATCGCGGGGCTGTTGGACAACTTCTCCCGTTCGAGAAAATACAAAGGCAGGCCAAACTCACTGCCGACCAGGCTCAGCCAGGGACGATAGGCTTCCAAATCGCTGACGAAAACGGCCATCTCTTCCAGCGCGATGCCCTCGCGCAGGTGCTTGCGCTTGAGCCAACGCAGCGCCTCACGCGCCTCTTCAGCCTGGCCGGGCACTTCCAGCAGGAGCGGTTCCGAAAGCTTAGGGACCACCACTTCGCGTTTCTCAAAGACGCTTTCCTGCAGTTTTTGCAGTTGCGGTGCCGCGAAATTGCCCCTCTCCAGTTCGATCAGCTCAGCATCAAACTCTTGTTGCAAAATTTTGAGCTGATTGAGCGTGTGCGCGTTGACCGGGCGACCGCCCTCGCGCTCACCTGGCAGGGTTATGATCAGTTCCCCGACCTGCTGCGCCAAAGCACGCAAAAACTGTCGACGAGATCTTGTGAGATCCGTAAAGCCATCCACCGCCACCAAAGAGATCGATCCGGCAAGCCGCGGAGAATCCAGCAAAGCCTGGCGCGCCTTCCAGCTCAGACCTTCCTCGTCGCTCCATTCGCTTTGCTCCAACTGGCTGAGATAACGCCGATAGAGCCTGGCAATCTCCTTCTCGATCAGGCTCGCTTCGGGATGAGCCAAAATATCATCTGGCAGAAGAGCGCCGCCGCGCAATTCCGCGAAAGCGTCCTGCAGCACTTCGATCAAGCCTGGCTTTTCCTTGATATTGGCAAATTGCTCCAGCTCGCCGTCTTCCCAGGCCTGCGCAAGCAGATCCTGCAAGATCTGGCTGTTCATCGCGGGAGGCATGACAGACACAAAAGTCCCGTTTTGCTCCAGCAGGTTTCTACAAAGCGCGCCAAAGCTGCCAACATGCACGCCAACCGCGCCGCCTGCCTGCCCGATCCGCTTTTGCAGATAGGCCACCTTGCTCCCATCCGGCACCAGCACCCAGGATTCGCTAAAAGTTTGCCTGGCTTTCAGATCACGAATGCGCCTGATCAGCCATTCGGTCTTGCCGCTGGCGGGAGCCCCTAAAACGATCCTGACCGTCATCTACGAAACTCCCATCCCATCCGATCCCGCCTTCACTAAAAGAAATGCGACGGGAAATAACCGGTCACATTGACCGAATTGTTCTCAACGATGAAAACCTGCGGATCCAGCTCAGCAATCCCGCGGCGCATACGCATTAGCTCATATTTGGAGACCACCGTGTTGATCACGATATTATCCGATTCCGTATAAGCGCCTTTCCCCACCCAGTAAGTGGCGCTGCGGTGGGTTTCATCCATGATATATTGCAAGATCTCGCGGTTTTTGGTCACCACCATGACGCTGATCTTAACATTCTGATGATGAACACGATCGATCACGAAACTATAGATCATTGTAAAAATGACTGAATAGATCAAAATTTCCGGCGGGCTGGTGAAAAGCGCGTAAGCGTAAACGATCAAACTGATGATCAGGCTCACCTTTCCCACCGAATAATCCGGCTTTTTGAGCGTGATCCAGACCCCCAAAACGTCAATCCCGCCCGAGCAGCCGCCCGCGCGCAGGCTCAGCCCAACGCCAAAACCACAGACGATTCCACCAACGATCCCGATGGTCAACAGATCGTCCATCCCCGGCAAGATCGACCTGATGGGCACAAAGGTCATCGCGATCGTGACCGCCACGATGGTAATAACTGTTTTCATGAAGAATTTGCGATTGATCGTGCTGAAAGAGATCAACAACAGCGGGATATTCAGAGCCAACAGGATCAAACCGGTTATATCCCTCAAATTCGGGACAACTTTCTGGATCAGCTCAAGGATGATCTTGGCAACACCGGTCATGTTGCCGATGTACAGACCAGCCGGCAAGATCAGCAAATTCATCGCCACCGAATAAATGATACCGCCCAGAACGCAGAGGAAATAATCGAGCGCGTCCTCCCAAAAGCCTTTTTTCCTGATGAGCGTTTTCGCTGAAACTTTGCCCCCGGCGCCTTGCTGCGCGCTGGAGTCATTGGACTGGATCTGTTTTCTAGCCTTTGTTTCTTTGTTCTTTGACATATCACCCTGCCTATCGGTGAGTTTAATAGATGCTTGATTGGACTGATCGTTTTGCATGCTCCTATTTTACTTTGCTTGGCAAAAGAGTGGCAGATCAGCTTGGACGGGTTTAGAAAGACCGAGATCAATTTCGTATTCCATCGAGGTTGTTTTGTTTTTATGGTTTTGTCTTTCTATTATGTTGTCAGTCCTTTCATCCAAAAAGGTATTATTTTGAGCAAGTGAAGACAGAAATTCATCCAGTTAAAGCCCTCCAGTCGGAGATGTTTTCCGCCTGGAGGGTTTATGAGAACAATTTTTGATAAAAAACAGTTCTCTTATGGTCGCTGGATCAGAGGCAAAAACAAAACCTTTTCAAATTTGACCTGACTTTTAAAAACCCCTTGTCCCCTCGTTCCTGCGTAAAGCTTAAGATTAGATTGCGGATCAAATGCGATCGTTTGTACATATGGATTTGTCAGTCCGCTGTTGCTGGAAGTCCAGGAGGCTCCTCCATTGACACTCCTGAAAACCCCACCTCCCTCTGTCCCTACGTAGAGTATCGCTGGCCTTTGCGGGTCAATCGCAAGCGTGTATAAATAGAGATTTGTCAGTCCGCTGTTGCTGGCAGTCCAGGAAGCGCCCGCATCGTCACTCTTGTACACTCCACCTCCATATATCGCCGCGTATAGAGTAGACGGTGTAAACGGGTCGATCACGAGCGCCTTTACAGTGAGATTGTTCAGCCCGGTATTGCTGGAAGCCCAGGAGGCTCCGCTGTCAATGCTCTTGAACAAGCCTCCTTCTGTTGTTCCTGCGTAGAGCGTCGATGACCCTTGCGGGCCGATCGCGAGCGTTCGTACATTGGGATTTGTCAGACCGTTACTGGAGACCGTCCAGGACGCGCCGCCATCACCACTCTTAAATACACCCCCATTTGTCCCCGCGTACAGGGTCAATGGCGTTTGTGGATCAATTACGAGAGTTTGTATATTGAGCGTTGTAAGTCCGTTGTTGCTGGGAGTCCACAAGTTGCCGCCATTGACACTCTTATACACACCTCCATTTGTCCCCGCGTAGAGTGTCGCTGGTGTTTGCGGGTCGATCGCGAGCGTTTGTACATAGTGATTTGTTATTCCATTGTTGATGAGACTCCAGGACGCGCCGCCATCGACACTTCTGAAGATACCAGTTGCGTAGCCTCCTGCGTACAGAGTTGATGGCGTTAGTGGGTCAATTGCGAGAGTGTTAACATTAATGGCAGTCAATCCGGTGCTTTTGGAGGTCCATGAGGCTCCGCCGTCAGTGCTCTTGAATAGTCCGTCTCCTGACGTCCCTGCGTACAGCGTCGCTGGGGTTTGCGGGTCAATCGCGACTGAGTTTACATATAGATTTGTAAGTCCGGTGCTGCTGGATGTCCAGGAGGCTCCTCCATTGACACTCTTGCACACTCCATATCCGTGTACTCCCGCATAGAGCGTTGATGGTGTTTGTGGATCGATCGTGAGCGCGTATATATAGTTTGAAGATAAACCAATGTTGATGGGAGTCCAGGAGTCGCCTCCATCGACGCTCTTAAACACTCCGTGTCCATATGTCCCTGTGTACAATGTCGATGGAGTCTGCGGATCGATCGCAAGCGTGTATATTTGAGTAGCTGTC
>DBPR01000031.1:0-11948 GCA_002305635.1 Anaerolineaceae bacterium UBA1415 | reverse complement strand
TCCTCTGTCAATACTCTTGAACACTCCACCTCCCCATGTCCCTGCGTAGAGCGCCAAAGGAGTTTGCGGGTCGATCACAAGCGTGTATATTATACGATTTGTCAGTCCGGTGTTAATGGGAGTCCAGGAGTCACCTCCTCTGTCGCTTTTGAACACGCCGCCTCCCCATGTCCCAGCATAAAGCGTTGAGGGCGTTTGCGGATCGATTGCGAGCGTGCATATATGGAGGTTTGTCAGTCCAGTGTTGATGGCAGTCCACGAGTCTCCTCCATCAACACTCTTGAATACGCCGCCTCCATAAGTTCCCGCGTACAACGTCGATGGCGTTTGCGGATCGACCACCAAAGCTTGTATGGTCCCCCCATACATTCCGGTGTTGGAAGGCACCCATGTGATCTCCCCTTGTGCGGATATAACGGAAGACGGCAACATAAATACCAATAAAGCCAATATCAGAGTGGCGCAGAAAACTTTTTTCATTTCAACCTCCTGTGGAAATCCAAATAAATTTATGAATATTATACATTAACAAAGGTTGTTTGCGAAAATGTTTCGTTATGGCAATTCTCAGTATAGATTTTTTTAGCTTGTATTCTCCTTTCCTCAAGCGCATATTATTTAGTTCTTGACCGATAATCGTCCTTTAGGACGTTTTTTGTGGTAGGGGCGGGACCTGTGCGTGGCACAAAGTGCCAGGTGCGCTGTGCCCGCCCGTCTTCTGGAATGAATTAAATATAACTGGAATATCGAGAAATGCCAGAATGATGGTTTCAGATAATCAAGGGATTCTACGTTTAATTTCCAAACCATCGGGCGGACATACCCTGACGGGCACAGGTGGCAGTCCGCCCCTTGCTACAATTGCCGCAAGAAACTCTGAATAATAAATATATACCCTAAATATCATGCTTTATGAAATAACTCAGTGGCTGGGATTTTTTACATTGATGGGACTATACCATGGGCTTGATTTTTCCAAACTGAGAATTCCTGGTTCCATTGTTTTCTATTCACTTTTTAAACTTTTAGGTTGAGTAAGCAAAGACGCACATAGAGATAACAACCCAGGTGGATTGGTTCCGTCTGAGTTATTTTCCCAAAAAGATTGTGATAAAAAAATGGATTCTTTATGGTAGATGGATCAGAGGAAAAAACTACTTGTTTATATTTGACATTCCCCTTAAAACTTCTTGTCCATTCGAACCTGCGTAAAGTTTAGAGGGAGTTTACAGGTCAATTGCGAGCGTCTTTAAGATGACTTCCTTTCTTTATTCTATACTCACTTTTTTCTTAAAACATACCCCGGGCTTCCGCGATTATGCTTTTTCCAATTTCTGCGATATTATTAAACAATCCAAAAGATCAACATCAGGAGGTATTTATGTCAGTCAAAAACAGCAAAAACATCCCCGCCGTGCCGGTATCCATCGGCAAAGGCGCGACAAAAACAGTTCTTATTTCCGATCAGGAAGGGCCGAATTTCGCGATGCGCAAGTTCACCATCGCGCCTGGCGGCTCGATGCCCATGCACACCAATCTGGTGGAACACGAGCAATATGTCCTCAACGGCCTCGCGCGCCTCGTCATCGCCGGTGAAGTCCATGAGGTTCGATCCGGCGATGTGGTCTACATCCCGGCAGAAGTGCCTCACAGCTATGAAAACATTGGAGACGTTCCTTTTGAGTTTCTTTGCCTCGTGCCCAACAAGCCCGATGAAACGATACTCAAACCGGAAAACAAATAATTTTATTGGAAAGGTGGGTAGAGTTGGCAAGAAAAGCAGCCCCAATTTCGATGGAACATGTGATTCTGGCATTGTTGGATGAGAAGCCAATGCACGGTTATGAGCTGCATCAAAAGCTGGGAAAGCTGCATGGCATCTCAAAGATCTGGAACCTGAAACAAGCTTTTTTCTACGCCAGGCTCGAACGCCTGAATACGGATGGCTACATTCAGGGACAAGTCAGCCAAAAAGAAGGCTCAGGTACTGCGCGGGTCGTTTTTCAGCTTAGCCCGCTCGGAAAAAGGTCTCTTTCCGCCTGGATCACGGCCCCTGTTCCCAAGGCGCGCGATATCCAACAGGTGTTTTTAAGCAAACTGATCATCGCCCGCCGATACGGTTTGCGCAAAGCGCTCGAGTTGCTCCACAATCAGCGCATTGTCTGCCAGTCCTGGCTGCAAAACCTGGAATCAGAACTACCGCAGATCAAAACCCTGGAGTTGGATGAATATATTGTCCACAGCTACAAAATGAACCGCGAGCGAGCGATGCTAAACTGGCTGGATGAACTGGAGACCTTACTGATCAGGCAGCATAAAACAGAAGAATAGGGACAGGCAGTCACCGTCCACCCCTGGCGGTTAGATCAGCTTTTCATCACGGTAAGGGGCAGGCTCTTTTTGGCAGGCACCACTCCGCCAGCGTGGTAGTGGAATGCTGATCGCGCTGTGATTGCCTGCTCTCGTCTATCCCAATTTTGGGCGCAGCTGAACGACAGCTTCAAAGGCACGGGTCTGCCGGGAAAGATTATTGCCAACAAAGCCTAATTTCATCGGCTCTTCCTGCAAAAGCGTCTCCCTGACCTCAACTTCCTCGCCGAGCCTGACCTCTTTGTCAAAATTGATCTGCAAAGAGTCAAATTCCTGTGTTTGATAGTGAGCAATATCCACACTATCACAGATCAGATCGATGTAGCGGGTGTTGTTCACGTGACCAACCAGGTCGATAGCCGAATAACTCGCCTTTTGACGGATCTTGACTTCGCCATTTTCGTCCATTTTAAGCTTTTCAAGCGGCTCGTCCAAAGCAAAGGCTTCAGGATTGGAAGGCAGCTTCAGCCCTGGCAAAGAAGCAGGTGGCACCAATCTTCTGGCATTCGCGTCAAGCACCAGCCAGGCAGAGGTCGCCAGAGCGACTGGCTCTTCCGACTGATCAAAAAACTCATAATCGCGAACGTAAAAAAGCTTTTGTTGGATCGTCTTTGGCCAGGTTTTGAGATGTACCAGGTCTCCCATTTGGGGATACTTCAGAAAGCGCACCTTAAAGCGACTCAGGACCCAAAAGTAGCCGACTTCAAGCATTGCCTTATAACCAACGCCCAAAAGATCGGCGTGATTAGCGGCACTTTCGCTCATTACCTGAAAAAAAGCGGTCGGCTTCCATCGACCCTCAAAATCACAGTCATACGTGCTTACCGAAAATGTTCTTTGGAATTTAAATGCCTGTGTCATATATAAATTCTAATACCATTGGCAGTTGGGCATTGTTGTTGTAAAAGATTATTTAAATTGTGGGTGGATCAGTTTATGCCCTCCGGGGATTAGGGGTCTGCTCCATCGAGTAAACCCAACATCTTCCATATCGTGTGCCTGGCTATGCCCACTGATCTCAAATTTCAGATAACCGCTTTTTTTCGTAGATCGTGATTGAAAGTGATGAACATCAGGCTCATCTCTCAATTTCGATCTACACAGGGAAAGCCAGCCCAAAAACCGATCTCAAACCCTCTGAGCACAAATTCTGCCTTTGTTGTAGAATGGTGGAAGAAAATTAGAGAGTAGAAAAAATATGACAGAAAACAATAATTCCGTAAATAACGAAACCCTCCTGCCTGAACAGGAGGAAAAATTACCGATCCATACCACCGGCAATCCGATCATCGGCTGGATCGTGCGTCTGCTCAAGGGCTTGCTGGCAGGCATCGGCGCTATCACACCCGGCCTCTCCGGCGGTGTTCTGCTGGTCGTTTTTGGGATCTACGAACCCCTGGTGCGCTGGCTGGCGGACATTCGCAACAAATTCCTCCAGCATTTGCTCTTTTTCCTGCCGGTCGGGATCGGCGGCGTGATCGGCGTGATCGCCTTTTCAGCGGTGATCGACTTCGCCTTCGAACACTACGCCGCCCAATTCACCTGGCTCTTCATCGGCTTCATCGCCGGCACGATCCCCTCCCTGCTCAAAACCGCTGGTAAAGAGGGCCGCAAAAGCTGGCACTGGGCTCTCCTCGCTCTGATCGCGGTCGGCACCTTCTTCCTGATGCGCTGGATGGAGACGATCCGCACCGTTGAAATGCAGCCCGGTTTCTTCGCCTGGCTGCTGAGCGGCGCCCTGACCGGCCTCGGTCTGGTGGTTCCCGGCCTCAGCCCCTCCAACTTCCTGATCTACCTCGGGCTGTATCAACCCATGGCCAATGGGATCAAGAACCTGCAGTTTGGTGTCATTTTGCCCCTGATGCTTGGCGTGATCCTGGTGATCTTCATCTTTGCCAAATTTGTGAACTGGCTCTTCAATAAGCACTACGCCTTCATGTATCACCTCATCATCGGTGTCGTGATCGGCTCGACCGCTGCCATCATCCCCTCCGGCGTCTCCGGCTTTGGCATGATCGCCGTCTGCGCCTTGCTTTTCCTGCTCGCCGCGGCTGCTTCCTACGCCCTGGCCAGGCTGGACGAGAAAAACCCACACGAGGGTTTGTTCTGATCAATTCATCTTTAAACTAAAAACCCGACAAAACAAAACACCTTGTGAAGTCGGGTTTTTCTTTTTATATTTATTTCGATGATTCCTAACCGTATGTTCCTTTTTCGTTAACTTACTTTTTAACTCTCTTATCAAAAACAAAGCTATTATTGAACCATGAAAAAGAACAAATTCCTTTACAACGTATTGATCATACTGTTAACCCTGACAGTATTCCTCCAGGCAAATTTGCACGCCCTTGCCCAGAACACTCCCAACCTCCCATCCGGCCTGCCGGTTTCTGAGCTTGAAAAGCAGATCGACGCCTTTGTCGCGGAACATCAAAACTCCCTCGCTGGCATGTCAGTCTCCGTTTTTGACGCCGATCAGGTGCTTTTTGAAAAGCATTACGGTTTTTCTGACATTTCCAATCAGATCAAAGTCGATGAAGAGACCGTTTTTGAATGGGGATCTGCCACCAAACTGATGGTTTGGGTCAGCGTAATGCAGCTGTACGAAAAAGGCCTGCTCGACCTCAACGCGGATATCACCCAATACCTGCCGGAAAGATTCCTTACCAGACTCAAGGATTCACAAACAATCACGATGATCGATCTGATGAACCATCAGGCTGGCTTCCAGGAAGTCTTATTAAACCTGTTCACAGAGCGGATTTCCGAGGTCAAGGATATTGAAAGCGTCCTGCGCAACACCCAGCCAAGACAGATCTATGAAGTTGGCAAGGTTACCGCTTACTCAAACTGGGGTGCCGCTCTGGCTGCTTTCATTGTCGAACGGGTTTCTGGAAAATCATTTGTCGACTACACGAAAGAAAATATTTTTGAAAAACTGGGCATGGAAAAGACCGCCCTCTGGCCCGATCTCTCGGATAACCCCTGGGTACAGTCCCAACGCCCAAACACAAAATGTTACTCCACTGAAGTGAAAGCCATCGATCCCTGTCAATTCTTTATCCCGCTCTATCCCGCCGGTATGGCAACGGGTACGCTGAGTGATTTCCGGCTTTTTGCCCAGGCGATCGATCCTCAGGGTGAAAGCTGGCACAAACTCTTCAGCCAGGAGAGCACCATCAACACCTTTTTTGAAGCGACCAGCACCTACCCCGAAAGCGGAATTCCCCGCAACGCGCACGGCATGTGGAATTCGATGTATGCCCTGTCGGTTTACGGGCACGGCGGTAACACCGCTGGTCAAACATCCAATCTGCTGATCGAACCGCAATCCGGGATTGGCATGGTTGTCATGGTAAATCAATTTGGCGAGCAAACATTTGCCATCGAGATGCCGGAGATCGTCTTTGGCAAGCTTGACCCTTCCGAATACAATTTGGAAAACCGGGTGATCCCAAAAGGCTTTTTTGCTTCCTTAAGAACCGTTGCTGTTGGCCCCTTTTCGATCATGAAAAACATCAATCTGATCGCTATGGAAGAAGATGACATCAACGCTCTTTGGGAATCAGGCACAGTTGACGGCAAAGAAGTGCTTTACCTTGGAGTTATGGATTTTGCCCGGCCGAACTATCTTGAATTAGGGCTGACGCTTTTCCTGGCGCTGATGCTGGTGATCGGCGGTCTCTACTCCTTGATCGCCTTGATAATCGGTATCTTCAGGAAAAAACCGGTTCAAACCACAGCAACTGAAGTTGTGGTACAGCACACTGAGGATCTAAAGATCAAAAAATGGAAGACCGGCGCTTTGCTGCTCGTTTTGCTGACCTTGTTGAACACACTCCTGCTTGTTTGGGCAGGGCTCTCATTTATGCCGAAAAACTTCTTCTATGTGATCATCGCGGTTTACACTGTTTTATTGGTTCTCTCCGTTCTGCACCTGATGCAGCTCATCCGAATGAAACCAGCGAATACAAAGAATACCCGCAAGCTGATCGGCTTCCCAACCTTCTTACTAATTGTAACGATCGTATCGATCATGTTCTTCCAGTTTTATCAGTTCTGGAATCTATAAACTTTTGTTGGAAATTAAAAAAGTACTCATGGAGAGATTCCATGAGTACTTTTTATGTAAAACACAATGACAATCCTGCATTGAACACCCGACTTTAACAATTGCTGTCTTATGATGAAGCTCGACCCAACTTTTCGCATCACTAACCTTCAGGCGTTAGGAGAACGCTGCAGTATTTCTACTACCCCCTCCGGGGAGGGGGACTAAGGGGGTGGGTCTTTAAAGTTTCCTACTTAAGTATCCTTCTCATTCCCTAGAACGCAGATTTTTTATAGAACGAGAAGCTCAGTTATTTCTTTAAAGCGCGACGACCTTGTCAGCAGTCTGCATGGCTGCAATGATATCGGGCATGCCAGCGATTTTTCCAACCCGCACCTGGTCTTTCAGCCCAAAGTATTCCAGACAGGTCGAGCAAATGATCAGCTCAACGCCCTTGCCTTGCAGCATTTCCAGCCAGTTGATCACGGGCGAGCCCTCGACCACCAGCTTCACGCCTTCAGTGTAAAAGAGGATCGCGGCTGGCAGCTGTTCCTCCTGCGCCAAAAGGCTCAAAAACTTGACCGCCAAAGCCTGCCGCAGGCCTTCGGGCGCATCGCCCAAACCATTACGGGTAAATGTATACATGGTTTTCATTTTCATCTCCTCTTTATGAGTCGCGCAGGACCGCGCCGAGCTCAAAACCAAGCAATTTCACGATCTTCTTGCGGATCGCGGCCGCGTCAGCAACGCTCAGGGTGCGGTCGAACGCCTGATAGGTCAGTTGATAAGCCAGGCTCTTCTTCCCTTGTCCGAGTTTTTCACTGCGGAAGAGGTCGAACAAGCGCACGCCAACCAAAAGTTTTCCGCCCGCCTTGCGGATCAGAGCTTCCACCTGACTGGCAGGCACATTCTCGTCCACGATCAGGGCGATATCCTCCACCATGGTCGGGAAGGTGGAAATGGAGCGCACCTGAAAGCCTTTTTCCACCAGCGGCATGAGTTGATCCAGATAGATCTCCGCCGCCAGGATCGCGCCTTCAGGGAAGTCATAATTTTGTCTGATAAGAGGATGGATCTCACCCATAACGCCCAAAAGCGTTTCTCCCGCATAAATACCCGCGGCTTTGCCCGGGTGGAAGGTCGGATGATCGCCAAGCGGACGATATTCCACGTTTTGCAGATGCAAACCCTGCATCAAACCCTCCAAAACGCCCTTCAGATCATAAAAATCGACCGTTCGGTTCTGGTTTTCGCTCCAGGCCGAAAGATATTTCGCGCCCCACAGTCCGATGGCCAGCCGTTTCGGCTCATCCGGCAGTAATTGCCCTTCCACAGGCAAAAAGACAGGCCCGATCTCAAACAGCGCCAGGCCTTCTGCCAGACGACCGTTGCGTTCAAGCAGCTCAAGCATGGTCGCCAGCGTGCTGCGGCGCATTACGGTTCGTTCCGGTGAGATCGGATTGGCGATCTTGACATAGCGCAGCGTTTCATCCGCCTTGCATTCAGGCAAAAGTTTTGCTTCGCGTTCAATTGAGGTCTGGCGATAGGCAAGCGTGTCCTGCATGCCCAGCGAGACCATGATGTCGCGTACCTGTTCCTCAAATTCGACTTGCTTAACGCCCAGCTGCGGCGGCAGTTCACCTGTCAGACGACGGGTCGGGATGCGCTCAAAACCGTAAATGCGGCTGACTTCCTCGATCAGGTTCGCCTTCCCGATGATGCCAGTTTCGATATCAGTGCGGTTGGCAGGCGTTTTCGCGCTCAGAATTTCGCCTTCGAGCTGGCAGCTGAAACCGAGACGCTCGAGGATGGCTTTAGCCTCTTTTAAATCTATGCGCAAACCAAGACTGCGCTCAATGTCTGCTTCTGTCAGGGTGTTGACCGGGTCTTCCCGCCTGAGCGGGTATTGATCAATGACACCCTCGACCACCTCACCGCCAGCCCACTCCCGCATTCTGCACAGGCAAAGGCCAAGCGCCTGTTCGGTCAGGGCGGGATGCACGTCGCGGCTAAAGCGATAGGACGCCTCGCTGTTGATGCGATAGCGCGATCCGGTTTTACGGATATTAATGAAGTTCCATGCCGCGGCTTCGAGCAGGACCTGTGTCGATTCCGCGCTGATGCCCGATTCCTGCCCGCCCATCACGCCAGCCAGGCTGAGCGGACCAGCCGTGTCGGTCACCAACTCGGTTTCACTGCTCAAGGTGAGCTGATGGTCATCCAGGGTGGTCAGCTTCTCACCCTCTTCTGCCCGACGGGTAATGATCGTCGGTTTGCCGTTGGCGCGCTTTCGCAAAACATCATAATCAAAGGCGTGCAGGGGCTGCCCTGTTTCCAGCATCGTGTAGTTGGTGGCGTCCACCAGCGCATCGATCGGACGCATGCCAGCCAAAACCAGCCGCCGCCTCACCCAATAAGGGCTGGGCTTCGCGCAGACGTTTTTCACCATCCCAAGCATGAAACGCGTGTTGAGTTCAGGGTCGCGGATCTCTAAACCGACATAGTCCTCAATCGCGCCGCCAGTTTTTAGCGGCAAGCCCTGCGGCTCCTTCAGTTCCAGACCATACGCAGCTGCCAGTTCACGCGCGATCCCGATGATCGAGGCGTCCCTGGCCATGTTGGGCAGGATCTTTACGTCAAAAACAGCATCGCCCATGTAATCAGCCAGCGGCATGCCGACCGGCGCGTCGTCATCAAGGAAGATGACACCATCGTGCTCCTCGGAAATGCCCAGTTCTTTCTCGGACGCGATCATCGAGGAAGACTCAACGCCGCGGATGGTGACTTTCTTGAGTTTGGTCAGGACAAGTCCAGGCTGATGCCCGTCATAGAGCTGCGCGCCCTCTTTGGCATAGGCGACTTTAATAGTAGGTTCCAGTTTGCCTTTGCCAATGAAAGGATACAGGTTCGGGGCGCCCGTTAGCACAGTTTTGATCTCTTTGCCGTCGTTGAGCTGGCAGAGGGTCAGCTTATCGGCGTTGGGGTGCTGATTGACTTCCAGCACTTCCGCCACAACAAACTTTTCCCTGTCCCAGGAAAGGCCTGAATACTTATTTTGCAGACGCTGCCCCGCAGGTTTCTCCAGCCCGACCAGCAGAATTTCTTCCACTTCCAGACCCGTCATGGTTAGGGCCTGACCGATCTCTTCCACGGTTTTTCCGTCCAGATCAACGTAATCTTTTATCCAACTTAAAGGTGCTTTCATTCTTACCTCTCCCTTTAGAACTGTTCCAGGAAGCGAATATCGTTATTTCGCAAATAGCGGATGTCATCAATATGGTAGCGCAGCAGCGTTGTGCGGTCGATCCCTACCCCAGCCGCGAAACCGCTGTAAACCTCTGGGTCATAGCCGCCATATTGCAATACGCGCGGGTGAACCATGCCGCAGCCGCCCAGCTCGATCCAACCCGTTCCATGGCAAACGCCGCAGCCAGAACCGCCGCAGAAAACACAGGCCATATCCAGCTCAGCGCTCGGTTCGGTGAATGGGAAGTGCGAAGGGCGGAAGCGTGTGTCCGCGCCAGGCCCAAACATACGCTTGGTAAAGTCTTCGATCGTACCTTTCAGGTCAGCAAAAGTGATGCCCTTATCTACGACCAAAAGCTCAAACTGCATGAATTCGATCTCGTGGCTTTGATCCAGCTGTTCGTAGCGCATACAGGCGCCCGGCAGGATCACCCGTACCGGGTTGGGGTAATACTCGCGCATCGAGCGCACCTGGCCTGGCGAGGTATGTGTTCGCAGAAGTACGTTTTCGTCTTCAGTATAGAAAGTGTCCCACATATCCCGCGAGGGATGATAAGGCGGTATATTCAGATAGGTGAAGTTCATGTCATCGGTCTCGACCTCGGGTGAGCTGTAAACCTGGAAGCCCATATCGCCAAAAATGCGGTAAATTTCGCGCAAAGACAGGTTGATCGGGTGCAGCCGTCCCCTGCGCGCGGCTCTGCCAGGCAGGCTGACATCCAGCTTTTCAGATTCCATGGATTGCAGCAGCGCATCGCGCTTGAGCACTTCTTCCTTGCTCGCAAAGGCAGCCTCAAAAGCCACTTTGACCGCGTTGACAGCCTTTCCGACCAACGGGCGCTCCTCCTTGCTAAAACTGCCCATCTTGCCAAAAGTGGTCATCACCAAAGAGCTCTTACCCAGGAAAGATTGTTTCCAGACCTCAAGCTCAGGCAATGAGTTGATTGCCGCCAGGCTTTGCAGCCCTTTTTCCTGCTCGGTTTGCAAATTCAATTCGATTTCAGACATTTTCACCTCAATTTTTATGGGCAGACACAAAAAAACCGCCCCATAAAGGGACGGAGTTTCCGCGGTACCACCCTTCTTGCTCTTTTGAGCCACTCAGGACGCCCGGTAACGGGGGCAACCGGCACGCGCTACTGACCTCGCGTTCGCGCGCGCGACTCCCGGGTGAATTTCAGTCAATGCTGATCCGGATCTGCTCTCAGTTGCGGCAGATCCTCCCTGTGGGGCAAACTGACCTACTTATCCCGTTCACAGTTGATGGATAAATTATAAGTTTTTGAAGGTGGATGTCAAGGAAAGACAAGCACGAATGTGTGAGGAGGCCCAAATGGTTAGATAAGTCGGATTGAAAATTGACTGATCACAGGCAATTTTCAATTCCGACCTACCCATCAAACCTTCAATAAATTAAAAGGCGCCTTCGACGATGCCAACGAAATCGGCAACCTTCAAACTTGCGCCGCCGATCAGACCGCCGTCGATGTCCGACATGCCGAAAAGTTCTTTGGCGTTGCCTGGTTTAACGGAGCCGCCGTACAAAATGCGCATACCGTCGCCAACCGCTTCGCCAAACATCTCGCGCAGGATCGGGCGAATGACGTTTTTGTGAACGTCATTAGCCTGCTCTGGCGTGGCGGTCTTGCCGGTACCAATGGCCCAAACCGGTTCGTAAGCAACCACAACACGGGCAGCCTTTTCCTGATCCAAACCCTTCAGACCTTCGCGAACCATTCGCCCAACCACTTCCGCGGTCTGGCCGGCTTCGTTCTCTTCGAGCGTTTCACCAACACAAACGATCGGCATCAGCCCAACCTCGAGCGAGGCAAAGACCTTCTTGTTGACGGTCTCATCTGTCTCACCAAACATCGCTCTGCGTTCGGAGTGACCAATGATCACGTATTCACAAAAATCTTTGAGCATGTCGGCAGAGACCTCGCCGGTAAAGGCGCCGGATTTTTCCCAATGCAGGTTCTGTGCGCCAACTTTGATGTTCGTCCCGGCCAGCTTTTCTTTTGCCACGGCCAGGTTGGTGTAGGGAGTACAAACGATGATCCCAACGGAATCAACATCTTTCAGTTCGGGCACCAAACCTTCCAAAAGCTCGCCAGCTTCGGCAAGGGTCTTGTTCATTTTCCAGTTTCCAGCAACGATCGGTCTTCGTGTTTTCATTTTTTCTGTTTTCCTCATTATCTTTGATTGAATGCTTAATTTTATCACACCGCTACGCGCTTTACGCGCACCGTTTTATTATGGTTTCAGTTTCAAATATCCCTAT
>DBPR01000025.1:334-32266 GCA_002305635.1 Anaerolineaceae bacterium UBA1415 | reverse complement strand
ATGGCAAGATATACAGAAGCAGTTTGTCGATTATGCCGTCGGGAAGGCGAAAAACTTTTCCTAAAAGGATCACGCTGTTATACCCCGAAATGCGCATTTGAAAAAAGAGCTTATGCCCCCGGTATGCATGGCAAGATGAGCGCTGCCCGCCCTGGTCGCCAATCTGACTATGGCAAGCAGCTGCGCGCCAAACAAAAAGCCCGCCGTATCTATGGCATTTACGAACGACAATTCCGCCGTTTTTATGGTCAGGCGCTGGCAATGCGCGGTCAGACCGGTGCTAACCTGCTGACCATCCTCGAGACCAGCCTGGCAAATGTTGTTTACCGACTGGGCTTTGCTGCCAGTCGCGCACAGGCTCGCATTCTGGTGACCCATGGTCACTTCCAGGTCAATGGCAGGCGCGCTGACATCCCCTCCTATCGTATTTTGGTGGATGATGTCATCAGCGTTAAGGAAAGCTCACGGGATAATGCCTACTTTAAGCACCTGCGGGAAGAAGCTGAAGGTCGTGTGGTACCAACCTGGTTGGCTCGTGATCTGACCAACCTGAGCGGTCGCATGTTGCGCACACCGGAACGTTCTGAAATCGACGGAAATCTCAACGAACAGCTGATCGTTGAATACTATTCCCGCTAATCAGTAGAATAGTACAGTCTTTCCCTTGAAGTTAGACTGAACAGAGGTAAACGTGACAAAAATAATGGAAATGGTATCACCAAAGATAGAGCGCACAGAAGAGTCGCGCGATTATGGTAAATTCACCATCAGCCCGTTGGAACGCGGCTATGGCGTTACCCTCGGCAATGCTCTTCGCCGTACACTGCTGTCTTCATTGGACGGTGCCGCTGTCACATCCGTGCATATTACAGATGTGATGCACGAGTTCAGTACAATCGAAGGCGTACGCGAAGACGTCATTCAGGTGATGCTGCAGATCAAATTGCTGCGCTTCAAGCTGCACAATGTTGAATCAGCCAGCATTCATCTGGATGTAAAAGGCCCTGGCACCATCACTGGCGCAGATATCGTCTGCCCTCCGGAGGTGGAGATCGTTAACCCCGAACTCTACCTTTTCAGCATCAATGAGGCCAACGCCCATGTCGAGATGGATATGACGGTTGAAGCTGGTCGTGGTTACATCCCGGCTACTGACCGTAATGCACGTCTGGCAATTGGCGTTTTGCCGGTTGATGCGATCTTTTCGCCTGTAAGACGCGTAAACTGGGAAATTACCAGCGCTCGTGTTGGTCATAGCACCGATTATGACCGTCTTACGCTCGAAATCTGGACGGATGGCACTTTGTCTCCTGAAAAGGCTCTGATCGACTCGGCGCGCATTCTTATGCGTCAGTTGAGCATTATCAGCGGCACCAGCGAAGACATGCTGACGAAAACCATCGAGCCGGTGGAAGTTGAAGCCCCCGTGGTCAAACGCGAACAAATTGAAACCTCGATCGACCAGCTTGAACTGGGCGTCCGCGTGTTCAATGCCTTGAAACGCACTGGCATCGAAACGGTCGGTGATGTCCTGGAACTCCTGGAAAAAGGCGAAGGCGCGATGCTCTCGATCCGTAATTTCGGTGAAAAGAGCCTGGTCGAACTGAAAGCCAAAATGATCGAAAAAGGCTATCTGGAAGAAGAAGTGGAGAAAGAATAATGCGGCACCAGATTAAAGGATATCGTCTCAATCGCAATATGGGACATCGCACCTCCATGCGACGGACGATGATTAAACAATTATTTGAACATGAAAAAATTAAAACTACGCTGGCGAAAGCAAAATCAATTCAGCCTGATGCTGAAAAATTGATCACCCTAGCGAAAAACGTCCTGAAAGAGGATGAAATTCTGCAGGTCAATGCCCGCCGGTCGGCTGCTGCCCAGTTGGGAAACAACAGCGGTGAGATCGTCAAGAAACTGTTTGACGATATCGCCCCTCGTTTCACATCCCGCAAGGGCGGCTATACCCGTTTGCTGAAATTGGGCCCCCGTCAGGGCGATAACGCCGAGATGGTTGTGCTCGAGTTGGTGGCAGAATAGTAAGACAATATCGTTAGGCCTTTTGAAAGTACGAAAGGCATGGCACATTACAAACTTATCCTCGCATACGAAGGCACAAACTATAGCGGCTTTCAGAGGCAGATCGGTAAAAACAGCGTACAAGGCGTTTTTGAAGACGCCTTGAGAACGCTGGGCTGGCAGGGCAGAAGCATTCTGACCGCAGGCCGGACCGATACCGGCGTACATGCCAGCGGTCAGGTGATCAGCTTTCAGTTTGACTGGAAGCACGCTGATCTGAAGCTGCTAAAGGCGCTGAACGCCAATTTGCCTGACGATATCCAGGTTCAGAGACTGGAGCTGTGCGGCGCGGAATTCCACCCCCGTTACGACGCGCTGGCACGCATTTATCATTACAAGCTCTATAGCAACCCTGTGCGTGATCCTTTGCGGGACCGCTTTGCCTGGCGGCTGGATGCTCTCCCAGATTTGGGGTTGATGAACCAGGCCGCGGCAGACCTGATCGGAGAACACGATTTTCAGGTCTTTGGCAGAGCAGTCTCGGAAAACGGCACGACGATCAGAAGGATCGAAGAGGCCAGATGGGTGCAAACCAGCGCCGATGAAATGGAATTTACCATTACCGGCAACGCTTTTTTGTACCACATGGTGCGCCGGATCGTTTTTGTTCTGGTCAAGGTCGGTCTGGGTGAGGTTCCGGTTTCGATCATTGAGACGGGACTTCGGGACGGTCAGACAGGGATCGTGGCTTTGGCACCTGCCAGGGGATTGACCCTGGTCGAGGTGCGCTATGCTGAGGATGGAGAAGAAAACAGTTTGCCCGGGCAAAATGCCGGGGTGTATTTTGAAAACGGAGAATGTTAAAGTGGAAAAAACATATTATCCTAAAGGAAATGTTACCGGCGAGTGGTATGTGGTGGACGCTGCAGGTAAATCCCTTGGCCGCCTGGCGACCAAAATCGCCGAAGTGCTGGTCGGCAAACACCGCCCCGATTTTACCCCCGGTGTAGTGTTGGGTGATCATGTGGTTGTTGTGAACGCTGAAAAGATCGTGGTTCACCCAACCCGTGTTAAAGAAAAAATTTATTACCGTCACTCCGGCTATCCGGGAGGGCTGCACGAGATCGACTATACCCGTCAACTCGAGAAATTCCCCGACCGCGTTATTCGTTTCGCGGTGTGCGGCATGCTGCCCAAGAATCGCCTGACTGAGCGCTATATGGACAATCTCAAGGTTTATGCTGGTCCTGAACACCCCCATCAGGCGCAGGAACCCAAGCCTTTTGAAATGGAGTAATGAAGAGGAATTATGGCACAATATACTGAAGCAACTGGTCGACGCAAAGAGAGTACCGCCCGGGTTCGTGTTTACGAAGGCACCGGCGTATTCACCGTAAACGACAAGGAACTGGTCGAATATTTCCCTCGCACAGGCGACGCTCCTGCCATTTTAGGCGCATTGGAAGCAACCGGACGCCCGGTGGAATCCTTTGATGTGACTGTCAAGGTCGAAGGCGGCGGAGTCAGCGGTCAGCGTGACGCTGTCAAACTTGGTCTGGCGCGCGCTTTGGTCGCGATGGACGAAGGTCTGCGCGGTGTTATGCGCCAGCATGGTCTTTTGACGCGCGACGCACGTGTTAAGGAACGCAAGAAGCCAGGTCTCAAACGCGCCCGTAAGGCTCCTACTTACACCAAGCGTTAGTGGACGAGCCTGCCCTTTTGGGTCAGGGAAAGAAAATTTGCGATACAATCAAGAGGCTGTCCCTTGTTGGGCAGCCTTTGATTTTTATACTCTCAGTGGAAGTCCACACTTCCTGAGAAAAGGATATGCATGAGTGGAATTACAATCGTTGGACTTGGGCCAGCAGGGATCAACAGTCTGACCAAAGAAGCCTGGGAGTGGCTGAGCAATTGCCCGATTGTTCTGGCACGAACAAAGTATCATCCGGTTTTTTCTGAACTGCCTGAGAACGTGCAGGTGAGCAGTTTTGATGAGAATTTTGCTGAAAGCGAAGATCTGGAAGAAACTGAAGTGAGTCTGGCGCGACGAATGATCAAGATCGCGAAGGAACGCGGGGAACTGACCTTCGCGGTGCCTGGGAGCCCTTTCATCGGTGAACCACTGGTCAAAAAGTTAATGGAGTTGGTGTCAGAAACCGATATCCTGATTCGCGTGATCGATGGGTTGAGCTATCTTGAGCCAGTTGCTTCAGCATTGGGCCTGGATCTGAGTGATCGCGTCGTCATTGCGGATGCGTCGCAGCTTCTTAAGGTCGAAATACCTTTCTTTCCCCCTTCAATGCCTGCTTTGATTTCAAATCTACCGAGCGAGTTGGAATTGACGGAACTGAAACTGACGCTGATGAACAATTACCCGGATGAGTTTCCGGTGAAATTGGTGCATAATGCCGGGATGGTGGATGAGATCGTTGAAGAAATCCCATTGTACGAGTTGGATCAGTCCCTGCACACAGGTGTTATGAGCACCTTGTATCTGCCCGCGCGGGAAAACGGACGCGGATTTGAGGATTTTCAACAGATCATTGCCCGTTTGCGCGCGCCGGACGGCTGCCCCTGGGATCGGGAGCAGACGCATTTGAGTTTGCGCTCGCATCTTTTGCAGGAGAGCTATGAGGTGCTGGAAGCGCTGGATGAGGAAGACCCCGATCACCTGCAGGAAGAGTTGGGGGATCTGCTTTTGCAAATTGTTTTGCATGCCCAGATCGCGACCGAGAATTGCGATTTTAACATGACTGATATTTTAGCTGGGATCAGCAACAAGATCGTCCGCAGGCATCCGCATGTCTTTAAGCAGTTGAAAGTCAATGGCGTGGATGATGTTTTGACCAACTGGGAACAGATCAAGGCGGAAGAACGCAAAAAGAAGGGTGAGGAGCGTAAAAGCATGTTGGACGGCCTGCCAGCCGCCCTGCCAGCGCTGAGCCAGGCGGATGAGATCCAACGCCGCGCCAAACGGGTTGGCTTTGACTGGCAAACGATCGAACCGGTGGTCGCCAAGATCCACGAAGAATTACAGGAGCTAAAGGAAGCTGAAACGGACGCGGAAAGACAATCTGAGGCTGGTGACGTGCTTTTCGCGGTCGTCAACCTGATCCGCTGGCTGGATGTTGACCCGGAAATGGCGCTCAGGGAAACAAATAATCGCTTTAGAAAAAGATTTGCTTATTTGGAAGATAGCGCCGCAAAACAAGGGAAACATCTGGAGGAGATGAGCTTTGAAGAACTGGACGCGCTCTGGGAAGAAGCAAAGCTGTTTTTGAGGAAGAACGGAGAAAAGTAGCGATTCATTCGGAAACGCGTGTTGGATTGGTTCGCGTGATGAACAGGTAGGATGATTGGATGACAGATAACTTTCAGCAGGAAAGCGAAGAACTGACTGTAGACAATTTTTCTCAAAAATCGGAGATGGTTTGCCCTTTGCCGACAGCGAAAACAAAAGAGGAGACAGCCAACAGCCAGATCGCGCGGGCGGCAAGCATCGTGATGATCGCTTATATCTTCAGCACGCTGGTCGGCGTTGTGCGTGGGATGGTCATCTCGCGCGCTTTCGGCACCAGTCCTGAACTGGACTCCTATAACGCGGCCAATCGCGTGACCGAATTGCTTTTCAATCTGACCGCTGGCGGCGCTCTCGGATCGGCTTTTATCCCGATGTTCACCGGGATGTTGACCCGCGGTGACAAAAAGGCCGCCTGGAAGCTGGCATCCGGTGTTTTGAACACCATCATCGTAATTTTGATCCTGGTTACGCTGGTCATGTGGGCTTTCGCGCCGCAGATCGTTGAATATGGCTTGTTCGCGCTGGCGCATGGCAACCCGGGTCAGGTCGAGCTGACGGTAAAGCTTTTACGCGTCATGCTGCCAACCGTAATCATTTTTGGCATGAGCGGTCTGGTCATGGGCATGCTCAACGCGCATCAGGTCTTTTTGTGGCCAGCGCTTGCGCCTGCGATGTATTCGCTTGGCTTGATGGCTGGCACCTTGCTTCTGCCGGAGTCTCTGGGGATCGAACGGCTGGCGATCGGCGCTGTTCTGGGCGCTTTGGGGCATTGGTTATTGCAGCTCCCCAGCCTTTTCCGTTTGCCTGATCGCTTTTATGATCGCATGGTCTGGTTTAAGGATCAGGCTGTTCGGCGGGTGTTGAAACTAATGCTGCCTCGCGTTATCGGGGCAGGCGTGGTGCAGCTGAATTTTGTCGCCAACACCATCATAGGTCTGTCGCTGGGTGAGGGCTCGGCCAGCGCGCTGACCTGGGCATTCACGCTGATGCTCATGCCGCAGGCAGCCATCGCCCAATCGGCTGGGATCGCCTCGTTACCGACGCTTTCAGCGCAGGTCGAGTTGGGGCACAAGGATGAATTTCGCAGGACACTGGCTGGCATTTTACGGGCGATGCTGCTTCTGGCGCTGCCGGCTACGGTTGGTTTGATCGCCTTGCGGATCCCACTCATTCGGGTTTTGTATGAACGGGGAAGCTTCGACGCGCATTCCACTGAGATGGTCGCCTGGGCTTTGCTTTGGTACGCGATCGGGCTGACCGGACATAGCCTGGTGGAGGTGCTGAGCCGCGCTTTTTATGCCATGCACGATACCAGGACGCCGGTAACGGTCGGTGTGATCGCCATGACGGGCAATATTTTGCTGTCCTTTGCTTTTTCATTTCTTTTTGGACGGCTGGGAAGGCTGCGGTTGGGCGGCCTGGCACTGGCAAACAGTTTCGCGACCGCGGTGGAATGCCTGGCTTTGCTGCTGATCCTGCGCAAACGCAATGAGGGGATCGAAGGTGGGCGAATTTTGCGTTCAGCGCTGAAGGCTTTGGCTGCCAGCGGAGTTATGAGCGCTGTGCTGTTTGGCTGGATGAGGGTGTTTGGGCAGCGAAATCAGCTGATCGTCCTGGCTTTGGGAGCGGGTCTGGGCGCTTTGGTCTATTTTGCCATGCTTTGGCTGTTGAAAGTGCCTGAATTACGATCTGTGATCGCCCGGATCAAAGGAAAACTGGCAGCCAAGGGTTGAAAATATTGTCAGTAGTCACCAGTTGGTGTACAAGTCGATGAAAGATAAGATAGCAGCCTACGAGAGAAATCTGGACGATCTGGCCCTGGATGAGGATGTCAGGATCGAGCTAAGGGGCTTCGCACAGCGCAATTATGGGCGGATGGAGGTTTTGGCGAGCAGGGCGTATGAAGGTGAGAATCCTGATTTTCCGATCTGCCGCCTGATGCCGCTGAGCCGTCTGGCAGTTTTAGTCTGGAAACTGACCAAGATCCGGCAAAACTACCTGAAATTGGGCGTTTCTGAAGAGATCTACCGCGATACGATCGGTGATATCGCGCTGCGACAGCGGTTGTATTATACAAAAAACGGTAAAATCGGTCTCAGTAAGGGCGATTGCAACTGGTTACGTCACCTGAGTTATGGAGATATTTTCAAACTGGGCGTTTTGCAGTTTCAGCCTTTTGAAGTGATCTACTTGGATGAGATCTGGGGGAAAAAGCCGGGTTTTCGCTACCGCGAGGAATTGAAATCGCGCTTGCCAGCTGGCAGCCCGGTGGTGAATGTGCATATCCAAAAGGGAACAGACCTCGAAGTGGGTAAGGTGAAAGAATCTTTTGCCCTTGCCAAAGACTTTTTCAAGGAGGTCTTTCCAGACAAAGCTTTTGAAGCCTTTGTCTGTTATTCCTGGCTGTTGTATCCGGGCTTGCGGGAGCTCTTGCCTGCGCGTAGCCGAATATTGGCGTTCGCGGATTTCTTTGAGATCCTTGGCGTTTCGAAAAACAGAGACCAGGCGGTCGAGAGGATTTTCGGCAAGCGTTTCCGCGCCAAGGCGGAATATCCACAGAACACGAGCCTGCAAAGGGCGGCCTTGAAGCGAATGGACAGCCTGGGCTATGCCATCGGGCTGATCTGGTGGTGAATCAGGTAACATATCAGTAGTCGAGACGAAGTACCCGTAAAGGTATTGGCAGGGCACACACAGGCGTGTGCGCTGTCAGTCCGACGTTTACCCAACCGTTTTATTATCTTCTCGGTTGAAGCTCATCGCAAGACGTCGGATTGAAGATATGCGGGTTTGCCCGCATATCTTCAATCTCGACCTACTACTATTCCTACTTGCTAAAAATTACTGCAAAACTCGACTTGACATTATTACAAGTGTAGTTATATAATGCGGTTATTACAGCTGTAATAAAAAGGACTCGCATATGAAACAACTATCCAACAGTGAACTTGAAATAATGATTAAACTTTGGGATGCTGCAACCCCGATGAGTTTTGAAGAAATTTACAAGGCGGTTGAGGAGCGCAACTGGGAAGAATCGACCGTGCGTTCGTTCATCCAACGCATGATGACCAAGGGCTTCATCCAAAGCGAAGCGGACGGGCGTAAGCGCTTGTATTCACCGAAGGTGAGCCGTGATTATATCGACCGGCAAAGCCAAAACCTGATCAGCAGGCTTTATGATGACTCGGTTCAGAATTTTATTGCCGGGTTGTACCAAAACAACGCCCTGAGCAAACAAGACCTCCAGGAGCTGAAGACTTTCCTGGAGGAGATCTTAGAGGAGAATTAAGATGAAAGCAATTCTCTTATCCAGCCTTTCGTTTTCCGTGCTGGTACTGACGGTACTGGTATTTCGTTACTTTCGGGGCGATAAATACTCACGCCGTCTGGCGCGAGCGCTCTGGATCGTGGTCATCCTGCGAATGGTGATCCCGTTCACACTGACGGACAGCCTGGCAGTGATCCGGCTGCCTCAAAACGCGTTGACAGAACGTATTTTCGGGGTCGAAGAACCATCCCCACTGCCTGCTGAGCCCATTGATGGAGTGGTTGATGAGCCTGTCAATCCGATAACAGGAAACCAACGATCGGAAGTGGAGCAGCCCATCATTCCGATCACGATGAACAACCTTCCGCCGGTTGAAAAGCCCAACACGCCAATCTTAGTGAACGAGTTTTCGCAAATTGAGCATGAGACTCTAATGCCTTTACAGAAACCTGAAGAAAGCTTACCCGTCGAACCCGTTCCTGTAAGGAATCCTGTTCCAACGGAAACGATCTTCCTGACTGTCTGGGGGACTGGCGTGTTGGTTTCGCTGGTTTTCTTTGGGGTTTCCTACCATAAGTTTAGACATGGATTAAAAGGACAACTCAAAAAACTTGATCCGCAGACTGAAGCCGCAATTTGGGCGTTTTTAGGAGAAAAGGTAAAGCTTTTTGCCATTGAAAGCGATGAAAGCCCGATGACGACCGGGTATTTCTTCCCATGCCTGGTCCTGCCGGTGCGATTATTGCCTGATGAAGGAAACCCGGAACGGCTTTCCGAAAACCTGCGCTATGTGCTCAGGCATGAGTACGCGCACATTCAGAAGCGGGATCTGTGGTTGAAGGCATTGTATTTGTTGGGACGGTCATTCCAGTGGTTCAACCCGCTGGCCTACCTGATCCAACAACCCTTAAATGAAGATATTGAGCTGGCGACTGATGAAGAAGTTGCCAAAGATCTGGCTAAAACAGAGCGGGCTGCCTATTGCCGCTCGATCCTCGAGGTGGCGAATGCGTTGCCGGCAACCGCCAATAATTACTCGAGCAGGTTTACGGGAGATGTGAAATCCATGAAAAAGAGGATATCTGTGTTGTTCCAGGGCGGCAAAGCGAAACGCGGTCTGACCGTTATCGCGCTGCTGCTGGTGGCGGCTGTGTTGACGGTTGGGTTCGTTTCGTGTGAGATGGCAGAGCCAACTCTGGAGGAGACGAGCGAGCCGGTCGAAACTCTGCCTGCAAGGGAAATCGTTATCCCAACAGAAAAAGTTGCGTTGGTGGAAGCAAGATTTGATCGCGATGAGACCATGCCGCGTCTTTTCGACTCGCTGACGGCTGAGGACACGCTGGCAATCTATACTTTTGAGGTAGGTAATGAGCATGATACTGCAAAGATCGGGAGCCTTTACGAAGAAGTCTTTGATCAGGTTGTAGGCGTGATGAAGCAGTACCCGATCACAACCGCAGAAAAGCCGGAATTTATGTTCGTCGAGAAGGATGGAGCAGGCAAGCTCTTTGACAAACCAATTTTTTACGGCAAGAGGACTATCATTCCCTACAGCGCAGTTGAAGCTGGTGGCTTACAGCAAATACTGGTGAAGGGCCTGGCGTATGAGAGCGAGCCCTGGGTCGCTTACGGCCTGGCGGAAATGCTGGCTGGCGAAATAGGTGAGGCTGATCCTTCTTTGCTTGCGGATGAAGAGAAGCTCTACCTTTCCGGTCTGAGCTTTGAAGAGCCTTACGTCAGCGCGGAAGAAAGGGAAGAGGCAATCAAGCTGGCGACCGCTTTCCTCAATAAAATTGTGGAAACTGAGGGTCAGGAAGAGGTCATGAAGCTCATCGACGGCAGTTCCACCTTGGACGTTTACAAGGCATATCAGGATTGGGGCGGGGTTGACAACCCTGTGTTCGCCGCTTCGCCCGATCTGTTGTTCGGCAGGTATTCTTATCAGGCTACACCTGGTTATGACGTGATGATCAAGGACGGCAGCTCGAATTTCTACTTCAGGATCGCTGAAGATCAGCCTGGTGAACTGGATACGGCTTCCCTCATCTATGCTTTTCTTGAGCGCTTCCATAACGCGGTGGAGAGGATCGGTGTGTTTGGACGAGATTACGGCCTGGCAGTGAAAGACTCGGGTTTCAATGTTTTCACAAGCCCGATCGGTTTTCAAAAATATCAGACAGGATATGTGGACGGAAACAATGTCATTTTTACTTATGCCGGATGGAAGCTTTACACAGAGAGGGTCATGATCCCGGCTGTGCTTGGAATGGCTGAGGATAGTTGGTTGTCACCAGGTCTGACTGAATTACTGACCTTTAAGGAAATCTATGGTCCCGAAATTTACGAGATCACTGGTTTTCCAGAGTATTCTGAACTTGAAACCTTAAAACAAGTTCGTGATAAAAAGCTTGATAAGACTGATTTTAGAACCGAGCTGGGTTATGAGACGTATCTGGAGATCGAGCGCTATTACAGCCAACGGGCCTCTTTGGATGACGCGGAATTTAACTATGACGTCTTTTTTGACAGCGTGGCGTCTGCCTGGCTGGAATATGCCAAAAAGAACAATATTGACCCGAATGCTGCGATCCCTCCTGTAAACGCGATCAATGAACATCCATTCCGCGGGGAGATATTCGCGTCGTACGCGAATTACCTGATGAATCAAAAAGGTTATAGCCTCAACGAGCTGCTTGGTTATTCGCAAACCGGGGAGCTGTCGGAAGGGATGACCAGCTATGTGGATGAGTGGCTGGAGTATATCCGCACGGGTGAGGTTCGTGAAGGGAGCCAATCAAGTGATCCATCCACGCAGGAAGCCGTGCTTGTGCAGGCATGGCAGTTGGGTGATCTGGCCCTCTATCAGTACGATCTGTCGATGGAAAAGGGAGATAGTGATTATTTCGCGCCGATGTTGGATCAAAACGACCCGATCAATGCGCAATACGCGGGGAAAAAGATCAATGCACATCAAAGAGAGGCCGTCATTGGCCCGGTAAAGTTAGTTGGTACCTTGCTTGAAGGTGAGAATGGCAGCTATGAGGTCGTGGTAAAAAAGAACGAGGAAACGATCTTCGTGGTGCCTGCTAATGACAAATATGAGGACCACAACCTGGCTGTGGTCTATGGGCCAGTTCGCAGTCTGAACGTGTTGGATGGCAAATGGATTTTGGAAGTGGTTCGGGTGAAGGCCCAAAAAACGTCTGATGGTTTGGATACTCATGTGCCAGTGGGCGAGCTTTATATGGAAGGGGAACTGCTCAATGAGAAGTATGGCTATGATTCGGCTTTTGATTTCCAGATCCTGGCGGGCAAGCCTTTTTTCTTCTTTGAGCGTGAAGGGAAGATGGGCATCTCCTACGACTGGCAGGAATATGAGTTGCCGGTTGAGAACATTCTTCACTATGCCTGCTGTTCAGCTGGTGTGAACAACCCACGTCATTTTGAGAATCTGGCCGCTTTTGTGACAAGTGAGGGCCGAAAACTTAGCTATTATGAGCTGGTGAACACTCAAGTTGGGGCATCCTTGCTGGAAGAACCAATTGCAGTAGAGAAGAACAAAGTAAGAATGGAAGTTCAGCAGGTGAGCCAGAACGGTGATGCGCTGACATTTACTGTGAAATACTCGCTCCTCGATTGGAGAGGCTGGGGTATCTCGAATATCAAGCTATTGATCGATGGAAAGAGCTATGCGACGCCAACGCATGAACTGATCGAACAGCGATATCAGAAACTGGAAGACCAGGTTTGTCTGATGAACGCGCTCACGGGTGAAAGCTGTTTTGAAGGCGCTTTTGGTGACCTTTATCGCATTGAGCGATTGACCTTTTCTGGCCTGCCCAAGGACCTGAAAGACAAAAAGATCGAGCTGCAGATCTGGCAGTACAAGATCGACCCTCCGGAAGGGGAAGCATATTGCGATGGGATGCGGGTGGAGTATATGCAGGATGTTCTCGCGAAAAAGTACCCTGGCGTTGTGGTCAATTGCATCGTCGCGCCGGGGATGAATGGGGTGGAACTAACCGAAGGTACTCCTTATGCGGACGACCCGCAGGCAAAGGCTGATCTTTTGGCCATGGTTGGGGAGATTATGGCTGGAAACGTCGTCGGCCCCTGGACGTTTGTGATCGCGGAGTAGGGGTTGCAGATTTAAAGCAGGCGGAAGTAGATTAGTAGGTCGAGACCAGGTGCCCGTAGGGGTATTGAGATATGGGCGTTTCAACGCCCATATCTCAATCCGACATAACAATTACATTATACAAGGTTGAGATAAAACGCCCATAAGGGTGCTGAATGAATGGGTGCATTGTGCTAAATTAATTCAATCCAACGTCCATGACATAGGAGATAGGGGTTGGGAATAAAGCCAACTGGATGTCGGATTGAAAATGCCCTCATAGATGAGGGCATTTTCAATACCCTCGCGGGTACTTCGTCTCGACCTACTACTAATGCTCGCTAATTGTCAAAAATCGCGAAGCCGAGGGTGCCCCAGGCTTCGAAAGTTTTGAAGCCGAAAGAACGATACCAGTCGTGCAAAGCGGAGCTGCGCTCATCGAGGTCGGTCATGAGCACGATCTGGCGGATGCCAGTTAAGTGTGACAGCATCTGACGCATCAATTGCGAACCGACGCCTTGCTTATGGTAATCTGGTCGCACCAAAATATCCTGTATATAGGCGATCGTGGCTTCGTCGCTCAGGGCGCGGATGAGCCCGACCAGGTCGTCGCCCTCCCAGGCGCTGATCACGATCGTACTGCGTTCCAGAGCGGCTTGCAGACGGGGAATGTCCCTGGTGTAGGCAGTCCAGCCGACCGAATCATATAAGGCGAATAATTGTTCCGCGGGGAATTGCTTTTGAGCCGAGTAGCGAATTTCCATCTTATTTCATTAACAACCAGACAACGAAGGCGATCGCGATGCCCAGCAATGTGCCGGCGATCGCTTCGGCGGGCGAGTGACCGATGATCTCGCGCAATTCGGTCCAATTGCTGTCGGCGATTTTGTGCTCGGTGACGAAGCTGCGCAGGATGTGGTTGATGCGTTCGGCGTGGTAGCCGGCCTGACGGCGAACCCCAGTGGCGTCGTAAATGACGATGCCTGTGATGGAAACAGCCAGAATGAATAAGGGGCTGTCCCATCCCTGGCTAAGCCCGATGGCGGTCGAAACGGCGCTCATCAGGGAGGAGTGGGAGGAGGGCATTCCCCCGGCGTTGATCAGAAGCGACCAATCCCATTTTTTCGTGCGAATATAGCCGACCGGCAGCTTGATGACCTGGGCCAGGATCCAGCCGAGCATGGCGGAGATGCCGATCGGTGAGGTGAAAAACAGAAGTGGATTGCCCACTAAAGCGCGTCCTCACGGTCGTCTTTGTTTTGGGCCAGTGCGTCGATGCGCAATTGCGCGTTCTCGAGCAATCTGGCACATTGGTCGGAAAGGGTTTTGCCTTTTTCGTAAAGTTTGAGCGCCTCTTCGAGGGGTAATTCGCTGTTTTCGAGCTTTGTGATGATTTCCTGCAAGGCTGTGAAGGCTGCTTCGTAGTTGGTTGGGGTTGTTTTGGTCATTCGGTCTCCTTTAGGGTTGCCTGGAGTACGGCGGGCACTTTGCCGTCGATAAATTGGATTTCCACAGTCTGGTTTGGCTGAGTCTGGCTTGCCTGGCTAATGAGAGTGCCAGAGTGCATATCGGTAACGATGGCGTAACCGCGCTTGAGCACAGCGGTCGGACTGAGCGCCTCAAGCCGACTGGTCAGGTTTGCCAGTTGGAGCTGAGCTTTGCGCAGATGGGCGCTGATACCGCGGTCGAGCCTTTCGCGCAAGTGATCCATGGTTTGGATGGCGTTGTTGACGCGCTGCAGGGGAGAAAGGCGCTGCAGGTCAAAATTGCGCAATTCGAGCGCATAACTGCGTGTAGCAATTGCATCTTCGATGGCGGTGGCCAAGGCCGAGCGAGCGTTTTGGAGGGTAACGGCAAGATCGTTGATCGAGATCGCCGTGGCAAGTTCCGCGGCAGCGGTGGGGGTGGGCGCGCGCAGGTCAGCCACAAAATCGGCGATGGTGAAATCGGTTTCGTGCCCAACGCCGGTGATCACGGGAACGCGGGAGTTGTAGATCGCGTGGGCGAGGTTCTCATCGTTGAAAGCCCAAAGGTCTTCGATCGAGCCGCCGCCGCGCGCCAGGAGGATCAGGTCAAGATCGTCGAGCTGGTTCAGCCCTTCCAAAGCCTGGATGAGGCTGGCGGGCGCATCGGCTCCCTGAACCTGGCTGGGCGCGATGATCACCTCTGCCAGCGGCATGCGCCTTGCGAGGGTGTTGAGCATGTCCTGCAGGGCGGCGCCTGTGGCGGAGCTGACGATGCCGATGTGTTTGGGCAGCGCGGGGATGGGCCTTTTGTGGGAGGGGTCAAAAAGCCCTGCCTGCCCAAGTTTGTTTTTGAGGCGCAAAAACTCCTGATATAGCAAACCTTCGCCGAGGGCCTGCATGCTGTCAACATAGAGCTGCACCTGACCACCAGCGGCGTAGAGGCTCATGCTGCCGTGGACTTCGACGCCCTGACCGTCGCGGGGCGAGAAGTTGAGCCGAAAGGCGGCGTTTTTCCACATGACGCAGCGAATTTGCGCTTCGGAATCTTTGAGCGTGAAGTAGAGGTGGCCAGAACGGGGTTGGGAAAAATTGGAAATTTCCCCGCGCACCCAGACATCACCGAGTACATCGTCGGTTTCGAGCAACTCGCGCAGGTAATTGCTCAGGGCGGTGACGCTGAGGACGGTGGGTTGAAAAAAGCTTGGTTGGTCCATGATAAAAGTATAAACGAAAACGCGATGGGTGCGGACAGAAGGTTGTGATGAGGAAGTTGCGGGCTTAAATCTGGGTTTCCAGGAAAAACGGTTCGCCTTTCGGGCACCATCCTAACTGCTCCACACTTTGGTACGCATAGTAAACATTCTGCCCTGCGGGCGGCCCCTCACCCTGGTAAACCAGGGTAAACAGTCCGCCCTTCGGGCACCTTCTCCCGGCCCCCTGGAAAAGCACCACTGGCAGGTGAGAAGGCTTAAGGCAGTGCCAACCCTGCGGTTTTTTGTTCCGATCCCCTGGGGAAGCACCGCGGTTAACCAATTCAGATGGAGGAGGCTATATAAGGCTTATCATGTAGGCTTGGTACTTAAGCCTTCTCCTTGCCCTGGGGTTTCTCCAGGGCAGAGGAGAAGGGGGACCACGAAGTGGTGGATGAGGAAGTTAAGGTTATTTACGGTTTAGAAGTTGGACTCGACTCTCGACCGTTTCCTTGATGATCTCACATACCCGAAGAAAGCCTTCGTCGATATCTTTATTCGTAAACCGAAGGATCTGGTAACCCAACTCACTCAGTCGTTTGTCTCGGATGGCGTCTTTTTTTGCCATTTCATCCTCAAAATGTTGCCAGCCATCGATCTCGATAATGAGTTTGGCTTGTGTGCAGCTGAAATCCACGATGAAGTTGTCAATGACTCTTTGTCTATGGAATTGGAACTCGGCTGTCCGCAGGAAATCATACCAAAGATGCTTTTCCTGTTTGGTCATGTTTTTCCTAAGCTGGCGGGAATAAGTTTTCATGTGTTCAGGGAGTGGTTTGGGCATGTGAGGATTATATTCTTAATTATGCTTACGTGCCTCTTAAATTTGGTGCCGTACAGAGCGCGAGCAGTCAGCCAATATGCCCCTCATCCGCCCTTCGGGCACCTTCTCCCGGGCGGAGAAGGCTTAAGGCAATACCGATCCTGGGCAGGTTCGGTCAGCCCCTCATCCGCCCTGCGGGCACCTTCTCCCGAGCGGAGAAGGCTTAGGTATGTAGTCCTTCGGGCACCTACTCCCAATCCATACAGTCCCTGGGAAAGCACCACGGTCAGGTGAGAAGGCTTTGGCTTATTCCCTGCGCAAGCACATTTTCCTACCCAATCAAAGCCAGGAGGAGAGGCAAAAAGACGGGCAAAATATCAACACCAAAAACCACAGTTTTGCCTTTCGTCCATAAGTGGAAAGGCGATCAATCGATCTCGTGCTCTTTTTCCTTCTTTAAACTACGCATATGAACGTTTTCCACAAGCCCAATGCCCAGCAGCATTGACACCAGGGAGCTGCCGCCATAGCTGATGAATGGCAAAGTAAGCCCCGTCACAGGCAAAACGCGCAGGTTAACGCCGATATTGACGATGGTCTGAAAGCCCATCAGCACGCCAAAGCCATAGGCGATCAAGGCGCCATAAGCATCTGGCGCGTTTTGAGCCACCTTAAAACACCGGACAACGACAAAAACCAAAGCCGCCACCACGATTACCGTGCCGACAAAGCCAAATTCGTGTGCCAAAACCGAAAAAATAAAGTCGTTATGACGAATCTTTAAGAACCGCAGCTGCACCTGGCTGCCCTGACCGTAACCATTGCCGAACCAACCTCCGGAACCAATACTGATCAGCGCTTGTTCCACATTATAAGTTTCGCCATGCCGCGCGGTTTCATCAGGCTGTAAAAAGTTGGTGATACGCGCTTTCTGATAATCAGCCAGGTATGGAAAATCGAGCAAAAAGGAAACGGCCAAAAACAGCCCAATAATTCCGATCATGATCAGAATATAGCGCGTTTCAAGCCCGCTGATCCAAAGCATCGTTGCCCAGATAACAAAAATCACGATACTGGTACTGAGATTAGGCTGCAGCATGATCCAGATGACGATGCCCAGTGTCAAAGCAAGACTGCGAAAGATGGTCATCCAGTTGTTGATCTTTTCGATATTGCTTGAAAAGAAAGCCGCCAGTACCAAAATAATGGCGATCTTTGCCAGTTCTGCCGGCTGAATGCTCACCAGACCGGCCTCGAGCCACCTTGCCGCGCCAAAATGCGCAGCGCCCATGATGAATACGACCAGCAATAGGATCGCGACAACCACATAGAAGGGCTTGGAAAGCGTCGTCCAGATGTGATAGTCAAAGGACGCGACCAAAAAGAGCACCACCAGACCAATTGCCAAAAAGATCGCCTGTCGTTTTGGATGGCCCGCCAGAGTCGGGTTGCCGGCAATGGCGGAACTGATCAGCGCGATGCCAAAAATGCAGAGCAAAAGGACAACCGCGAAAAGCAAAAAATCAAATCGCTGCCAAACCTGACGCGTGTTCATAAGAGTTTAAACCCTCCGCTGCGCTGGCTCTGCACCTGCGGCTCGCCATCGATAAGCGCTATCTCAAAAGCCAGGTTTTTTTGCTGCTTGCCAGGGATTTCAACCGCTTTGCCATTGATAAAGACCTCGCCGCCCTGATACTTAATAAACTTTACAAAAGCATCTGCTTGCTCAGATTCTATTGAAACCTTGCCAGACACAGCGCCCCAGACGATCAGATTGCCCTTCACAACAAGGCTGGAACCGTTTGGAACGTCACCAAGCAGGATCAGATCGCCCTCATGCTGCAAACTCTCGCCTTCAGAAAGGGAACGCGAAAGGCAGAAAAAAGAATTGCGTTTGTCGTCTGTCTTTTCTTCGTTCGTTGCCTTTTTATCCCGTTGAGGGTCGGGCAGGCTGGTTGGGAAACCATGATATTCAGCCGCGGCAAGGGTTTGACCAGAATCGCTCAAAACCGCCCAAAGGCAAACGCCTTCATCGGACATATCCTTGAGCAGTCGCTGCAGCTGGGCTTCCGTCCAATCGGTACTGCCGACATTGAGCGCAATCCGTCCCCCTTTAAAAAAGCGCTCCTGAGTCTGGATACGACTGATGAGCATGTCCCGCTGTTGGTACCACGGCAGATCAGGCAGTGTGATCAGCACACCGCCATGAATCCCTCGCACCAAAATGTCCTTTATTCCCATCGCCTAATTCCCTGGCTGCAGGCCGCCAAGCGCGGCGTCGATCTGTTTCAGCTCAAAATAGGCATCGATCACTTTCTTTACGATCGGTCCGGAAACAGTCGAACCTTCATTACCATTATAAACAAACGCGACCACCACAATTTCAGGGTCCTCAGCCGGAGCGTATCCCGCGAACCAGGCGTGTGAAGGCCATGCGCCTGGAACACATAAGCCCTGGCTGTTAGCCCAGTCATCACAATACTCCGCCGTACCGGTTTTGCCGGCAATGCGGTTGATATTCTCAGATAGCTCAACAAATTCGCGGCGCGCGGTGCCTTCGGGTCCGGTCACAACCTCCATACCCCGCATTGACAGATCCAGCACCCAGGGCTCGATCACCTTGACCTCATTGGTTTGGTTGTTGCCCTGATAGGTATGGATCAATGGGTCTTTGGTAATATCCCAAAGCACTTTGGGTTCAAACTGTTGGATGATCTCCCCTTCAGAGTTCTCCGTTTTACTGATCATGGAAAGCTGCATGTGTTGGCCGCCATTAACAATGGTGGAGAATGCGTTCATAACCTGCACCGGCGTCGCCAACACATACCCCTGCCCCACACCGGCCAGGTAGGTATCACCGGTGGCCCAGTTTTCGCCCTGATTGAGCCGCTTCCAGGTAGGATTGGGCAAAAGTCCATCCGCCTCCCCAGGCAGCTCAATTCCCGTTTCCTGACCATATCCCAGCGCAGCGCCATATTCATAGAGGTTCCAGATTCCCAGACCCTCCTCAACCTCGCCAGGGTAGCCGCCAGCGGTCTTGTACCAGTAGACGTTGCAGGAATAACCGATCCCATGAATAAAATCCACTGGTCCATGTCCTTGTTTGTCATGACAAAAATAAGTTTGAGAATAACCAATATCTGTTTCATAGAACTGGTTGCGAAGCGTGATCGTGGGAGTGCAGCCGATTTGCTGTTCTGGTGTAACGATATCCTCATTTAGAACACCTAGCGCTGTTACCAGTTTAAAGACTGAACCAGGAGGAAGTTCAGAGGTTATGGCTTTGTTCACCAAAGGTTTGGCCTCATCAATGCTAAGCTGCTCATAATAATCCCCCGGAATATACTGGGACATGCGGTTGTTTTCATAGCTTGGGTAGGAAACCATAAAAAGCAATTCGCCAGTTTTGGCATTCATCCCAACCACAACCCCAGTCGTGCTCAGGATCTTATTGCGTTCGCGCATGTAAAATTCGTTCCAGTATCGTAATTGCTCGATCAATATAGCTCGGGCTGCTACCTGCATTCGGTAATCGATTGTAAGATAAACATTGTTGCCAATGACCGGTTCGATCGGTTCCTCAATATCGCGGACGACCTCACCACCAACCGTTACCTCAACCACGCGTACGCCGTTGGTACCTGAAAGCACATCCTGCATCGAGTTTTCAATGCCCATATAGCCAACCTTATCACGGCCGGAAACAAATCCTTTTTCGGTGTAATAATCGAGCAAAATTTCAGGGATCGGACCCAGAAAACCAATAATTTCTGCCGTCTGGTCTCCGGTCGGGTATTCCCGCACCGATTCCGTTTCGATTCGAATCCCAGGCCAATCCATCGCTTTTTCCTCAATGATCATGGCGGTTTCCTTGTCCAGGTTGCATTTCAGTCGGGTCGGCTGAAAGGGCCAAAGGCTTTCAGCGATCTCCACGATCTGAAAGATCCCCAGATTGGTATAACAGGGTGTAAAAGCACCTGCGGTTTGATCATTCACCTCGCCCTGATTGACCGGAATACCGATCAGGGCGCTCAATTGGTCAAATATCTTGCGCACCTCACCTTGCGAATCGGGCAGCTCTGCCGGAGTAACGGTAACATTGTATTGGGCGATATTGCGCGCCAAAACAATCCCATTTCGGTCAAAGATCATGCCGCGTTGCGTGGGAATGCTGATCACATTCGTCCGGTTATCCTCCGCTCTGGCGACGTAAATATCGCCATCTATGATTTGGTACTTGAATAATTGGGCAGAATAATATAAAAAAACCAAGGCAATGATCAGATAAACCCATCGAAAACGCGATAGGTTGATGGTTGGTTTTTTGTATTCTTTTGCGTTCATGCTTCAACTCCTTTCGGAAAAGCATAATAAGCCAGCTCTCTTACCAATGCGTGAACCGGGATCGCCAGAAGCATATTTAAAAGCAAAGAAGGCAGGGTGATCCGATTGAGCGCATCGGCAAGGTTAATATCAACCCGCTGCACGAAGATGGCTGCCAGCGTAAAAGCACTTTGCCCCAAACTGGCAATAAAAGTGACCACCAGCATCCCCAGCAATGGCGTTTGCCAGATTCGGGCATGGATCTGCCGGCTTAAGAGATAGACACCAAAATAGACGGCCAGCGGAACATAGAACGGCAGCGCGGATATAAAGGTTGTGATCCCGGCAAAGACCAGCACCAACAGCCAAAGATATTTGCTGCGATCGTGCAAACACCAGGCGATCACAAACAAAAGCAAGAGATCAGCGCTGCCAGCCAAAATTTTCCATTGGCTGAAAACGCTCAACTGCAGCATCAGCATCGCCATATAACCCATAAACCCAATCAGATAGGAGATCATGGCTGCCTCATGGGATCAACGGGCTGATATCCACCGTGTCAAAATTGGTGATCACCAGCACGGCGCTCAAACTGGAAAAATCAACCACCGGTTGAACCGATCCGGTTTGAAAGAGCACGTTTTCTTTGGATTGCATGGTCAGAATTTGACCAACGAAAATATTCGGAGGGTAAGTTCCACCCAAGCCTGAAGTCATCAACACATCGCCAATTTCGACCTTTGTTCCAACCGGTACCATATCAAGACTGATCTCACCAGTGACAGAACCCCTCAAGAGTCCTTCAACCTGAGCGCTCTGAAGCTTAACATTCACCACCGAATTCGCGTCGGTGATCAGTTGAATTCTGGCCGCGTCAGAGATCAGAGCATCGATCCTGCCGACCAGGCCTTGTTGGGTAACGACCGGCATGCCGTGCCGCAGACCATCGTTCGATCCTTTGTCAATAATAATATATTGCAGATATGGGCTGATCTCCCGCCCGATCACGGTTGCCGCCAGATATTCGTGTTCCGGATTCGATCGCGCAAAATCGAGCAAGGTATACAAAATATCAGATTGGGCCAGGTTTTCCTGCAGTGCGACGATCTCACTTTGCAGCATCGCGACGCGCTCATTCAACGCGGCGTTTTCAGCCCGAAGCGTGGCCATATCCCTGGGAGAATTGAAAAAATCACTAAAAGCCAGGTAGCGCTGCGCCAGCCAGCTTTGAGCGCTGATGAATGGGCTGATCGAGAAACTAAACAGAGGCGTCAGATAACCGGAAAGAGACAGGAACAAAACGCCCACAACAACCAGAATAATGATCAGGTTGCGTAAATTCTTAGGAGTTAATAGTTTGGAAATCATGATTAATCCGATCGTTCTCCACGATCAGGGGCAATTAAGGTTGAGTGCTCGAGTAAGGATCCCGTTCAATACCTACAAGAAGATTTTCGTAAAGCTCCATATCATCCAAAACCATGCCGCATCCACGGGCTACACAGGTCATCGGGTCTTCCGCAATCCAGACACGCACATGAATTTCGTTCGAGAGGCGATCCGCCAGGCCGTGCAACTGCGAAGTGCCTCCTGCCAGACAGATGCCATTATCCATCAGATCAGCCAGAATTTCGGGAGGAGATTCATCCAAAGCGTCCTTGATCGTGTCGATGATCACCTGAACGGATGGGCTTAAGGCTTCGCGAATTTCAACGGAAGAGATTTCGATCGATTCCGGCAAACCCGTGATCAGGTTGCGACCGCGCACATCAACTGTCTTTTCTTCTTTTAGAGGATAGGCAGAACCGATGGCGATCTTTACCTTTTCCGCCATCTGCTCCCCAATGAAAAGATTGTACTTACTGCGAACGTACTCAATGATATCCTGATCAAGCTCATCACCGGCTACGCGCAAGGAACGGGATATGACAATGCCGCCAGCAGAAATGACCGCGACTTCGGTCGTTCCACCGCCGATATCAACGATCATATTGCCGCTATCCTCTTCGATCGGCAAACCTGCGCCAATAGCCGCTGCGGCAGGCTCATGGATCATAAAAGCTTCGCGCGCACCTGCCGACATGGCGGCGTCATAAACGGCGCGCTTTTCAACTTCGGTCGCCCCGGATGGGATCCCGACCACAACGCGTGAATAAGGGAATAGCACAATGCTGTTCTCATGCGCGCGGCTGATGAAATATTCCAGCATTGCCTGGGTGATGTCATATTCTGATATAACGCCATCTCGCAGCGGGCGCAAAGTAATCATATTCGCCGGAGTGCGGCCAACCATTGCTTTGGCAGCCACACCGATCTTCTCAGGTTCACGGGTTCGTTTATTGATCGCCACCCAGGAAGGCTCATTAATGACAATGCCCTTTCCACGGACGTTAACCAAGGTATTCGCCGTCCCCAGGTCAATCCCCAGGTCCAGCGATAACAATCCCAGTAACCATTTTATTGGATTGAAAAATGCCAAGTTTTTATCTCCATTGATTGAAGAGTTCTTCAATACTTTCGCGAATTATATCATATACCGTTATATAAAAATAGAAAACGGGAAACGGCCAGTAATTCTCTTAATGGAAAATTTGATCCTAAGTTTAGGGTTAGTGTCGCTATTAATTGTAAAGCACTATATTTTACCAGTTATTTAATGTGCAAAATTAGCGGACTATGTCAATACCCTGCTGCGCTGGCACGAGTCCCCGTCCTACAGATCGATTTTCGGTCTTAAAAAAGAACATTCGCATAAGGAAAGCGGAATCCAAGCTTTATAAATTTCATACTGAGAATTGCTGAACTGATATAAGTTATGTTAGCTTATTTGATCTATCTTCCCGTCAAAGCGTCATAAGAAGCTGTCAGTTCTGAGTCCTCACCAGCACATCCAGACAAATTTCCACACCAGCAACCAGCGTTTCCAAACTTATCGAAGGCAAAGTTGGGCGGGAAACTACCTGTTCAAGCAGATATGGCAAATGTATAAACCCAGCCGGGATCCTTCGCTGGTTCATCGCCAGATAATGCAGTACTGAATACATCAAGTGGTTGCAGACGAAGGTACCGGCAGAATTCGAAATGTCGGCGGGAATTCCACTTTCCTGCATTGCCGCGACCATATCCTGAATTGGAAGCGAAGAAAAATAAGCGATCGGGCCATCCTTTGCGATCGTCTGTTCGACCGGCTTATTGCCCTCATTATCTTCAATACGAGCGTCATCAAGATTGATGGCAACCCGTTCAGGGGTGATCGTTGTCCGACCACCTGCCATGCCAAGCAAAACCACCGCATCAGGTTCTTCCTTTTCGATCGCGTCAATTACCCATTGACTCGCCTTTCCAAAAACCGTCGGGATTTGAAGTTTAATGATCACAGTACCCGCACGTTCGACTGGTAATTGCTTCATCGTCTCGAGGGCGGAATTAATTTTGTCATCCCCAAAAGGATCAAAAGCAGTCAGAAGTATCTTTTTTATCGTTTTCATGGTAAAACTATACCCGAATTTCAAAGAATGCGAGCAATTTCAGTTCGATTCCCGGGAAAACCCAGGCAGTTTCTGGACAAATTCCCAATATATTGTAAAATAGATTTTTGCACGCATGAAAGCAATTAGTTTGGAGGAAGAAGTTGGCTAATATTAAGTCTCAAATCAAGCGAAATAAACAAAACCAGGCAGCGCGCCTTCGCAATCGCGTCTACCGTGGTTCTGCCCGTACCTTTGTCCGCAAAGCTCAGTCTGCCATTCGCGCCGAAAACAGCGAACTGGCCGAGGCCGAAGTTTTGAAAGCGATTCGCGCTCTGGATAAAGCCGCATCCAAAGGCGTCATTCACAAGAACAACGCCGCTCGCAGAAAATCCCGCTTGATGGCACGTTATAACGCAATTAAAGAATAAATTTACCCATTTTTATCGACACAGAGGCTGTCCCAAAGATTTGGTACAGCCTCTTAAACTTTAAATTAAAACAGAACTCTAGTCGGTTGCATCCTCCATCCCGTTCTTTGCTAAAGCGATCCATTTTCGGGCACTACGCCCAGTCTGCACTTTTGTTTGTCCACCCAATACTTGACCACGGACAATATTTTGGCTGATGACGGCATATTGGCATATATTTAAAAGCAAGAACAGGCCGCCCTTTTCGGGCAGCCTGTAAGAACAGCAAGACTTAGATTTTATTGAATGGCGATACCGTTGTAGTCTTCACCAACACCAATTTGACCAGCCATCTGTTGAATACGGACGACAACTGCCAGTTGAGATCCCGCGGGACCTTCAACAATAGCTGAACCACCGTAGGTATTGTCAGCATAGTAACCAAACTCACCGCCCATCAGGCCTTCGGCAGTGGAGTTAACCTTGCCACCAGCTGGAATAGCAGCCAGCCACTTAGTACCAACAAGATTACCACTCTTATCATAGTATTTCACGGAAACGGTATTGGCTGCGAGAGCGCCACCAACATTCTGGATGGCAATATAAGCTCGTTGGCGAGTGCCATCAGTCCAGTGCGCGTTTGTCCAGCGAATGTAAGGCAAAGCAACCTTGGGCGAGCCCTTGGTAAAGCCAATGAAGGCTGTCGACAGACCACCACCATAGATCTTACCCATGGCAACGATATTGCCAGTCGCTTCAATTGTTGCGGAACCGATGAAGCCTGCTGGATTCTTTTCACAGGCTACGAAAGAGCGTTTTGCACCAGCAGTCAGTGTATATGGGCCATCATTTACGCCATTACTGTATTTAACAGTAACATTGATATTCCCACTGGTGGTATTTTGGACAGCATAGGAAGAATCGTGCATGCCCTTATACTTACACATTCCAGAAGGCATGTAGATTTTGTTTGCAAATGTATTGGTACCTTCAAACGCGTAAGCGGTATTAGCACTGTTAGCTAGTTCCATTGCAGACGCGACGACCAATCCCGGGTCAGACCCACCGGCCTTGGTGGCATAGATCTGCAGTGAGCCAGTAAATCCAGCAGGGAGGGCAGACAGTTTTCCAAGATCGTAAAATTTGGTTGATCCTGAAGGGATCGAGTTGGTTGTTATCGTGATGGATGAACCGGCAGTCGGAACAAATACCAGACGATAATTCAGCGTAACGGAATCAACATTTTGAACCGAGACCACTGAGGTATAGTCATACTTGGCTTTCAAAACCGTGGGGACCAAAACATAGCTGGAGCCTGAGGTGAAGCCATTGGACAGTGGACGAACTTTTACAGGGGTCGTAGCAGCTGCGACCTGAACCAACGTGGCAACAATAGGTTGGTCGGAGGTCATGACTGCCGAGCCTTTGAAGCCATTGGCAATATTAGAAACAGAACCAACATAAATTGACGTACCAGCCAATTTTGCCAGCTGGGGAAGATTGATGGTGACGGGGCTGGCAGACGACTCTGCAAAAAACGACAAAGAAATTGAGGCAGGTCCAGTGCCGACATTTTGATAGGTAATTGAAGTGGTGAATGGGGTTGAGTACGCACCAGCTTCAACAGGTTTGACTGCGAGGCCAGTCAAAATCAATACCAGAACAAGTAAGATACTAAAGAACTTATTTTTCATTATTCCTCCATCTAAAATTTGCTACTATTACATTTTATGGAAATCGAGTGGAAAAACAATAACACCTTGGAATTATTCCAGGTTTTTCCAACCTTCAGATATCCTAAAGTGTCAAAAACACTTAAAATCAGGCTAATAAGAAAGTATTAGTCCCAAAAATATCATTCCGACAATAACAATGCTGGTTTTTCCTGCTTTTTTTAGAAATACCCGGCAATGAAAACCATGTTTTCCTCTCCAGGTCGGACTCTCATCACCGATCACCCAGGTTTCAATTAATTCCCAGGCCTTGATGAAAGCTTGGCTATAAAACCTTCTTCGCGCCAATTTCCAGGCTAGCATCCAAAATAAATCTGCTTACTTTCTTCCTTACTCGGATCGAGCAAACCTCATACACAGTCCAAAGGCCACAAACAGAAAGGCCAGACCAGCACCATCAAAGACAATAAATCGCAGGACCGATCCCCGCAGGACTATGTGGTCCAGCGCAATGGTCCGATATAGCAAGCTCTCCCCGACCAGCCCGATCGCCTGCATTATTATCGCTGAAATCAATGAAGTTTTGTGTTTAACAGGATCGAAAACAGCAAAGAAATATGGTACCTGCCACATCAAAAACAAAATCCCATAGCCAACAATGACCGCTCTGCCGACCTCGCCGCTCAATTCGTACCCACCCATATAGAGCCTGGGTCTGGCTATAAAGTCAATCGCGCACATCAGGTTAATGATCAGGACGATCCCGATCAAAAACCTTGCCACCCAAACCCATTTCTTATGTGCGCTCAAAGGATCACCCCTTGCTCACGATCCCCTGATGTACCTTCCAGACCTCATGTCTGCACAGGAAATCGCTGTCAAACATCTCCAGATCGGTTGTTGTGACAAAGGCCTGCTGCGCTTGTTCAAGCAGCTCCATCAAGGCCTGCCTGCGCAGCGGATCAAGTTCAGACATCACTTCATCCAGCAGTAGAACCGGCCATTCTCCAGTTCGTTCCTTCATCAGGTCAACCTCGGCAAATTTCAGCGAAAGCAAAGCGGTACGCGCCTGTCCTCGGGAGCCGTATTCTCCCAGATCGATCTGATTGACCAGCAAGCGCATTTCGTCACGATGAGGCCCGATCGAAGTCGAGCCGCGTTGTATATCCTTGCGATGACGCTTTGCCAAGGCCAACTGAAATCCATCCCGAATTTCTTCCAGACTAAAAGTGCTTCGTTCCGCAGCCAGATCAACTGGCAGACCGAGCTGCCCATCGTCTTTCATTGCCGGATCAAAAGAAGGCTGATAGTCCAGCCGTAAAACTTCTTTCTCCTGGCTCAGTCGATAATGATGCGCCTGCGTCAATGACTGAATTTCTTCGATCAACTTAACGCGCCCCTGAATCAGCCAGGCCCCCTCTTCCGCCAGCATCTGATCCCATGGTTCAAGCTGATCAGGCTTGCCGCCATTTTCCGCCAGGCGTTTCAACAATGCGTTCCGTTGCGTATTTAGTTTGTTATATCTGATCAAGTGACGGGAATATCCCGGCTCGATCTGGCACAAAACTTCATCCAGATAGCGCCGACGGTCCGAAGGGCTGCCCTCCACGATCTTGCTCATCTGGGGCAAAAAACTGACCGCGTTAAACTGACCATAAAGATCCGCGAAGCGTTTTGATACCCCATTGATCAAAGCCTGTTTGCGGAAACGCAAGGATCGATCATCCTCGCTCTGTTCCAGGATCAGTCGCGTTTCCAGCGTGTGATTCTTTCCACCTCGCTCAAAATCAGCCACGATCCGTCCAACCCTAACCGCTTCATCTTCCGGAAGGTTGAAATTTATCATCTGTCGATCATTGCCAGCCGTGAAAGAGGTGAAAAGTGCCTGGAAGGCAACCGCTTCCAAAATACTGGTTTTTCCCTGAGCATTCGCCCCGTAAAACAAAATAACCCGTTTGGGAAAATCAAGCTCCAAACGGGAAAATATACGAAAATTGCTCAGGGAAAGACTGGTAAGATGCATTATTCTTCTACTTCTTCGTCCTCGTCATCCAGCACACGCTCATAAACTTCGCTGGCTCGGTCAACATATAACACACCGTCCAGATGATCCATCTCGTGTTGAATGATCCTCGCCATCCAGCCGTCGGCCTTGACCTTTTGCGGTTTTCCGTGCCGCGTCAATGCCTTAACGGTGATCGCTTCGTGACGGTTGACCATGCCAACCAGGCCCGGCACCGAAAGGCAGCCTTCCATGCCCTCCACCATTTCCTCAGATCGTTCAACGATTTCAGGATTGACCAAAACATAACGTTTGGGCTTCGGCATGGGCGCGTCTTCCTCTTCGGGCTCTTCCGCGTACTCGATCACGACCAGTTTCAGGGATTGTCCAATTTGTGGTGCCGCCAAACCAACACCGGGTTCAGCCCGCATGGTTTCAAACATATCATTGATCAGATTCTGCAGTTCTTTATCAAACTTCTTCACCTCTTTTGCCTTCAGGCGCAAAAAGGGGTCGGGGAATGTAACAATATCTAAAATAGCCATTTTTTCTCCATATTTCAGGCTATTGTACCTTATGCGGGAGGCGGATTCAAAGAAACGGTAGCATCCTGAGCCCCCATTTCGGCCTGATATTCTTCCTGAAAGACTTTAAACCACTGGGCGATGCGTTCACGTTCCTGGACGGTATGCCGCTCTTCCTTCTCCTGAGCGTGCGTGCCCATCCTCGCGAAAATATCCTGTTGAACGACCGAAGGCTGATAAACGTTGTTGAAAGTCAATTGGCTGTTCCCAATGGTGATATAGACGGTTCCATAATTAAAAAGCATCGGGAAAATCCCCTTGCGTTCATATTCAATGCTGAGAATATTCTCCAGAGGCGCCGCACGACGCGATTCCCTGCCAAATGGTTTGCGGTCAAGATCAATGACCTGATTGGGTGTCAGCTGAAACATATCATTGCGCCAGTCAACATAACGGTAGATCAATACCGCCAGCGAGGCGATCATGATGAAGAATCCGAGCGTCAGCGCCATCGCATAATCCAGCCAGGTGATATGGCGAGTTAGCACTGCCAGAACAAAGCCACCCGAAGCAACGATGCCCACAAGCGGAAGAAAAACTTTTTTTAGGAGCACAAACCAATGTTTCCGGTATGTGATCGTGCCTCCGCTCTCATAGCGAACCTTGAGGAAATCGCTGAAAAGCCACTCGAAGAAGCTGATCTCATGGTGCGGCAGCTCATTTTCAATGCCGTATTCCATCTCCAGTTCTTTAGCGCTGACTTCTTCCGGCTCTTTCCCAAATTTTTGTCGCAGGGCTTTTCTTATTTCGCGCGCGTCAAGTTCGAGGTCAACATGTTTGCTTCTTGCCCAGTAGCTTTCAATTAACTTGCCGATCGTTTTGGCATGCGCAACCCGTTCAAAGCGAATATCGCCAATGTAAGTGCGCACGATCACGTCCGAAAAGCCAAGCAAAGCCCCCATTTGACTGGTCATCAAGCCGACTGAGATCAGAGTACCCAGGGGCGCTTCCTGACGGCTTTCGTAATAACCGGAGATCCGTTCCACCCAAACCATGCGCTTTGAGGTGATCAGATAAAAATCATTGGCCCAGTTATTGATATTCCATGCCAGCCAGAGAGCAGAAATAAAAAAGCCCGCCCCCATGCCAATTATTGTCACCATGTGCGAACCTGATTTCAAAAAGGAAAGTGCCGCGATAACAACGATAAAAAAGACCAAAGGCCTGAGCACTGCTCCAAAAAGAAAGATGGGGTGTTTACGGGTGATCAGACTAACCTTTTCATCCGCTTCAAGCCATGGTTTGGGGATCGTGCGGATCAATTCATGGCTGCTCGTCAGCACAGTCAGTGTTTCAGCAAACGCCGGGCTTTGCTCACTCAAAGCAGCCAGATTATCCGAAGAAATAAACCAAAGGTGGCTCTTTGTGCCTGCCACAACGGTCTCATTCCAGCCTTGTGGGTAAGCCGGGCTTCCCAGGCCGATCAAATCGCCTCTTTGGTAGAAAACCGGCTTATCGCTGCGGCCGTCTTCGCCTTGCAGCTTGCCGGATTCGACCAAAAAAAGGCCATCACGCTCTTCGTAAGCAGAAAAGAGAGTCTCTCCAGCCGGGAGTTCGACCGGCACCATCGCTTCGGCAACGATGGGCAGGTCGAGATCATCAAGCGCGCTAAAGAGGGCGCTTTCCCGTAAAAACTGGATCTGACTCTCTGGTATGTGCATTTTTAGCCTACACCTGTCGCGGTAACAATTCCTTCACCCTTGGGTCACCCCGCCTCGGAATCTGTTTCTGTTTCATTTTTTTGGGCATAAAAGGTCAATTCTGCTTTATCATCTTCCTTGCAGACATGAACCTCATCGCCCTGCCCGAACTCACCCTCCAGTAGTTTGATGGCAAGCTTGCTTTCAACGTATTTCTGCAGGGCGCGCTTGAGCGGTCTGGCGCCAAAGAGCGGATCGTAACCCTGGTCTGCCAGCCACAATCGCGCGCTTTCATCGACGACCATACTGACACCATATTCACGAACGCGATCAATCACCTCCGCCATTTCGAGATCAACGATCTTGACAACATCTTCTTTGGTCAAAGGCGCGAAGGTGATGATATCGTCGATTCGGTTCAGAAATTCTGGTCTGAAAGCTTCCTTAAGTGCTTTTTCAATTTTTTCCTGCGAGGCTTTAACTTCTTCCTCGTCATCGCCCTCAGCCAAAAAGCCCAGCGTACCGCCCTTGCGCACGAATTCCGTACCAAGGTTGCTGGTCATGATCAAAACAGTGTTTTTGAAGTCCACGATCCGTCCCTGACCATCGGTCAAACGACCGTCATCGAGGATTTGCAACAAGGCGTTCCAAACCTCAGGATGCGCTTTTTCGATCTCGTCAAACAAGATCACGCGATAGGGACGTCGGCGCACGGCTTCCGTAAGCTGGCCGCCTTCTTCGTAGCCGACATATCCTGGAGGCGCGCCAAACAAACGCGAGGCGGTGTGCTGCTCACGGTACTCGCTCATGTCAATTCGCACAAGCGCGTCTTCATCATCAAACAAAAATTCTGCCAACGCCTTCGCCAGATGCGTCTTGCCAATACCAGACGGACCGATGAAGATAAAGGAACCAATCGGGCGTTTGGGGTCTTTCAGACCGGAACGCGCCCTTCGGATCGCGTCCGAGACAGCTTTGATCGCCTCGTCCTGACCGATCACCCGCTCATGCAGGCGTTCTTCCATATGCAGCAGCTTTTGTGTTTCCGATTCCAGCAATTGCGTGACCGGGATGCCGGTCCACTGATGGATCACATCAGCGATGTCATCCGCGTCGACAACATCGTCAAGCTTGTTTTCTGCTTCCCATTGTGCTTGTTTTTCGTTAAATCTTTCTTCCAGCTGCAGTCGTTCAGCCTTGAGCTTGACAGCCCGTTCATATTCACGATCCAGGCTGGCTTTTTCTTCTTCCGCCATCAAACGATCGATCTCCTTGCGGTCTTTTTTTAGATCATCCGGCATGGAATATAAAGCTACGCGCAGTTTTGCGGAAGCCTCATCCATCAGGTCTATTGCCTTATCGGGCAACTTTCTATCCGTCATATAGCGAGCCGAAAGGCTGGCGGCCGCTTCAAGCGCCTCATCCGAAAGCTTGACTTTGTGATGTGCTTCATAGCGATCCCGCAAACTCCTGAGCATGCTGACCGTATCTTCCACACTCGGTTCGTCAACATAGATCGGGGCAAAACGCCGTTCAAGCGCGGCATCTTTCTCGATATATTTGTGATATTCGTCGATCGTGGTGGCGCCAATGCATTGCAGATCACCGCGCGCCAGGGCTGGTTTGAGCATGTTGGAAGCATC
>DBPR01000025.1:0-199 GCA_002305635.1 Anaerolineaceae bacterium UBA1415 | reverse complement strand
GCCACCATCGCGCCCAGATCGAGCGAATAGACCAGTTTATTGGCAAGGACCTCCGGCACCTCATCATTGGCGATCTTCTGAGCCAGGCCTTCAACGATTGCCGTTTTACCAACACCCGCCTCACCGATCAAAACCGGATTGTTTTTGGTTCGGCGGCTTAAAACCTGGATCAGGCGCGTGATCTCAAGCTCACGTCCGT
>DBPR01000026.1 GCA_002305635.1 Anaerolineaceae bacterium UBA1415 | reverse complement strand
ATAGGGAAATGTGAAACAGTAACAGCGGGAAACAGGAACAAAGTGATGCCAATAAACATAGCCAGGAACTTTACCAAAACAAAACTTTTTCGAAAACCGGGCTTTGTCCATTGGATCTGGTAGCTGAACGAAGTTTCCATCATGAAAAATCGCGTGGCAAGCGCACCGTAGACAATCGAGATGTAAGGGAAGAGATTGCCCACATTGAGATTAACATATTGGGGAAAATAAATTTTATTCGCCTTAAAAGCTAAATTGGTAAACAGCATAATGAAGGATAAGACCGGAAGGATCCAATTAATTTTATCCAGCAAAAAAAGCTTTAGCTGGGCGCGCAGTTGTTTGGTGAAGTCTTTCATCGTCCGGCCTCCCTGGTTTGATTTATTAACAGCATGTAAGCATGTTCCAGGGTAGGCTCCAGAGATTCACTTCCTGGCCTGACATGCCCATGAATCGGAGAGTAACGGGCCAGTACCTGGTTCGTTTCCAGATCGAGGGTAAAGGAATACACCAGGTTTTCTGCTTTAAAAGCATCCCAATCCGGGCCGCTCTTCACTACACCAGACCACACTTTGCCCCTCGCGGTGTCGATCAGGTCCTTTGTCGAGCCGCTGAAAAGGATATTTCCATGATTAAGGACAGACAGCATGTTCGTGGATGCGGTAATATCTTCTGTGATATGGGTGGAAAGCAGAACGGTCTTCTCAAGCCCTATCTCAGAAAAAATATTTCTGAATCTGATGCGCTCTTCCGGATCAAGCCCGGCAGTCGGTTCATCCGCGAAGATGATGAGAGGATCGTGTATGAGAGCCTGAGCGATCGCGACACGCTGCTTCATCCCTCCCGAAAAAGTTCCCATCCGTTGTCTGGCGTTTTCAAGCAGATTGACTTGTTCCAGTCTTTTCATGATCAGGTTTTTGTCAACCTCTTTACCTGAAAGGATCAGCATGTATTCCAGAAATTCCACAGGGTTTAAATTGGAATAGAGTTTAAACTCCTGCGGGATGACAGCGATCCGTTTTCTGACCTCATCAATTTGCCTGACGCAATCAAAACCAGCAACACTGGCAATTCCGGATGTTGGTTTGATCATGCCCGTAAGTATTCGAACCAGCGTCGATTTTCCGGCGCCATTGGGGCCCAGTAAACCATACACCCCTCGCGGGATATCAAGGTTTACCTTGTTCAGGGCTAACTTATCCTTGCCAAAAACCCTGGTGAGATTCTCGGTTCTTATCATTGTTTGCTTTGCCTCCTGAAATTAATTGAGATCGAACAAGTAGTGGAGCTGACCTAAGAGTAATTTTCCTATAGAGATCCTTTCAACCTTTAATGAGGTGAATTGAAAAATCACCCCAAAAGCAGTTTTATTTACTGTCTATACAGACGGGATTTGGCCCAAAATGTTGCAGTTTTTAAGGAAAATTAGTCAGATTTAATAGTCTATCCCTGGAGTTATGCCTGGTTCATAAATTTCAGGAAGCTTGTTTAAAGGATTAATACTTATGGATTTGACCTTTTTAAGAAACAATAATGATCATCTTGTTTTTAAAATACCATTCGCAATTTTCAACGTCTCTTCTTTTGATAGATTGGTATTCACAAAAATAATGTAATTCTCCGTTGTCCAAATAAGACAATGCCTTTCCAACTTCAATGTATATCGGGCTTCGTATCCGTTTACAATTTCGATGCTGTCTTCCTCAAGGTTTTCATTGTCCAGATTCATTGTCTCGCCTGTCCCGATTACCTGAACATTGACAAGCTTTCCCTTGGAATCCACAAAACGATATGTGATTGACGACCCATCGTAATTAAGCAACCGGAGCCTGAAACCTTCAGGAATGTAAGATGGATAATATGCCCCAACCGGAAATATTTTCTCGCTGTTATCTAAACTATCAATAACAGTATCTGTTTCCTGAAGATAATAGGTTACATATTTCGGGTTCGATTCCATAACAAGTTTTGTCACCCAGTTTCGGGCTGAGGCAACCTTTGGAATCGCAAAAAATAATACGATCAATACCAGTAAAATCCACAAAGCGGCTTTTGAGAAAGACAGGTAAAGTTTTTGAAAGAGTGGCACTGGAGCCGATGGCTTCGTTTCTGCCTCGATCATTTTCCTGACGCGTTGATTAAACTCAAAGGAAGGATAATAAGCATCTTTCTCCGCTTCTTCCAGATACTGCTGCCCCATCGTTTCGGCGGCCTGTAAAGCAGCTTCTTTCAACAAACGATCAAAGTCGTCTGGCTTATGTGTATTACGCTTCATCCATATCTCCTAACAACTGCAAAGCCTTTTTCTTCGCTCTGAACAATCTCGATCTCACAGTAACTGCTTTGATACCCAAAGAACCTGCAAGCTCGGAATCACTCCAACCATACAGATACTTTCCCAGTAGCGCCAACCGATCTTCTTCAGGTAGCTGGAGGATCACCCGTTTGAGCTTTTCAATGATCACCGTGTTTTGTTCAAGGTCAACCATATCAAAAGGGTCTCGTAAATTTTCTTCAAAACCTTCATCGAGGTCAATAAAACTCGTTGTGCGTGCGGTATCCTGATTCCGGTAATAGTCTATCGAAACACTTCTGACAATAGAAACGATGTAAGTTGCCAAAGTGTTGCGTGAAAGTTGCCTGATCGTAGGAAGATACCTGATCAGTTTCAGACAAGTCAGTTGAACGATGTCCTCAAGCTGGTTTTGATCCTGAAAATATCTTCTGGCTTGTTTAAACATCAAACGATGATAATCGTGGTAAAGCTTTTCGATAAAGAGGCTGTCAGATTTGTCCATAATTAAAAGTTGTGTGATTTACATCATAAAACGCATTGGTTCATCCAATTCCATTTATCGCTGATTTCCAGACCTCAATCTTACCTCATTTTACGATTCCACTTCATAAAACTCAATCTACGTCATCGCCGGACTCTTCTTCGGCGGTGAACTTTTTGATCTCTTTGTTTGACTGTTATAATTGTCCTTGTCGGAGGTATATCATGAGCATTTTCAACAGAATCTTTGGCGAACCGGAGATCCGGGCCCTGAACCCGCGCGATAAAGCTGAGGTCAAAAAAATGATCGACCAGCTGATCACGATCGGTAAAATGGACGATTTTCTTTCCCTGGCGCCAGGCGGGCCTTTTGACCATCAATGTCACCATCGCGATGCCAAAAACATCGGCCGCAGAATTCACGAAATCGGGGGCGTGCCGCTCATGTTCGCCGTCCGTCAAACGGTCAGACACAAGCTCAAAGACGTTTTAGCCGAACACCTCGACCACTGCTGGAAAGGGATCGGCAGCTGGCAGGCATGATGATATAATACCCAAAATCCGACCATAAAAGAGGAAAAAATGACCAATTGCTGCACGAAAAAAGAATGTCTCACCTGCGATGCGGTACCCGCTGCCATCGGCCCTTACTCCGTTGCTGTTTCCACCGGCTCGCTGATCTTCATTTCAGGCCAACTCCCTTTGGATAAAGAGACCGGCACCCTGGTCGAAGGTGGCATTCAGGCCCAGACCCGCCAGGCGCTCAAAAACATGAAAGCCATCCTCGAAAGCGCTGGCTCCGGCATGCAAAATGTAGTCAAGACCACCGTCTTTTTGATGGATATGGGTCAATTTGCTGAAATGAACGCGGTCTATGCCGAATTTTTCTCCGGCGATTTTCCGGCACGTTCCGCCATTCAGGTCGCGGGGCTGCCCAAGGGCGCGATCGTTGAAATTGAAGCCATCGCCATGGTGCCGCGCGATCACGAAGACGGCCAGGATTGCTGTAAAGACAAATAAAAAAGAAAAAGCCATTTTATTAAATGAGTCCGCTTGTATCCGTCATCATTCCTTGCCGGAATGAAGAAAAAACCATCCACCATGTGCTGGAAGCTCTGCATCAGCAAAGCTTCCCTGTTGAAGACATGGAAGTCGTCATCGCCGATGGTTTTTCAAGCGATAATACCCGTTCCGCGATCCAGGCTTTTCAGGAAGCTCACCCAGGCCTAAAGGTTCGCCTGATCGACAACCCCAAACAGATCATCCCGGCCGGGCTGAACGCCGCCATCCAGGCCGCTGCTGGCGAGATCATCGTCCGTATGGACGCCCATTCCCTGCCCGAAGCTGATTACATCCAACGCAGCGTCGATGCCATTCAATCCGGCATTGCCGAAAATGTCGGTGGGGTCTGGAACATCCAGGCCCCCAACGACAGCTGGATCGCCCGTTCCATTGCCGCTGCCGCGGGCAACCCGCTGGCGGTTGGCGACGCGCTTTATCGCTTCACGGACAAAGCCGCTTATGTTGACACTGTGCCGTATGGCGCTTATAAAAGAAGTCTTTTCGATGAGATCGGCTTGTTCGATGAAACGCTTCTGGCAAACGAAGATTATGAGGTCAACACACGCATTCGCCAGGCTGGCGGTCGCATCTGGCTCGACCCTGCCATTCGCTGTACTTATTTTTCCCGTCCAACGCTGCGCGCCCTGGCCAGGCAATACTGGGGCTACGGCTATTGGAAAGCCCAGATGTTGAAGCGCTATCCCGAAACTTTGCGCTGGCGCCAGGCCTTGCCCCCGCTGTTCGTTCTTGGGGTCTTGTTTCTGGCAATTCTCGGCTTTTTCTGGAAACCCGCCTGGATCGCGCTGGCAACCGTTTTGGGCCTCTACTTGCTGATCCAACTCATCCCGGCCCTTTCGCTGGCACGGAAACAAAAAGACCTCAGCCTTGCCCCTGGCATTGTTCTTGCCACCTTAACCATGCACTTTTCTTGGGGCACCGCCCTGATTGTTGGTTTAATTTCGACACCTGACAGGAAAAAATAATGGCAAAAGATTTTCAAATCAAACCTCAGGAACAATTCCGCCTTGCCCGGGGCGAACAACGCCTTCTGCTGATCCTTGGCGATCTCATCGCGGCTGGTCTGGCTTTGGGCGCGGCTCTTTTATTCTGGGCTCAGGGCGACACCTGGTTTGGCCTTACGCTTGAATTTTTGCGCGCTCGCATCCCAGGTTGGTTTTACTTTTTGCCGCTTGTCTGGCCTTTTCTGATGGTTGACACTTACGATGTCAGCAAAGCCAGCAATCTGAAGGTCACCCTGAAATCGCTGACGATCTCGTTCATCGTTGCCACTGTCTTGTATCTGATCGTTTATTTTGCCTCGGAGCCAAACTCACTGCCTCGTTTTGGTGTGGCGATCTTCCTTATTCTGGCAGCAGCCTTCACCCTGATCTGGCGCGTTGTTTATATCAAACTATTCACCACCGCCAGCAAACACAAACGCGTGCTTATCATCGGGGCAGGCCGGGCCGGCTCAGCATTAGCCGCCGTTGTCCAGGAGCAGAACCCGCCTCCTTTCAACCTGATCGGCTTGATCGATGACGATCCCGCCAAACTCGGCACCATGATCGAAGGTTATCCTGTTTTAGGTGATCATAATAACCTGCCTGAGATCATCCAGAATCAGAACATTACGGACCTGATCCTGGCCATCTCCAACGAGATGAATGCCGACATGTTCCAGACAATATTGGCAATGCAGGAAAGCGGCATGAACATGGCCACCATGCAGGATACTTACGAGTCCCTCACCGGACGGGTGCCCATCTCCCTGCTCGCCTCAGATTGGGTCATTCGCTCTTTTATCGATCGGACCCCATCCAGCGGTATCTATCGCATTTTAAAGCGCCTGATGGATCTCGCCCTGAGTCTGGTCGGCATGATCGGTCTGGTCATCCTCTACCCCGTCATCGCGATCATCATCTCCATCGATTCCAGAGGCCCTGTCATTTTCAAACAAATCCGGCTTGGGCGCAGCGGGCACCCCTATACCATCCTGAAATTCCGCACGATGAAAGACAGTCAGGATATGGAAAAAGAAGCCCTGGTCACCGCCTCAAACGATCCACGCGTCACCCGTGTTGGGCGCATCTTGCGGAAAACCCACCTGGATGAAATCCCTCAGATCATTAACGTTCTGCGCGGCGAGATGAGCTTTGTTGGCCCACGCAGCGAGCGCAGTGAATTGGTTGGCGTTTTCCAAAAGGATGTCCCCTTCTATCGCGCCCGAATGCTGGTCAAGCCTGGCATCACCGGTTGGGCACAGATTCACCAGGCATACGCAGAAACGGTTGATGAGACCTCCGTTAAACTCGAGTACGACCTTTTTTACATCCAGCACGCCTCGATTTTGATGGATTTTTCAATTATCTTGCGAACCGTTACCAACGTGCTTGGTTTCAAAGGGCGCTAACATGGATCGACCCGCAAACCTGAAGGGCTTGTTGGACGAAGCTCATTTATTGCAGTTGCCGGAGTGGGCAAAGTTCAAAAGCCATTTCGGCTGGCAAAGCTCCGTTTTCCAAAGCGATACCGCCTACGCTCAGGTACTCTTTCGAAGTCTGCCGCTTGGCTTCTCGATCGCTTACCTCCCCAAAGGGCCTGTCGGCACAAACTGGTCAGAGTTGTGGCCGAAAATTGACCGTGAATGCAGGCGGCGCAAAGCGATCTTTTTGCAGGTCGAGCCGGATTGCAATTTGCCGCTTGAAGAAAACTGCGTTAAACACTTTTCGCGTGAATTCCGACAGCTTGAAGAAACGATCCAACCCAGGCGAACGGTAATTCTGTCTCTTGAGAACAGCGATGACGAGTTGCTGGCAGCCATGAAGCAAAAAACACGCTACAACATCCGGCTGGCAGCCAAAAAAGGCGTCGCGGTAACGTCAACGGACGACGTGAAAGCTTTTTACGAGATGATGCAAACCACCGGGGAACGGGATGACTTCGCCGTCCACAGCCTCGAATACTATCAAAAAGCCTATGATCACTTCGCGCCCTCCGGCAAGGTGGTTTTGCTCGAAGCGCATCTTGAGGGTCTGCCGCTGGCTTACCTGATGCTCTTTTTGCATGGCAAACGCGCCTGGTATTTTTACGGCGCCTCAGACAACCGACAGCGCAACCTGATGCCCACCTATTTATTACAATGGGAAGCCATGCGCTGGGCAAAAGCCCACGGCGCAACCGAATATGACCTCTGGGGCATCCCGGATGCCGACGAAGAACAGCTTGAGGCTGAATTTTCCGAGCGCTCGGATGGGCTTTGGGGCGTCTACCGCTTCAAGCGCGGCTTTGGCGGTCAGGTTGTGCGCAGCTGTCCCGCTTTTGTGAAAGTTTACAACCCGTTGCTTTATAAAGTTTACGAAAATTACCGTGTTCGCCGGGGTGCTGAGGCAGCATGAAGCAACTTTACCCCCTCGACAGCCAGGAATGGAACCAGCTTTTGCTGCAATTCCCGGAAGCGCACATCCTGCAAACCTGGCAGTGGGCAGAAGCCAAAAAACAGAATGGCTGGCAGCCTCTCTGTTTTGCCTGGGGCGACAGGGCTGAGGAGCCTGAAGCCCTCGCTCTGATCCTGGAAAGGCAGATTCGCTTCCCGGGAACGCGCCTTTCTGTGCTTTATTGCCCCAAAGGGCCGGTCTTCTCTCACAAATCTGACAATTCAAAAATAATAACACGGGTCATCAGGGAATTGGAAGATTACGCCCGTAAGACCGAGGCGATCTTCCTGAAGATCGACCCTGACGTCATGCTTGGCACCGGTATTCCCGATACCGAGGAAGAAGAGCCCAACCCCTTCGGCATTGCTTTTCAAAAAGGACTGCAAAAGCGCGGCTGGCAGTTCTCCCAGGACCAGATCCAGTTCCGCAACACAGTCCTGATCGACCTGCGGCAGGACGAAGAAGCGCTTTTGGCAGCCATGAAGCAAAAGACGCGCTACAACATCCGCCTGGCAGCCAAAAAAGGTGTTCGCGTGCGGCAGGGAAGCATCGACGAGCTGCCCATGCTCTATACCATGTATGCCGAAACCGCTGTGCGCGACGATTTTGTCATCCGCCATGAAGAGTATTATCTCAACACCTGGCGCGGCTTCATGGAAGCCGATATGGCAAAGATCCTGATCGCGGAGGTTGAGAGCGAGCCTATCGCGGCGCTGATCCTCTTCCATTTCAACGGCGTGGCGCGCTATATGTTTGGCATGTCCACCGAGCGTTATCGGGAATTAATGCCTAATCATCTTCTGCAGTGGGAAGCCATGCGCCTTTCCAAAGCACTTGGCTGCCGCACTTATGATATGTGGGGCGCCCCGGACGTTTTTGACGAATCCGATTCCATGTGGGGCGTCTTCCGCTTTAAGCAGGGCTTCAACGGCAGCACCACCCGCTATCTGGGCGCCTGGGACTTCACCACCCGCCCCCTGCTCTATTTCACCTACACCCGCCTCCTGCCCAAGATACTGAATATCATGCGCCGCCGCGGCAAAGCCGACAACCGCAAGCAGGTTGGCATGGATTAAACTAATAATCAGTACATATACAGGCAGACGACATACCCCGACAAGGATAAGGGCAAACGTTAAGACATCAGCCAACTCGCATACGCAAAATTGGGCAATGGAGTAGGTCGAAATTGAACCCAACTTTTGGGTTCAATTCGACGTCAACATTTAGGTCAAATCGTACATATTAAGTTAATTCGTTTTTTCTGAAAATCAATGGCATGCTGTTGAACAGGTGGGCATAGCAACCCTTCATTATAAAAGTGGGAACACATATGGGCGAGACTTGTGCCCGTTAAGGTATGCTCGCCCGTTTTTCCCTGAGTTTCCCATTTTAGTGTCCTGAAAAATTATCCGAGAATTTTCAAACGGATGGATTAATACCGGGTTTAGCAATAAATATTTGGCGGTGGGTACACCTTTTTCTATAGGCATAATGAAATGCACGTTATCTTCGAGCTTTGTAAACCCGAATTTCTCGCACCTAAAATAAGTCCTAAAAATGAGTTTTTAATAGAATTTTTGGGTTTAAATATGCATTAGGGAACAATCCCCAAAAATGACGTATACATTTTTATTTGCAATCGATAACGTAATTTGAAATTACTCATTGAAATGTGAGCTCACAATGAGAATCAGATCAACAAATCTCTCTTTTTGACACACAATTTAAGTCGTTTTTAGCTCATTTTATAGCTCTTTAGTGCCCTGAATTTTAATATTTTCCTCGTTGAAAACGCCATTTTTGGCAAAAGTGGGAAACTCAGGTATTAAGTTAATTCGTTTTTCTGAAAATCAATGGCATGCTGTTGAACAGGTGGGCATAGCAACCCTTCATTATAAGAGTGGGAACACATATGGGCGAGACTTGTGCCCGTTAAGGTATGCTCGCCCGTTTTTCTGATTCTCTATAAACAGATATTCTTATTTGCTGCCGTTATTCAAATTCCTGCGCATGGTAAAGCGTAAAACTTCGCTGTTGATCCCTTTCAGCCTTTCCAGCAATTCTGGCTGTTGACCCTGCGCTTCCACCTGCTTGATCAGACCGGTCAGCGTTTGGCTGAACTCATCATTGATCGCCTCGCCAGCTTCCTCGAGAATCTTAGCCCTGTCGGCTTCTTTTTCCGTTTGCAGCAAGGCTTCCACGATCTCGATCACCGCGCCAGTGCTGCTGGCAGCCCGTAAAACAGCCACGATGTTTGCCAGCTTGGTCAGCTTGGCTACGTCGTTTTCTTCCTGAGCTTTGGTGGCGGCATTATTGAGTACCTCGCTAAACAGCTGATTAACGCGCGGGAGGGCTTGCTGGGTGGCTTGCTCAATGTTCTCGGCAGCCAGCAATTCATCCAACAAATTCTGGGCGTCCGCGAGCTGAGCCTGCACAGCCTTGTCAACCGCTTCAACAATATGCAGGAGTCGTTCCCGTAGACCCTCAAGCTTTGCTTTTTCATCACCCTGCGCCTGTTCGATTCTTTCGGTCAGGGTCTGGAAGAAGGCGTAATCCAAACCGCCGCGAGCCATCGACGCGATCGTCGTCAGGCGGATTTCGCCATCAGCGTTCTTGATGAGCAGCTCAAGCAGGTTTTCACGCGTGATGCCGGCTTTGCTCAGCTCCTGCAATTCTTCCATTGCCGCCCGGGTTTCAGCCGCCTCATGAGCCGCCGCCTTGCCAACGGTCGAATGCTCCAAAAGCGCTTTTTGCAGCCCAGCCAGGGTCATCACCGCTTCCTGATCGCCTGATGCCGCTGATGCCTGCACCAATCGGGAAAGCAAAACAAAGAGCTCTTCATCGATCTGCTCATCGTTTTCCTTGATCAGTTTTCCAAGCTCAGCCTCAGGTGCCGCCGCCAGACGCTGCAGCAGGTTGAGTTTCTCCTGCTGGGCTTTCAACATCTCAGGGGTAATACCATCCGCTTCGAGGATGGTCTCGAACAATTTTTGCTGGCTCAGCATGGTTTGGGGCTTGAAGAGATAACCTTTGCGCTTTTCGGGAGGAAGGTCATCCATTACCTTCTTGATCATCGGGCCGATCGTTTTCTCCTGTTCGTTGATCGGAGTATGCAGCTCGGGCGGGAAATAGGTCAGCAAAAGCTCCTTGTCCGGGTCATGATAGACGATCGGCGTCGGGTAGATGCCCTGCTGCTGACAATTTGGGCACTGGAAGTAATTGGCAGCGCCTGAAAGTAACTTTTCTTTGGCAGAAGGGTCGCTATTAAGGTCAAACAGACGGGTCAGATCGACAACGATCGGCTGTCTGCAAACTGGGCATGGAACACTGGTTCGGGTCATATTTTATCTCTTTTCTCGTTATTTTCTGGCATCGATTATAACATCCCACCCTTGCCTGGACGGGATATGTATATTAGAGTGCCGTTAATATTCTCAAAACTTTCTGTTGATCTTTAAGCATTCACTTTTCATGGTCATTTCAGATGATCCTTGATCCGCCATAACAGGTAAAGTGGCAGACTGATCGTTTTTGTGTTCTCTGTATCCTGAATGCCTATGTTTTTCAACGACAGTCGGAACCCTATTTCATTACGGTACTTGTTAACAAATAGGCGAAAACTTTTTGCCTTTGTGTTGATGTTGGCTTTCGCCTCTACAGGGATTACTCGGCCTTCGTCTTCGATCAGAAAATCCACTTCCGCGGTATTGCCAGACCTCCAGAAAAAAGGATGATAGCCCAGATTCAGCAATTCGCTCAGGACATAATTTTCTGTGATCGACCCTCTGAACCCACCGGAGTTCATCGCCTGGTCCAGCAGCGATTTCATCGTGAAGTTAGCTTTCCTGCATAACAGACCGGTATCACAGAAAAAAACCTTATAGAAAGTGGAATCCTGATTGGAAGATAACGGTATGACTGCGTTTTCAACTTTGCAAAGCCTGTGAACCAGACCGGCATCGACCAACCAACCCAGAGATTCTTCCAGATCCTTTGCTCTGGCGGATTTCTTTACCTGGCTGAAAACAAATTTGTTGTTATCTTTGGCAAGCTGTTGTGGTACCGATTCCCAGATCGATTGGATTTTTGTCAGTTCTGAGCCTGGGGCGTGTTTGGCAAAATCGTTTTCATAACCAAACAATATATTTTCCTGCACCCTGCTGACCTGAGCGATATCCTTGGTTTCAACCCAGGTTTTCACCGCTTCCGGCATGCCTCCTACGATCAGATATTCAAAATAAAGTTCCTGTAGTTTGCTGCTTATATAGGAAGGCAGGGCTTCATCCAGTGTGTATTGGGATAAACTATTTTCATAAGCATCACCCTCATTCGCCCAAAGAAATTCGCGGAAACTCATCGGATACATCACCAGCCGATCCACTTTTCCAACCGGAAAACTTAACTGGTTTGCCCTGATGCTAACCCCCAACAGAGACCCAGCCCCAACCACTGCCAGTTCGGGCATATCTTCCTGAAAATATTTCAGGGCGGTGATCGCCTTGGGTTGAATCTGAATTTCATCGAAAATCAGTATTGTCTTACCTGACTTAATGGGTTGGTGAAGGAACAAATTTGAAAGATCATTGACAATTCGCCTTGCGTCAAGATCTCTTTCAAAAACCTCGCCGATCCGCGGGTCCCTTTCAAAATTGAAATAAACCACTTCGTCAAAGCATTCTTTGGCAAATTGCTGCAGAACATAGGTTTTGCCACATTGTCTGACACCGGTTAACAACAAGGGCTTTCGATTGGTGCTATTTTTCCAGTCTTTGAAGTCAGATAAAATCTGTCGTTTCATTTTCACCTTTTCACTATCTGATAACTCATGCCAAGTAAAAGATCCACACCAGCATTTTAGCACAAGAATCCGTTCTTTTGCAACGCATTAATGCATTATTCATATGAATATTATGCCTTTTAATCTCATTATTCATATGAATATTGCTGTTTTTAACTGCGTTTTTCATATGACTTTTGCAATTTCACAAAATTTACCTGAAATCCAGACCTGTTTTCAACTTAGCATATCCCATTTCCACCCTCAGATCAGTCAATCCATGAGTGCTTTCAGCGTCTGTTTTTCTTTCCAGAAAACGACACCCCACCCACATCCTCACCCAGCAATTCTCAGTATGAAATTAATATAGCTTGGATACTCTTTTCCTCAATCGAATATCAATTATTTTTTGATCGGAAATCAACCTGTACGGACGGGGCTAAGTGCCCTCTGGGTATGATCCCGTCCGCTACTTTTGCACATTAAATGACCAGAAAAATAATGCTAAATATCCAACCTTAGCAACATTGCAACATTGGCTTCTAAACCATGACTTAATTTTTCCATACTGAGAATTGCTGATTCTCACCCGACTTCATTGACGCCAACCCCATCCTCCCATACAATTCAGAGTACAAACTGGAATAAAAAGGAACCTCACCCATGAAAGTTCTCACCATCCGACAGGAGATTTGCACCGGTTGTCTGGCGTGCGAAAAAGCCTGTTCGCAAGCCTATTACAAAACTGAAGACCGCAATTACTCCTCCATTCGCATCCTGAACAATAACAACACCTTCATTGCCACCTACTGCAATCAATGCGGCGAATGCATCAACATGTGCACAGCCCACGCGATCTACCGTGACAAGCGCGGCATCGTGCGCATCGACAAGAAAAAATGCGTCGGCTGTCTCGCCTGTGTCGGCTATTGCTCTCATCTGGCAATGTTTTATGCCAATGACCTGACTGAGCCTTTTAAGTGTATTGCCTGCGGCATTTGCACAAAAGCCTGCCCCGAGAACGCGCTCGCCATCGCCAGCACTGAAGCATAGGAGAAAACATGGGAAAGATCCTCAAAACTTACCATTATGAGCTCGGCAAGATCGAACGCGGCTATTCCGGGCGGTCCCTTTATATCAATGTCTCAGACCTGAGCATCCAGGAAAAAGTTGTCACAGACTTCATGAAAGAAAAATTCATTGGCGGCAAGGGCTTTGACCTCTGGTATCTCTGGCACGCCGTTACGCCCGAAACCCGCTGGGACTCACCCGAAAACGAGATCGTCTTCAGCGTTGGCCCACTGGGCGGCATCACCCAATATGCCGGCACCGGCAAAACGCTGGTCTGTTCGATTTCACCGCTGACCGACATCCCCATCGACAGCAACGCTGGCGGTTATTTTGGTCCCCTGCTCAAGTTCTCCGGTTGGGACGCGCTCGAGGTTCAGGGCAAAGCCGAAAAAGACCTGATCGTTTTTATTGATGGCAACGAAGGCATCATCCAGTTTGAAGAGGGCCAAGAATACTCAGAGGATTCGCACCTGCTCGCGGAAGAGCTGACCGAAAAGTATGCCGTCGATGAAGACGACAAAGTCAACGTTTCTGTTGTCTCCAGCGGCAGCGGTGCCAAACATACGCTCATGGGCATGCTGAACTTCTCATTTTACGATCCGCGCCGCAAAACGGTGCGCTTCAAACAGGCTGCCCGCGGCGGCATCGGCACGATCCTGCGTGAAAAACGGATCAAAGCCCTGGTGGTTAAATACAAGGGCATCAAAGGAAACCTCAACAACGTTGCCGATCTGGGCACGATCAACAAAGTTGGGGTCAAGTATCACAAACAGATGCACGACCTCGACTACAAACAAAACGAGATGCGCAAGATCGGAACCGCCAACACTGTCCTGATCATGAACCAGTACGATCTTTTACCTACGCGCAACTTCCAAACCGGCGGCGACCCTGAAACGGTCAACATCTCACCCGAAGTATTCATCAATCTATATCTCACCCAAGGTCTTCACGACGGCTGCTGGTATGGCTGTACCATGTCTTGCGCCAAGGCTGCTGACCACTTTTTGCTCAAAACCGGCCCTTATGCCGGGCAGTGCGTCACCGTTGACGGCCCCGAATATGAATGTGTCGCTGGCCTGGGCTCCAATCTGGGCGTCTTCGACCCGCAGGCCATCCTGGAAGAAAACTTCTACTGCGATACCTACGGTATCGACCTGATCTCCTTTGCCACCTGTATCGCTTTTATCATGGAGTGCTACCAGCGCGGTCAGATCACCCGGGAAGACATGGGCGGGCTTGACCTCTGCTTTGGCAACAGTCGGGCGGTGCTCGAGCTGCTTCACCAGATGTCCCGCGGGGACGAATTTGGCAAGCTGGCCGGGCTCGGCATTCGTAAGTTAAAAAAGATATTCGTAGAACGTTTTGGTGCCGATCCGCAACTTCTTCAGGATATCGGCATGGAAGTAAAAGGTCTCGAATATTCCGAATACGCTCACAAAGAGAGCCTGGCACAGCAGGGCGGCTTCGCCCTTGCCAACAAGGGCCCGCAGCACGATGAAGCCTGGCTGATCTTCATGGACATGGTCAACAA